>NZ_LT706985.1:1005339-1340452 GCF_900155645.1 Vaginimicrobium propionicum
CTCTACTAGATCAGCAATACTGGCTACTGGCCAGATGTTTAGCCCCTTGACTAGCTCTGCTTCGCGTAACTGATTAGCAGGAACGACAGCAGTCGATATACCGGAGCGTTTGGCTCCAAGGAGAGCAGGCAATAAACCATCAACGCGCCTAACCCGCCCATCTAAACCAAGTTCACCC
The DNA here is from genome assembly GCF_900155645.1 of Vaginimicrobium propionicum. Lineage (GTDB taxonomy): Bacteria > Actinomycetota > Actinomycetes > Propionibacteriales > Propionibacteriaceae > Vaginimicrobium > Vaginimicrobium propionicum. Next base: position 1,005,518 of record NZ_LT706985.1, read on the forward strand.
AAGAATACGGTTTGCGCGGGGATACTTTGTGGCACTACCTCGGCGGCAGCCAGCACCGCAGCAACAATCGCTAAATCATAGTGACTACCAGCTTTAGGCAAAGCGGCGGGAGTCAAGTTGATAGTTAATAATTGGTTTGGCCATTGCAGGCCGGCTCCAGCGACGGCAGCTCGACAACGATCTCTAGCCTCATAGAGGGCGGTATCTGGCAATCCGATGAGAATAGTTCGCGGCAGACCAGCGCCGAGCGCAGCCTCAACTTCTACTACTGTAGCTTGGGTGCCGACTAAAGCCATTGAGGTGGCTGAGGCACTCATCGAGCACCACCAATGTTTTTGACATGCCTAATCAGCGGGCTAAAACCACGTCTTAATAAAATGGCTACCCCGTCCACCCTTAAACCTCGGTAAGGCAAATCAAGGTTGGCTGCCCACCGCGCAGCCAAGCGAGACAGTCTGGCGGCTTTGTCAAAAGTTATGGCCTCCAGCGGGTCGCCGTAACCCAAACCTGAGCGCGTCTTTACCTCGACAACAACGGCCGTTGGTGGCCCGGCAGCAACCGGCTCAAGGGCACCAATATCTATTTCGCCAAAATCGCAACGCCAATTACGGGTGATGACCCGCCAGCCGAGTGAGTTCAAATAGTCTTTGGCAATATCTTCGCCATTACGTCCAACTAACAAAGCATTTCTCATGGCCAGATTATGGACGTCAGGCCACTAATGCGTCAGTTATCCACAGGGTTAATTTCGATCAGGGATTTGAAGATCACGGTGCTGGAGCTCTTCGATTGAAACGTCACGGAAAGTCAGTACCTTGGCAGACTTCACAAATCTCGCTGGTCGATACATATCCCATACCCAAGCGTCTGCCATCGAAACCTCGTAGTAGACGTCGCCACCTTCAGTGCGTACCTTCAAATCAACCGCATTGCATAGATAGAAACGGCGCTCAGTCTCGACGGCGTAGGTGAAGATATCAACTACGTCCTTGTACTCTCGGTAAAGCTCGAGCTCAAGTCGGTTCTCGTAACTTTCCAAATCCTCAGCGCTCATCGCACATATCTTAGTGCCTTTTGACGGCTCGCTGCACGTTTGCGTAACTGAATCGATGAATTTCGCATGGCCCCATTTCAGTCAGTCTTTGGGTATGTAACTTCGTCACATACCCTTTATGCACGCCGAACCCGTAACCGGGATATTTAGCGTCAAGCTCAATCATCAACCGATCACGACGCACTTTAGCCACTATTGACGCAGCTGCCACACATTGCGCGATTTGGTCGCCCTTCCACAACGCCAAAGACTCCATAGGTAGACCTGGAACAAAGAAACCATCAGTTAAAGCAAAATTGGGTTGCGGATCTAGTCGCAGCAGGGCTCTTCTAAGCCCCTGCAAATCTGCTTCTTGCATTCCTAAGGCATCACACTGTGCAGGTGATATTTCCACTGACGCGACCGCCTGGGCGTTGGCCAGAATCTGGTCGTAGAGACGATTGCGTTGAGCAGCAGTCAACAATTTAGAATCCTTCAACCCGTCAATGTGGCGTTTTGAATCGGTGGACAAAATAACGGCAGCCGCAACTAGCGGGCCGGCACAGGCGCCGCGTCCAGCTTCGTCCGCGCCAGCAATACGGTCAAACCCGGCTTTAGCCAGAGCTTCCTCGTAGGGATAGATCATTTGCAGGTATTGCCGCTTAGCACTGGGGCTTCGGGTGCTGGCTCAGTAGGGTCTGGAATGTCAGCAAATGTTGCCGGACGTGTTAAACCGTGGGTTCGATTAAACGGCAGAACAACTGCTTTTACCGGGCCGACTACAGCATCTTGGGGAATAAACCCAGCCCAGCCCGTGCCTTGGGCGGATACTTCGCACATGTGGATTCTAGAATCCCCTGATCTGTCGCGGTGATCGCCCATAACGAAGATATGATCTGCAGGCACAGTGACATCGAAAGATATCTCGGACGGCGCTACTCGCGAGCCGTCTGGGTTGCGGTAGAGGTAGTCATCTTCGGTTAGCTCTTTTCCATTTACCGTCAATTTGCCATTCGGACTACAGCATTTGACGTTGTCACCTGGCAATCCGATAACCCTTTTTACCAAGTAAGAGTGCTCAGAATTAGGCAGCAGGCCAATCTTCTCTAATCCGCGTAGGAAAGGGCTAGTGGTGATTTGCGGCCCACCCAACCAATTGTTTTTGTCCTCGAAAACTACCACGTCGCCGCGAGACCAATCGGCTACCCGGACGGCAGCAATACGGTCGCGTAGCTGAAGGGTTTGCTCCATGGACCCGGAAGGAACGCGAAAAATCTGGAAAATAAACGCCCTAGCTAAAGCAACAATTATGAGGGCAACCAAAACCGTCAAGAACACCTGAACGAGGTTGACCAACATGCGCCGCCAAAAACTCTGGCTAGCCTTAGGAGGCGCCGGGACAGGCGCCGGATTTCCGCTGGGGTCGAAATCCTCGAACTTCGTCCGCTCACCCGTATCATTCACCACTCTAGGCTAGCTCAACCAGGCCAAAACGCTTAGCTGGTGGCGCGGGGGCGAACCGACGCTCCCCCGATGACTGCAAAGCCCACGCCACCCAGCCAAAGGGGCGAAGACGTCCCGCCCCACTTCGGAAACCTAAGCAAGGGCGCCAAAACGCCGCCTACTCCTCAGACTCACTACGTTCAATAAACATTGGCGACAATAAGGTCGTACATCTGTTCCGGGTCTGAGTGGGGTGCTAGACAGAGGGCGAACTTGGCGGGCACACCAAGCTAATCAGTTGCGGCAACTGAATGAAACCGCTCTTCACAAGGGAAAACAGCCTAGAATCAGGCGAATTTCAGCCTCCAAACGTCCAGCAAGAGAGTTTCCGCACACTAGGTAGTAGCGAAACCAGTGAAAGGAGCAGCAAAATGCTGAAGGAAATCGCCAAAGAAGAAGAAACCAATCTGTCGTTCAAGATGTCGATGGTGGACGGAACAGTGGCGGCAGACAATCTGATTGAGATAGTCGCCTGGCTGTTTAATGACCGAGATTACGTTAACTACACGCCCGAACAGGCACTTGAGAAGAGAATCGAGTGCTGCTGTAACGTGGCCGGGAACTTTCAAGAACATTTAGCCGGATATGTGCAAATAAGTGGGGGCTGGGACTACCGCGAGGACGACCCTGACATTGTGGAACTCCTCACCCACCCAGACCGCGCTACTGTAATTCCACTAAGCTCCTGGAGACACCCAGTACCGCTAGTGCTCGTGCGCACACTCTACGCCCCGCACTCCGATATCCCACCGGTGCAAGGTGACGTGATCTGGATTGACCCCCTGGACGATAAGCGAATGCTGGATTCGTTACACAAGGCCCAAATAATCACCTTCACCACCAAAGAAACATGGTGAGAGCCCGGAATCGGCTGGGTGTCCGACGACCCATCAAAAGTGACCAAATGACCAGCTACACGAATAGACAAGGTTTCCCCCGAGAGGTGACCCCCACCGTTACCAATGGCACCCGATTCGCTGATGGGCATGGTTGCGCTGCGCATATTTCAGCAATCGGGGCGTCGTGTTTGGCGCCATACACAGCAGCCACCGTGATAACGTGCAGACAGGTAGTTCGAGATCGCAACCAATACCTGAGCCGTAATTCTGGGAACGTACAGAGCAGACGATCCTCCAGGAACATCGAACTCGACGAAAGCGGCCAACGCAGAAGAGGTGCAGCGATGGACATCACATTACAGCTGCTATGGGGAATCCTCCGCGACGCAGCTCCCGGCTGCGGCATCGCCGACAGCTGTGAGCAGGAGTTAGTGAGCCAATAATGAAGAACTTTGCATTCCTAGAAAAGCTATTCCCATCGCTAGCAAACCTAGGCAACCTGGCTGAAGCATATCGACAGTCTGACCCGAACTCGGCATTAATGAAGCTGGGCATGCTCTGCGAATCCATCGTGTCTTTGATGTTCAAGTACGACCAGGTTCGAGAACCCTATGAAAACACTCTCGTAATGAAAATCAACACGTTGCACAGGGAGGGGCTTCTGCCAAAAGACTTAGCAGACATCATGCACCTAGTGCGAAAGGCCCGTAATAGGGCAGCCCACCAGGGCTGGGGCGATGAGCAAACCGTTTCAAAGTACCTCCCGATGGTACATTCCCTCGCTGGATGGTTCGCTAAAACCTATATGCAGCCTGACCTTGAGATTCCCCAATACACGCTTACGCCGGTCACTCATGAGCCCGTCGATGTACTAGAAGGTAAGGAAGCCCAGCTTCAACGCCAAGATGAGTCCAAAGCTGAGCATTCAACGCCGATAGACAAAAGCGAGCGTACCTCGCGTGCGGCTTGGGCAGCAGAAAAACGACCGAGGACTGAGGCTGAAACTCGCCTTTTAATCGATGAACAGCTACGCGACGCCGGATGGGAGGCGGACACCGAAAACCTGCGCTACGCTTGCGGGACGCGACCTGAAGATGGCCGAAACCTCGCAATCGCCGAGTGGCCAACTGACTCGACTGTAAATCAGCGTGGGCGAGCAGACTATGCCTTATTTATGGGAAAAACTTTGGTTGCGGTCATCGAAGCGAAAGCGTATCACGAGGACATCCACTCCGTTTTGGATTATCAGGCAAGTGACTACGCCAAGACGATTAAACCCGAGCACTACAGCCTGACCCTTGGCCAGTGGGGAGAGTACCGGGTGCCTTTCCTATTCGCCACTAATGCTCGTCCCTACCTGGAACAGTTCAAGACGAAATCGGGCGTGTGGTTCCATGACGTCCGAGACGCGCTCAATGCACCTCGCGCCCTCCACGGATGGCCGAGCCCAGAGGGTCTTCAGGCCATGCTGGACGCAGACAAAGACAAGGCAAATCGCACTCTCACCTCGTATAGCGATGATCTGCTTACCGACCCCGGCGGCTTGAACCTGCGTCGCTATCAGGTTGATGCGGTTCACGCTGCAGAGGATGCTATCGCTGGTGGGCAGACACACGTCTTGCTGGCGATGGCAACCGGCACAGGCAAGACTCGCACCGTCCTCGGGATGATATACCGCTTCCTGAAATCCAAGCGCTTCCGACGAGTCTTGTACCTGGTTGACCGCAGAGCTCTTGGAGAACAAGCACTCGACACATTAAAAGACGTCAAACTTGAAGAGTTGATGAGCTTAGATCAGCTTTATAACATTAGGGGTCTGGAAGCTGTTGGGATAGACCCGGAAACAAAGATTCGAGTCGCCACAGTACAAGCAATGGTGAAGCAGGTTTTTTATCCCAGTGACGAAACTATACCGGCTGTCACTGATTACGACCTGATTATCGTTGATGAAGCTCACCGCGGCTACCTCCTGGATAAGGAGATGACCGAGGACGAAGTGCTTTACCGAGATCAATTCGACTACCAGTCGGCCTACCGCAACCTGATTGACTACTTTGACGCGACCAAGATAGCGCTCACGGCAACACCAGCCCTGCACACCACAGAAATTTTCGGAGCACCTGTATACACCTACTCCTACCGGGAAGCCGTGATGGACGGCTGGCTGGTAGATCATGACGCACCGCACAGGCTCACCACGAAACTATCCACTGAAGGTATCTCTTTCGGCAAGGGCGAGACTTTGCCGATTTATGATTCACAAACCGGCGAGATTACCAACAGTGAAAAGCTCGCTGACGAGGTGATTTTTAACATTGATCAATTTAACCGTAAGGTCATCACAGAAGAATTCAATCGAACAGTATTGACCGAAATCTCCCATGACCTCGACCCGAGCTCACCCGATCAATTTGGTAAGACGCTTATTTATGCAGTCGATGATGCGCACGCGGACATGATTGTGGCGATTCTGAAAGAGATTTACGCTGCCAGCGGCGTCGAGCCAGAATCCATCATGAAGATCACCGGCAGCGTAGCGGGGGGAAACAAGACAAAAATCCAGGAGGTCATCAAGCGTTTCAAGAATGAACGCTACCCATCGATTGCCGTCACCGTTGACCTGCTAACTACTGGGATAGACGTCCCGTCCATTACTTCCCTGGTGTTCATGCGAAGAGTCAAGTCCCGCATTCTGTTCGAACAGATGCTCGGTCGCGCAACCCGTCTCTGCCCGGAGATAGGCAAAGACAAATTCGACATCTACGACCCAGCGGGAGTTTATGACGCTCTCGAACAGGTAAACACTATGAAGCCGGTTGCCGCAGACCCTAATACTCACTTCACTGACTTCGTAGAGAGGCTCACGATTGTCGAGAGCGCAGATTCTCTGAAATTCATTATTGAGCAGATACTGGCCAAACTTCAGCGTCGCAAGCAACGCATGAAGCCTGCCGTAGCCGAGCAAATCACCGACCTAGCTGGAGGATGGACGATTTCAGAGGTAGTCAAGCAGCTCAAACAGCTATCACCCAAAGACGCAGCCGCCTGGATACAAGACCATGAAAACCTATTTGCTTACTTGGACTCCCCCGCCACTGGGGAACCTCGACGCATGGTAATCTCGCACCAGCCTGACAAATTACTGAATCATACCCTCGATTTTGGTGACACCGATTCGCCAAATAATTACATACAAGAGTTCACCGAGTTCATCGAAAACCACACCGACGAGATTGCTGCCCTCAAGATCATTTGCACTAAGCCAGCTACTCTAGACCGAAGGCAGTTGAAATCGCTTAGGCTTGCACTCGACCGCGCTGGATTCACCGAACAGAAACTATCTAGCGCCGTCTCCAAACTATCCAATAAGGAAATCGTCGCCGACATCATCTCGCTCGTGCGTCGTTATGCAATCGGATCACCACTAATCAGCCACAGTGAACGTGTCCGCTATGCCATCGACAAGCTAAAAGCCGACCACAACTTTTCAAAGATTGAACTAGGATGTCTGTCGCGCATTGAACAGTACTTGGAAAATGAACTCCTCCTCAGACCAGAAGTATTCGATGAAGATCCCCGATTTCGACAACAGGGCGGCTTCAAACACGTCGATTTCATCTTCGGAAACAACCTAAATACCGTGATCAACGAATTCAATACAAATTACTATGACGATAAAGAAAGCGTGGCATGAATAACCAAGAAGTCGTTGCCAAGCTGTGGAACCTATCGAACGTACTCCGCGATGACGGCATCACCTATCATCAGTACGTCACCGAGCTGACCTATATCCTATTCTTGAAGATGGCTAAGGAAACCGGTGCCGAATCCGGAATCCCTGCTAAATATCGCTGGGACGAGTTGAAGGCAAAATCTGGTATTGAGCTCAAGCGCTTTTACCGGGATCTGCTCCAACATCTAGGCGAGGACGCCAGAGGACGTGTGCGGGAGATCTATGCTGGGTCATCGACCAATATTGATGAACCGAAGAACCTCGAGAAGATCATCAAGTCAATCGACGCGCTCGACTGGTACTCTGCCCGCGAAGAAGGACTCGGCAACCTATACGAGGGTCTGCTAGAGAAGAACGCCAACGAGAAGAAGTCCGGCGCCGGCCAATACTTCACCCCGCGCGTCCTAATTGACGTCATGGTGCGCCTCATCGACCCAAAGCCAGGCGAACGCTGCAATGACCCAGCCTGTGGAACATTCGGGTTCATGATTGCCGCTAGCGAGCACGTCCGGCAAGCAACCGACGAGCTTTTTAGTCTCAGCGAAAGCGAAGCCACCTTCGAGATCAAGGAGGCCTTCACTGGCGTCGAGCTCGTCCACGACACCCACCGGCTTGCCCTCATGAACGCAATGCTGCACGACATTGAAGCGCCGATTCTGCTCGGCGACACCCTCTCACCACTGGGTAAGAACCTCAAGGGATACGATGTTGTGCTCACTAACCCGCCATTCGGCACGAAACGCGGCGGCGAGCGCGCCACCCGTGACGACCTGACATTCCCAACGTCAAATAAACAGCTCAACTTCTTGCAGCACATCTATCGAAGCCTGAAACCGGGTGGGAGGGCAGCAGTCGTATTGCCTGACAATGTGCTCTTCGCGGACGGCGACGGGCGTCGTATCCGTGAAGACCTGATGGATAAGTGCAACCTGCACACTATCCTTCGCCTGCCGACAGGCATTTTCTATGCTCAAGGTGTCAAGACGAACGTTCTCTTCTTTGAACGCGGCCACACCGACAAAGGCAACACCAGCGAAGTCTGGTACTACGACTTGCGCACTGACATGCCCTCATTCGGCAAACGAACCCCGTTGACAAGAGAACATTTCAAAAACTTTGAAAGCGCTTACCTGGCTGCTGACCGAGCGGGCATTGACGACAAACGCTGGACTCATGTCACCCGCAGCGAAATCAAAGAAAGGGAAGACACCCTCGACCTCGGTTTAGTGGCGACAGAAGCTGAACAGATTGACTGGTCAACTTTCGACCCGGCGCAGCAAGTGTTAGAAGCGGCAGATCTCCTAGATGAAGCCGTCGACCTCCTCCGCTTGCTGGCGGGCGAACTTCAAACCAGCGAGGACGAGTAATGGCTCGAAAAAAAGCTATGCCGATTATCGAGGACTTCAACAACATCCCAGAAGAAGCACTCGTACCTGAGAGAGAACAGCCCTATACGATTCCGGAAAACTGGAAGTGGGTGAGGCTTGGGTCGATAGCGATTGCATCAAAGAAAAAAGTTGACACATTTTCAGATGAACAGCGGTACCTGGGGCTTGAAAATCTCGCGAGCGGCGGTGGGCTCTTAGGCATATCATCTGCGCGTGACTTAAAAAGCCCAAAATCAGTTTTCACCTCTGGACATATCCTCTACGGGAGGCTACGCCCTTACCTAGACAAACATGTCGTTGTCAGCTTTGACGGTATTTGCTCGACAGACATCGTGGTGTACTGCCCGACTTCAGCAATTAACGCTCATTACTTCAATCATTGGCTGTCAACTAGCACATTCCGAAGTGCTGCGGTGGAGCATTCAAAGGGCATTAACCTTCCACGGGTATCCGAAGCGACCCTGGCTCAATTCGCCATCCCACTGCCACCCCTCGCCGAGCAGGAACGCATCGTTGCCTACCTCGATGAGAATCTTGGCAAAATCAACAATGTGTGCGGCAAGCTCCAGGACTTCCTCGCCGGGGCCGAAGAACGAAAAGAACGCCTCATACAAGCCGGCGTTTCCGGCCACCTGACCGAAGACTGGCGCGAAAAGCACGACTCATTAAGCGCCGAACTCACCTCACGAACGCTTAAGAATTTTGGTTCGCGACACAAAGAAACCGTTAGGCAATCACCTCCGAGAATTCCAGATTTCGACAATATCCCCACGATAGAACACCCCTACACGATTCCTGAAAACTGGAGGTGGGTACGACTCGGCTCCGTATGTGAGATAAACCCTCCAAAAACTGACACAAGCTCTATACCACCGGACACCGACGTGTCCTTCATTCCCATGGCCGCTGTATCCGATGTAACAGGCCGAGTTGAAAACGTGGAAGTTCGGCAGCTTCGACAAGTTTCAAAAGGTTACACCTCTTTTTCGACCGGAGATGTACTTTTTGCCAAAATCACACCGTGCATGGAAAACGGCAAGGCAGCAATTGTTCCAGCTCTCATCAATGGAATTGGCTATGGTTCAACCGAGTTTTTTGTACTCAGACCATCAGATGCGCTGAAGACTCGGCTCCTTCATACCTTTGTCCGTCAAAAATCTTTCCGAGCACGCGCCAAAAAGGTTATGGCTGGCGCAGTAGGCCAACAAAGAGTGCCAAAACATTTCTTACAGCAATCTCCTCTCCCTTTACCACCCCTCGCCGAGCAAGAGGAAATGGTTCGAGTGCTAGACAATGCGCTTAACAGTCTCGCCGATGCCGATTCTCGCGCGCGGGAATCGCTAGACAAGTTGAACCTCGTGAAGCAGCAGCTCGTCTCTGCTGCGTTGTCAGGACGACTCACCTAAACTTCTCATCCGGCGTAGCAATTTCGACAAGAACCTCAAAACAGTCAAAGAGCGCGGTGGCGGCGTTGACCTATTGAAAACACGATGGCTCTGCACCATCCGCCGAATACTCCCGTCGGTTTATGAAACGCTGAATGGCGCACACTAGCTGAGACACCAAGGAATAGCGTTAGCTTCAATGCAGTAGGTATTCATCAAAACCCGGGTTCTCATCTCGCTAACCCTAAGAAAACTGCCACCAGACGTTCAACCTCAATCATCTGCTGATTAGTTAGCTTCCCGACTCGATATACCACATTGCTGCGTCGAACTGTTGTGAGCTTGTCAATCATGACCTCGCTGTCCCGCTCAAGGCCAGAGATATCATCAGCGGCAACCAAGTAACGAATAAGCGGCGCCGCAATGTGGATGGACGTCAGCGGTAGAACCGTCACAGAGCCGGTGGCGTCAAATACATCATCTTGCAAAATCAACGCCGGACGTGGTTTAGAGGCATAAACCCCACCTGCGACAGTCCAGAGTTCCCCTCGCCTCACTCATCGCCCCAATCAGCAGACACAGCCTCAATGAAATCCTGATCATCACTTTGACTATCTAACTGGGCAGCCAACAGCGATTGCTGATGAGCCTTGGCAGCAAACTCATCCGTGCGAACATCGGGCACCCACACCTGAACCAGACGATACCCGCGAGCACGCATCCGCTTGCGATACTCCCTCACTCGGTTCTGAACAGTCACAACTTCATGTTACATGTAACGGAAAAGGTGGACAATGCTGGACGCCAATCGGTGCCCCTGCAAGGCCAGCTATAGACATGGCGGCACCTTAGCTAGCTTTCGCCCGAACGGAGCTGCCAGGACGCGCGTAATGGAGATGGCAGGAATTATGCACCGCACTCGTGATCGACAGCGCCACGCGCACGATCACGCTCACTTTTTGAAATCAGCTCCCGCTCGCGTCTAATACAGTCGGCAACCAGCGCCGCCGCATTCCGGCGCCGCGCTCTTCCGTGATCGACAGCGCCACGCGCACAATCACGCTCGCGGGTTCGAATCCACAGCATAAAATAAATCGAGGTTCTGACCCAGGGTCAAAACCTCGATTTGTGGAGCTAGGGGGATTCGCGTGTCTGCTACGCAGCCAGCACGCTCACACCCACTACAGTCGGCAACCAGCGCCGCCGCATTCCGGCGCCGCACTGTCCCGTGATCGACAGCGCCACGCGCACAATCACGCTCGCGGGTTCGAATCCACAGCATAAAATAAATCGAGGTTCTGACCCAGGGTCAAAACCTCGATTTGTGGAGCTAGGGGGATTCGAACCCCCGGCCTTCTCATTGCGAACGAGACGCGCTACCAACTGCGCCATAGCCCCAGGCAGGCAATCACGCTATCACCCAAGCAGACCGGCCTCAAAATTTATTCGCCAACAGCGTGGGGTAAATCTTTAACAACCTCTATTAAAGCTGGCTGATCCTTGGCTGGCGGCTCTGCGGTCACTGGACGCTGAGGAACCATTGGCGCCGACAAGTCAATGGTGCGCACCGAACGCGGCAGCAACGGCTTCGACATATAAGTAGTTGGCGTCACCGGAATTGGCTCAAGGAGCGACCCAATGGTGTCAGTCAGCGACAACTCAATCATGCGTTCGTTGGCTTCTACCTCTGGTTCAGGCGCAGCAACGATAACGATTGTTGGCTCCTCAACCACCAGTTCGGCACGCGCCAAAGCACGCTTACAGACGTGATCCAAGGCTTTTACGGAATACCTCATCAGCCCGATCCAACCGACGAAAACCCCGACTCCCACGAGGGTGAACCAATGCGACAGCGCTGTAACGAATGGTAAAGCCGCCGCTAAAACTAAAAAAACGAGGCTGAACAGCAAACCCGCTCTGCGGCGTCGAGCAGCAATTCTCTTTGCTCTCCAAACCTCGTAGCGCACAGCGCGTCTAGTTAGCGGGGTGGAAACAGAGTAAGTCTCTTCAGACTTCTGGTTGGCTGCACAGTCGCGCACCAAACGTATTGAATTGTTGAAATGCAGAACTGAATCCTCGTCCAAACGCACCCAACCACGATCCCGGCGAGAACCCCATGGCACGAGATAGGCGACCCACAAAACTGCGATCAACCCGAATACCAGCCCCGTCATCATGACCAAAAACTTAAGGCCAATAGACGGTTATTTCCGGTAGCCGTCGCGGAGTGTCGGGCAATTCGTCACTCAAACTGACAAATGATTAGAGCGGCCAAACCTCAACCGTCTTGCCGACAGCTAAATTATCCGCCTGCTGCGGAACTAAAATCATGCCATCAGCATCGGCTAAGTCACGTAAATTAGCATCAGTCGAGGGCGCAATCGGCGTCACAGCCTCACCATCAATACGCGCACACAGCAATTCGCTGACCCCCAACGTTGAAATTACCGATTCGCTCAGTTTTAGCTGCTTCGTGGCAAAACGCTCGGGCAAACCCATTAGCTTCGCCACGATCGGACGAACAAAAGCCTGGTAGGTGCAGTAGGCCGCAAACGGTTCATAAGGCAGCAAGGCCATCGGAATCGCGTCGTCGCCAATAAGCCCAAAAGCGATCGCCCCGCCCGGTCTCAAAGCCACCTTGGACGAATCGACCCTGCCCATCTCAGAAACAACATCCAACAACTGTTCGGCACCCAGCCCAGCTGCAGACACCAACAAGTCAGCACGAATCAATTGGTCACTGACTAAATCACGCAATTGCTCATCAGTGCCAGTAGGAATATCCACTCGCCAAACTTGTGCTCCGTCAGCGCGCAGAGCAGCAGCGATCAAGTGTGAATTAACTTCACTTATCGCTCGCTGACTAACCGAGGCTACTGAGGAATCAACCACATCTAGGACGACAACCCTGGGTCTTGGCCTAGCCATTACTCTGTCGAACCCAGCACCAGCAAGCAAGCCTGAGCGGCGGGCGTCCAGAACTTCACCAGATTTTATCAGCGTTGTGCCTTCACTCATGGTTGAGCCAGCCACACGAACGTTAAGCCCGGCAGGTACGGGGACGCTAACTGTCAACAACCCATTAGCAACCTCAGCCTCACTGCGACTAATCACTGAATTAGTAGCACCCGGCAAGGCCATACCAGCTAGCACCTCATGAGCTTCCACTCGGGCCCCTGGGATGGCGAAGGCTGAGCGAACCGCATAGCCATCAACGGCAGCCAGATCCTGCTCTGGCAGGTTTGTTTGAGCGATAATGTCTTCGCAAACCGACATACCCCAAGCGTCCAGCAGATACATGCCGAAAGGCGGTAGCGGGTCAATCAGACTCAATAGATAATCACGTTGATCCTCAAGCGAGCGTCTACCCAGTTCGTCCTTTGCAGGTCCGGCAGGCAACTGCGGCGCTACCTCGATAACATCCGAAGTTTTTTCTACTGGTTGTTGGACAGACTTAGCGCGTCGGAATAAAGCCATAAGTCATACGATAGGCGAATGAGTTTAAGTATCGTCGGCCACCGCGCCGAGGTGCGGGCGCAATCTCGGGCGGCCAGGGAAAAACTTTCTGATTCTTGGCACATTGAGGCCAACCAGCAGAGAACCCAGTTTTTGCGTCAAGTTTTAGCCAAACGCAAACACGTAGCCAGCTATCTGTCTATTCCTCCTGAGCCAGATACCATCACTTTTGTCGAATCTTGGTCTTATCCAGTGCTAGTGCCGGCGTTAAAGCACTATGGACACACCAAAATCCCGCAATGGGCACCCCTGAAAGCTAGGACTTCGGTGGCTACTCAAACCGTTGAGGGCTGGCATGGGATACCAGAGCCGACGACGAAACCTGTTACCCGGATAGAAAACGTTGACGCCATCGTAGTCTCCGCTTTAGCCGTCGACTCTGCTGGAAACCGAATAGGCACTGGTGGCGGATGGTTCGACCGCGCTCTGGCTAACCTGAAGCCATCATGTTTGAAGGTGTGCCTAGTTAACTCTTTTGAGGTCATGGAGCGGATTGTTCCACTGGCTCACGACATTCCAGTTGATGTAGTGATTACTGAGCTAGGGATAATGTGGGCTAACATAAGCACTTCAGTGGCAACAGTGCCAGCAAGGAAGTGAAGGATGCCAACCTACGAATACCATTGCAAGGTGTGCGATAACGACCTTGAGGTGTTTCAAAAGTTCAGCGATGACCCACTGACTACCTGCCCAAAGTGCCAAGGTGAGTTACGCAGGGTTTTCAGCCCAGCCGGCATAGTCTTTAAGGGTTCAGGCTTCTACTCCACTGATTCCCGTAGCTCTAGCTCATTTACTGGCTCTTCAAGCAACAAGAGTAAAGAATCAAAAAAGACCAAAGAGGCTAGTAGACCCAAGGATAGCGCCAAGTCTTCAAAAGCTGCCTAAATTTATGCCTGTGGATAACTGACGAAATAACGCAATATTATCCATAGTGTTAGTGTGCAAACCTATCCAGGGCTACGACTACTACCCAAGATTCGCCGACTCATCCGCTGGCGACGCCGCGAATTAGCAGCGCTAACAGCAGCTTTGGCGGTTTTCGCAGCGCTGAGGGTTCTTAGCCCACCAACTCCTCAAACTTCCGAAGTGTTAGTTGCCACTCACGATTTGAATGCTGGCACACCCTTGACCGCATCTGACGTCCAAACCGTGCCGATACCCAACGAATACCTACCTCATTCTGCCTTGTCCGAGGCCGATTCACCATTGGGTCGCACACTAACAGCGAATCTAACCACTGGAACAGTTTTGACTTCGGCAATGGTTTTTTCGTCGCAATCGTCGGCTGACGAAGAAAAGCTCGTGCCACTAAGGTTTAGTGACCAAGCCGTCGTTGATCTGTTAAAAGTTGGGGACATCATCTCTGTAGTAGCAACAGATCAAGACGGCACCAGTCACCAGTTAGCCAGCGGAGTCAGGGTGGCTGCCCTACCCAATGAGCAAGAGAACAGCACTTTCGGCTCAAGTACCGGGGCTTTAGTAGTTGTTGCTACTGACGCTGCAACCGCAACCACTTTGGCAGCTCAAGCAGCCGTATCAACATTAGGAATTGTTATGGGATAAGACTTGATTCCAGCCAGACTAGGACGCTAAATAGCGTCGTGACCTACCCCCTGGTCTAAGTCTGGTCAGGTGTGTTTTCACCCCTCGACCCCTAAGAGAAACACACCAAGCGGCGCGTCAGGTTAGGCTGGCGCGCCGCTAAACATCCGTTAGCCAACTTTTCCATGATGGGGCGGCACCTCAGCTAGCAACGCCCGGTCGTGGGCGTCCAATGGTCTAGACGCATCTCTTAATCTGGCTGGCTCGCCCAAGCTCAGCTCGACTATCACGGCTTGGGTTACAGCTCGAACCTGAGCGGCAGAGATCTGACCCCGTAAATCAGGGCTGATTGGGCGCGGCCAGCGCAGAGCATGAGTCTGACACTGCTGTCTAAAACCCTCCAACTCGCTACGCCCCCAACCGCAATGAGCTAAAACCTCAACGATCTCGCTCGGCAAGCTAGCTGGCTGATCCGGGAAAACCTGCCCGGTCAGCGCGTATGCTACCGCTCGATAAATGCTCATTTCTCACCAAGAACAGCGTTGTCAGCAATAGTTTCTGGGTGCGCAGCATCTAGATCCACGTCTCCAACAATTTTTACTCCCGTCCCGAAAGCGACATCACCGTGCACCCTCAGGCTGTGAGCGTCGCGTAGCGATAGCGGATGTGGAATGCGGGCATCAAAATCGTCGATTAGTTGGTAATAGTCTGGGTCGAGATCTACCGCTGGAATATTATCCGTCGCTGAAATCAGTTGATAAGAGCTAGTGTCTAACTCGTAGCAATCAGATCTGAGCAGCAGCAACTCATTCATTTTTTTCACTGGGATGAAACGCGCTCGCGAAACCTCGATAACGCTGGCGCGCTCGAACACCTCCACGGCTGTTCCCATCGCCGTCTCGATCTGGATAACTTTCGGGCTAGCATCATCAGTTGGGTCAACCGTTTTTGTGTTACGAATAAGCGGCAAACCCAACACCGACCCGCGACTATCGAGAGCAGATTTTAAGGCAGCCAAATCAATCCATAAACTATTCGTATTGAAATACGGGTGACGGCGCACATCAGTGAAATGCTGCTCATCTTCTGGCGCTGTTTGAGCTAATTCTCGCAAAATAATTTTTCCGTCAGCTTTGCGGCGGGCAAGATGACCGCCCTTTCGATCATTTACCGTCCGCTGACACACCTCAACCGCGAAATCCGCCTTAGTGGAAGCAAACCAGCCGGCAAGTTTGGGGCTAGGTGCAGCACCTAGGTTGTCCACATTAGAGATGGCCGCATACTCAAATCCGGCAGCTATGAGCTGATCTAGGACACCCGAATCATAAAACGACGGAAAAATGTCGCCGTGGCCAGGCGGGCACCATTCCAAATCTGGGTTCGCCTGCCAAGTGACCGGCTCTAAAGTATCTGCCAGAAGTTTTGGCTCCATTGACTGTTCAAAATCAATCGGCAACCCGGCCACCGCAAGATTTTTATATTGAGATAAATGTTTTAGGCAAGAGGCTCGGGTAGCAAATGAATGCATGAACAATATCGGCAACCTAACCTGGTAGCGTTTGCGAGCAGCAAGCACCTGGCGCACACACACATCTAAGAAAGTTAATCCATCTCTAACCTGGAGCAATGATTTCGGCCCACTTAACCCCATAGATGTTCCAAGACCACCATTGAGCTTTATCACTACAGTTTTAGCGAGAGCTTGTGCACAAATATCTTCGTCAAATTGAAGGTGACCATAAAAAGGTATTCCAGCCAAAGGGGCAATGGCCGATTCCTCAATAATGCCTGTAACTCCAGATTCTAACTGCTGGTAGTAATAGGTGAAACTGTCTATCGCGGCGGCCCCCACTCCGGCAGCGCGCATCTTGACCAAGCTCGCCTCAAGGCCACTCTTACTCATAGCCTTAACGCTATCCCAATCTTGGCAAGCCTTATCTAGACTTTGGGACAAACAGTCCTACCGACTAGGATTAGGCGAGTTGGCCTCGTAGCTCAGGGGATAGAGCAGCGGTTTCCTAAACCGCGTGCCGCAGGTTCGATTCCTGCCGGGGCCGCCTGGTGACGACTCGGAGCACAAAGTCGCAATTAATAAAAGGCTGCCGGTCGCTAAACAAATGCAACCAACAGCCTTTTATTTAGTTGACTAACACTAAGTTAAAGCTAGCTTTCCATCGCGTTATAAATGGGCGCCGATTTTGCTGTCGCTAACTCATCGAGAGATAACTCAAACACCCCTTCAACAACGAGTTTTTCGTCAGCGATAGTCTCCCCTATACGAGCCATAACCACCTCATGGTCAAGGCATGCCTGCTCGAACTGCTCCCATTTTTCAGCCGGGACGGACACCATAGCACGCGCTGGGGTCTCAGAAAATAGCGTGGTCACAGCATCTAAACCAGCCTGCGGCAATCGGACGCTAGCACCGACTCGGTTAGCCAAACATGACTCAACCAATGCGATAGCCAGTCCACCCTCAGAAAGGTCGTGAGCACTGCTTAATACCTCGGTCTGGGATCTGACCAGCCGACCAAGGCGTTGCTCGGCATCCAGATTCGGCATGGGTGGCATCCCACCCAAATGGTCGTGGATAACCTCAGACCAGGCGCTAGCGCCTAACTCCAGCTTCGTCTCTCCCAGTAGCGCAATAATTTCTCCAGGCTTGGCGAAACCAAACCGTACCCGCTTAGTGACATCGTCAATAACACCAAGAGTGCCGATTAGCGGAGTCGGATAGATGTCTACCCCATCAGTGTTGTTGTAGAACGACACATTACCGCCAGTAACAGCGATACCGAGCTTGCGGCAGCCGTCCACAATACCTAGGATCGCTTCCACAAATTGCCACATGACTTCGGGATTCTCAGGAGAACCGAAGTTAAGGCAGTCGGTGATAGCGACCGGCTCGGCACCAGTGATGGCAACATTTCGGTAGCTTTCAGACAATGCCAGCTGTGCACCTAGATATGGATTCAAATAGGCATAACGTCCGTTGGCGTCAGTAGCTATAGCAACGCCGAGATTCGTTTTCTCGTCAATACGAATCATTCCGGCATCTTCAGGCTGAGCAAGCACTGTATTGCCACGCACGAAACGGTCATATTGGTCGGTAATCCAAGACCTATCGCACAAATTAGGCGAAGACACTAGCTTCAATACCTGGTCAGCTATCGTCTCGTTATCACGCGGCAAGCGATTAGCATCATCTGCATTTAGCTCATCAATCCAATCAGGACGTTTACTCGGGCGATCATAGACCGGGCCATCATGGGCAACCGTTGCTGGATCCACATCAACAATGACTTCCCCATGCCATGTAATAGTCAGCCTGTCACCCTCAACAATCTCGCCGATAGCGGTGGCAGAAACATCCCATTTTCGGCAGATCTTCATAAACCCGTCAAAATCTTCTGGGCGCACTATAGCCATCATGCGTTCTTGAGATTCGCTCATCAGAATCTCTTCAGGGCTCATCGTGTAGTCCCTCAAGGGCACCTTATCGAGCTCGCAAGCCATTCCTGAGCCGCCAGCAGAAGCTAATTCGCTCGTCGCACATGAGATACCGGCAGCGCCGAAGTCTTGAATAGCTGAAACAACGCCGGCTGCCAGTAATTCGAGAGTGCATTCGATAAGCAGTTTTTCGGTGAACGGATCACCAACTTGGACTGCCGGACGCTTAGAGGAATCGACATCCTCGAAAGTTTCTGAAGCCAAGATCGAAGCTCCACCAATGCCGTCAGCACCAGTAGCGGAACCGAACAGCACAACGAGATTGCCTACCCCAGAAGCTTTCGCGAACTTTAACTGCTCGTGACGCATAACACCAACGCAAGTCGCGTTGACTAGCGGATTACCTACATATGAAGAGTCAAAAATTGTTTCGCCACCAATATTCGGCAAGCCTAGACAGTTCCCGTAACCGCCTACACCAGCTACCACGCCTGGCAACACTCGCTTAGTATCAGGAGCATCAAGTGAGCCGAACCGCAACGAGTCCATCACCGCTATCGGGCGCGCACCCATAGCCAAAATATCTCTCACAATGCCACCAACACCGGTAGCAGCACCCTGATAAGGCTCAACATAGCTAGGGTGATTGTGCGATTCCGTCTTGAACGTCACCGCATATCCTTGGCCGACATCTACCGCGCCAGCGTTATCCCCGATACCAGCTAGCAGCGGGCCGCGCGGCGTGGTTTGCGGCAAGTCAGCAAATTTACGTAAGTGAATCTTCGACGATTTATATGAGCAGTGCTCCGACCACATAACCGAGTACATCGCCAATTCGGCACCCGTTGGACGCCTGCCGAGCAATTCGCGAATGCGGTCATATTCTTCAGCCTTCAAACCCAAAGCCTCCCAGGGTTGCTCCTGGTCAGGGGTTTTAGCAGCATTTTCGACGGTGTCTAGCACACTAACCTCTCTTATATCCCACTGCGCTGCAAGAAGCCCAGCGCGGACGCAAAGAAACCAAGCCCATCCAAGGATTCCCCACTCAACGACTCCACATTATGTTCCGGGTGTGGCATTAACCCGACGACATTGCCGCGCTCGTTGGTGATACCAGCAATATCATTGACCGATCCATTCGGATTATCTAGATAACGGAAAACGACCTGATTGTTTTCCTCTAGCTTATGAACAGTCTCAGCGTCTGCTTGATAATTGCCTTCACCATTCTTTAAGACGATAGAAATCTCTTGGCCTTGCTGAAAAGCGCATGTCCACACAGTGTCTACCGTTTCGACGCGCAACCGCTGCGGACGACAAACAAACTTCATGCCGACATTTCGTATCATCGCGCCATCTAACAGGTGAGCCTCGCACAGCATCTGGAAGCCATTGCAGATCCCCAGCACGGGCAAACCATTATTTGCGCGGGTGATTATCTCGTCCATTATGGGAGCGAACCTAGCGATTGCCCCGGCACGCAGATAATCGCCGTAACTGAATCCGCCCGGCAGAATCACCGCATCCACATCAGCCAAAGTGTCCGAAGCGTGCCACAGCGAAATTGGCTCTGCACCAGCCAGACGCACTGCACGCAATGCATCGTGATCGTCGAGCGAGCCAGGGAATGTAACTACCCCAATTCGGGTCATGACTCCACCCGTACCTCAAATTTCTCGATTACCGTGTTGGCAAGCAGTTTTTCTGCAGCCTGACGGATTTGTTCGAGACGTTCGTCGGTTATCGGCCCGTCCACACTGATTTCAAACCTTTTACCTTGACGCACGCTCAAACCATCGAACCCGAGTCGAACCAAGGAGGCTGAAACCGCTTTTCCTTGCGGATCCAGAATCTCTGGTTTAGGCATTACGTCCACGACCACTATGCGGGCAGTATTTTTGTCTTCTGCCACTGATTGAGGAGCCGCCTCAGACTCAACTAGCTCAGTCTTTGCTGGCGCCGATTTCGGCCTAGAGAATAAACCCATACCTATACCTTAAAGCACCTGACCAGTAAGACGCTTGTAGGCGTCCCGATATCTGCCCAGGGTTGCGTCAATTACTGCTTGTGGTAAAGGTGGTGGAGTCGATTTTTTATCCCACCTGGACTCATTGGCCAACCAATCGCGCAGATACTGCTTGTCGAAACTATGTAACTGATGGTTTCGGTAATCTTGATCATCCCAATACCTAGAAGAATCGGGAGTTAACACCTCGTCAGCCAAGACGAGGGTGCCATCGGTGCGCCGCCCAAACTCGAATTTCGTATCCGCAAGAATCAACCCTTTATCTTGACATATGTCGGCTGCTTTACGGTAGATCGCGATCGATGCGTCCCGAAGCTCGTTAGCACTCTGATGGCCAACCATGTCTACTAGCTGCTCAAAGCTGATGTTTTCGTCATGACAACCAACCTCAGCTTTTGCTGCCGGTGTAAAAATTGGCTCCGCTAGTCGGTCGCCGTCAGCCAATCCACTAGGCAATTTTATACCGCACACAGTTTGTGAACGTTGATATTCCTGCCAACCAGAACCCGTCAAATATCCACGAACTACAGCCTCGACGGGGATCATGTTAAGTTTTTCCACTACCATTGCACGACCAGCAACAAGCTCAGGCACGTCAGTAGAAATCAAATGGTTATCTACCCCAAGCTGGTCAAACCACCACTTCGTTAGCTGGGTAAGAATGACGCCTTTGCCTGGAATTTTAGAACTCAGCACATAGTCGAAAGCTGACACATTGTCGGTGGCAACCATCAACATCTGCTGCGGGTCGGGCATTTGATAGAGTTCACGCACCTTGCCAGCGTGAATGAGCGGCAAACCTAGGGCGGCATATTGAGTCATGTCATGAATCCTACGCGCGGCCAACCACTATATGTGCATTGCAATGCCTAGACTTATTCGTCAGTAATGTTATAGGGACGTTACATTGTCAGGAGGTGACAGTTGTCTCACCAAACAGTCGTGTTGATTTTGGGAGCACTAACCTTCACCCTCGCCAGTTTGCTCGCTTTTTGGGTGCGCAAAGGACGTTTCGTTGAAACTGCACCCGAACCCCTAAAACGGCTACTACCGGCTATTCCTAACGATCTACCGCCCGCCGGCATCAAACCAGCAATAGTTAAACCCTTGCGCGGCCAACCGGTAACCACCAAAGATCTTCTAATCACCATCGTTGACCTAGCCACAAGGGGATTCATTCGCATTAAGCCCCTTACCGAAGATGGGAAACAATATGATTGGGCGCTCAGCGCTACCGGGAAAACTAGCCAAGATTTGGCTGACTTTGAGCAAACCCTGCTGTCTGCTTTTAGCCCAGAACGCTCCCCAATCACGGTCTCACGGTTATTGATTGACCCTACCCAACCAGTTCAAACGGCGCGCCGCCAGCTGGTTGCCGAATTGGAAGCAAAGGACTGGATTGAATCAGAGCGTGGCCACCACAATCCTTGGGGTATCTGCGGGGCAAGTATCTTGTTAATCGGCATTGTGTTAACGGTTGCCATGATTATCGACTGGCTGGCATCAGCAAACCTGTTAGGCGTTATTGGGGCTATCATGCTAGCTGCCGCCGGTGGCGTCTTGGCGTCTTTAGGGCGCGGCTGGCATCCACCTGAAAGCGTCGAAGAGATTTGTTCTCAACTGGATATCTATGCCGAACATTTGTATAAATATGACCCAGCTAAATTGAAGATGTCGCTGGCACCAACACAATTTTCCAAAGACCTACCGTGGGCTATTCAGCTTGGAGTCGGCAAAGACTTCGGAGCAGGATACGACAAGCTTTACCGACAGGCCGCATCTTGGGGACAAATTTCCAAGATGGTACTGGATTGGTTAGACACTGATGCCCCGTACTCGCCGTCCGAAGTTGTAGAGACGGTTACCGCACTGACTTCAGCTAGTTAAAGCACCGCCCCTGGACGGTAGGCGGTTTCATTCGGATAACGCGTCACGATTTCACCAATACGGTTAGCTAGTTCACTCACCTGAGCGCTAGCCGCACCAGTTAACTCCAAAGGTGCGCTGACCAGGTGATCTAATTCTTCACGCGTCAAGCCAATCCGCTTGTCAGCCGCTAGCCTCTCAAAGAGATCATTGGCTTTATCCCCAGTTTCGCGTTGCTCCAGGGCGACCGCTACAGCATTTTCTTTTATCGCTTCGTGAGCATCCTCACGCCCTACCCCATGACGCACCGCCGCCATCAACACTTTGGTCGTCGTCAAGAATGGCAGATACCTGTCTAGCTCTGCAGCGATGACCGCCGGAAAAGCACCGAAATCTCCTAAGACCGTTAAAAAGGTCTCGAAAAGCCCATCAATGCAGTAGAAAGCGTCTGGCAGCGCCACGCGACGAACCACCGAACAAGATACGTCGCCCTCATTCCACTGATCACCAGCCAGCTCACCAATCATCGAGACATAGCCGCGCAACACGACTGCCATCCCGTTAACCCGTTCACAACTTCTGGTATTCATCTTGTGCGGCATTGCGGACGAACCCACCTGGCCAGGTTTGAAACCCTCAGTGACTAGCTCGTTTCCGGCCATCAACCGGATTGAGGTAGCAAGGTTGCTGGGCGCGGCAGCAGTTTGGGCAAGAGCTGTCAACGCATCGAAATCTAGTGAGCGCGGATAAACCTGGCCGGTGGAAACCATCAACTGCTTAAACCCTAAGCTAGTGGCAATGCGGCGCTCTAGTTCAGCTAATTTATCTGCGTGGCCACCAAGCAGATCCAGCATGTCCTGGCTGGTACCAACAGGACCTTTGATACCTCGCGCCGGGTAGCGGTCAATTAATTCGCTCAGTCGTTCGTAGGCAACCAACAACTCGTTAGCGCCAGTTGCAAAGCGCTTACCCAAAGTGGTGACCTGGGCGGCGACATTGTGAGTGCGTCCTGTAATTGGCTGCTCACGGTAACGCACCATTAGCTCAGCCAGCCTGGCCAGGGCCGCCACCACTCTGGAACGAACTAATTTCAGCCCTTCGAGCACCTGATGTTGCTCAATATTCTCAGTTAAATCGCGGCTAGTCATACCCTTATGGATGTGCTCATGACCAGCTAACGCATTGAACTCCTCAATACGTGCTTTAACATCATGCCGAGTGACTCGCTCACGGGCAGCAATAGATTCGGTATCCACCTGATCGATTACGCTCAGATAGTCCGCGATAACTGTGTTCGGGTCGTCACCACCGAAATCAACACCGAGATCGCGTTGAGCTTCAAGAACAGC
Organism: Vaginimicrobium propionicum; assembly: GCF_900155645.1. Classification (GTDB taxonomy): domain Bacteria; phylum Actinomycetota; class Actinomycetes; order Propionibacteriales; family Propionibacteriaceae; genus Vaginimicrobium; species Vaginimicrobium propionicum. The sequence goes on from NZ_LT706985.1 coordinate 1,029,148, forward strand.
TATCCAAAGTTTACGTTCCGCAATGATCTTGGCCACTGGCGACCAAATATCGCACATTTGCTTAGAGGCGTAACGGTTCGCCAACACATTCTCTATCATCGCGATTACCCTTTCAACAGTCCTGCACCAGATAGTTTTTTATCTGAAGCAATATCTGAGCGGTAAACCCCATCCACAAAGTCAACCAAATCCACACGCTGATAAGCATTTTTACGCGCTGTCTTAACATCAGAGCCACACCCAACAACAGTCAGCACTCGCCCACCGTCAGCAATCAGGTCGCCATCCGGGTCACGTGAAGTACCTGCTTGAATGATGTGCGCATTTTCATCATCAGGCGGCAAATCAATATGGCAGCCCTTATTAGGTGTTCCAGGATAACCCTCAGCAGCCATGACGACCCCCACTGCGGCGCCCTCAAAAATTATTCGTCCGAAATCAGCCAGACGGCCAGTCGCAGCAGCATGTAACACCTGACCTAGCGGAGTGACCAAGGTTGGAATCAAGACTTGGGTTTCAGGATCACCAAAGCGTGCATTGAATTCAATCACTTTTGGACCGTCCTTGGTCAATGCCAAACCGATATAGAGCAATCCCACAAATGGGGTGCCTTGTGCGCGTAAATAATCGAGAGTTGGGGTGGCAACCTTTTCAATCACTTCATCAACGGTTGTTTCAGGTAACCACGGCAATGGGCTATAGGCACCCATGCCGCCGGTATTGCGTCCTTGATCGCCGTCACCTTCACGTTTGAAATCTTGAGCTGGCATCATTGGCAAGGCGTATTGCCCGTCAGTTATGACGAATAAACTCAGCTCGGGACCATCCAAAAACTCCTCGATGACTACCCGATCTGCTTTCGCAGCGTGATCAATCGCCTCCTCAAGGTCGCTAGTAACGATCACCCCTTTACCCGCAGCTAACCCATCATGTTTAACCACATAGGGGGCACCCAATTCGCTAAGTGCGTGGGCAACTTGCTCTTCAGTTTCACAGGTGAAAGATCGCCCAGTCGGAACCCCAGCTTCAGCCATTACGTGTTTGGCGAACGATTTGGAAGTCTCCAGTTGTGCGGCTGCTTTCGTTGGCCCAAAAACCGCAATATTAGCTTCAAGAAGAGCATCAGCGATACCAGCAGCCAGAGGCGCTTCCGGGCCGACAACTACGAAAGTGGCTCCGATTTCCTTAGCTAAGGAAATGACAGCCTCAGCATTTAACGGGTCAATATCGTGGTTTGTGGCTATAGCTGCTGTTCCTGGATTGCCTGGGGCAACGTGAACCTCAGCTACTGTCGGATCCGCCACCAATCCACGCGCCAAAGCGTGCTCGCGTCCCCCACTACCCAATACCAAAACACAAAGATTGCTCACCCCACAAGCCTAGCGGGCAACCGTGCCGCGACGCACCCTAACAGCTTGGTAAGCCGAATAGGCCAACCCAATAGCTGCAACTGTCAGCTTTGTTGCTTATACCAGCGGATTAATGATGATGGCCTCATCGCGTCCAGGACCAACACCAATACCAGAGATTCGGCAGCCAACCAGGTCTTCCAGCCTGTTGACATAGATTTGACAATTAGCTGGCAGATGAGCGAAATCTCGCACCGCAGAAATATCTTCTTTCCACCCCGGTAACATTTCATAGACCGGCTTGGCTTTAGCGAATTCGTTCATGGTCATTGGGTAATGATCAATCTTGACGCCGTCCACCTCATAGGCGACACACACCGGGATTTTTTCCCAACCGCTCAATACGTCCAACTTTGTTAAATATATGTCGGTGCAGGAGTTCGTCATGGCAGCTTGCTGAACTAGTAGTGCGTCAAACCAACCACATCGACGCGGACGGCCGGTCGTAGCACCAAATTCGCCGCCGAGGTGACGCAGTTTTTCGCCGTCAGCGTCGAATAGCTCGGTAGGGAACGGACCTTCACCAACTCTGGTGGTGTAAGCCTTAGCAATACCGATTATCCGGTCGATTCGTCTTGGGCCGACCCCAGTGCCGGTACAAACCCCGCCAGCAGTCGGGTTAGAGCTTGTCACATACGGATAGGTGCCGTAGTCAACGTCTAGGTGATGGGCTTGGGCACCCTCAAAAAGGACGGTCTTATTCTCGTCCAAAGCCTTATTAAGCAAGCGTGAACAATCCACCACATAGGGACGGAAACGCTCGCCGTGAGCAAGCAGCCCCTCGATAATAGGCTCAGCCTCGATGGCTCGCCGGTTATAGATCTTTACCAGCAGCTGATTCTTGTTTTCCAGGCTGGCTTCTACCTTGTCACGCAGGGTTTGTTCATCCAGCAAATCTTGAACGCGAATACCGATACGGTTGACCTTGTCAGAATATGTGGGACCAATCCCCCGCCCGGTGGTACCAATCTTCTTTTTACCCGCGAAACGCTCAGTGACTCGATCAAGAATCTGGTGATAGCGGGTGATGATGTGGGCATCAGCCGATAGCTTCGGATGAGCAACCTCAACCCCGCGCTCTGCTAGGGCATCCAGCTCTGATTTAAGAACATCTGGGTCGATAACCACCCCGTTGCCGATAACGGTGGTGGCGTTCTTGTTTAATATCCCGGCAGGCAGCAAGTGCATGATGAACTTTTCATCGCCCACCACGACAGTGTGCCCCGCGTTATTGCCACCTGAGTATCTGACGACAAAGTCCACAGATTCACCAATAGCATCGGTAGCTTTACCTTTGCCTTCATCCCCCCATTGGGCGCCTAGTACAACAATTCCTGGCATTTCAGCCTCCTAACTGCTGGCCGCCCTACTTTACCGCACCTAGACGACTCTGAGCGCCAATAACCGTGACAAGAAATACTTCTAATCCATCAATTGGCTTTGACAAGGCATCTTGTAATTCATCAAGAGTAGTGATGCGTGAGGCTGCCACTCCGAAACCAGATGCCATAGCGCATAGATCGTGTCCATGAGGCATTCGGAATGCTAGTTCAAAAACATCTGAAAACTCTGGGTGAGATACCTCCAAAGCATCAAATATCGAGCCACCATTATCGTCAATTACCACTAACCGAAGGTCGGGGGTTGGCTGGCCAGCCGGAATCATTAGAGAACCGATGTCATAGAGGAATGTTAAATCCCCCAAAATTGCTGTCACAGGCATATTCAAGCCAAGCGAAATACCGGTTGCGGTGGCTATCGCACCATCGATACCCGAAAGACCGCGATTAGCAAAACACGTTAGCCGGCCAGGCCACTGGCTAAGTTGGTCGGCATACCGTATGGGGTTAGACGAGCCGAAGAAAACTGTTTGCCCACTTGCTCCAGACACAACTTTGGAAACGAGAGTAGTTGAGGTTAAACCCTCTTTTTGTTCACTGACAGCCAAAGGCGCACGCCACTCGTTCAGCCACCGGCCATCACCCGAAGGGCAAGTTACGGCGTCAGCGACCAAGGTGACTCGGTGCCCAGCGTCTGCCCAATCAGCGAAAGCGCCAACTGCCACAACATCAATATCTTCCCGCGCCAGGAGCCTAGTCACCGGCCTAGACAGGGTGGGGTGCCCGAATAGCACTACTCGGCGGATCCGATCGGCTAGCTTCGTGCTTAATTTAGCCACGTAATCTTGAACCGCATTTGGGCTGTGCCTAGCGTTGCTGGATGGTTCAGCCAGCAAAGGCAAACCCGCGCTCGCCGCAAACTGCGCCGCCTGACCACCCACTTCCGGGCTGGCGTCACCCGCTAACACAACCGTTTCGTTGATAACTGGCAGGTTTACTGGCACGGCCGGCGGGCGGGGGGCTAGCGTCAAGTGGGGCAGGGACGGCAACACCGCACCATCAGGGGTCAGCGGCAGATCGAAGGCAGCATTGATATGAATCGGCCCTGGCCTATTCGTGCGCCCACCCAAAGCTGCCGCCACTACGCGGTTTATCTGACTTGCCCAAGCTGTGGGCTGGGCATTGGCGGAATGTAACCACAGCTCAGCCACAGTGTGCGGATTAAAGATATTGATTTGGTTGGTGGTTTGGTTGGCTCGCGTCCCCACCAAAGTTGCCGGGCGATCCGCACTAACAATCACCAAAGCCACACCAGCCGCATAGGCCTCCATGACTGCCGGAACTAGATTCCCGAGAGCCGTGCCGGACGTAACAACAACTGCCGCTACACCTGCTGCCTTGGCTAAACCTAAAGCTAAGAATCCGGCCGCACGTTCATCCATTCTAGTGTGCAGTGTTAATTCATCGGCTTGCGCAGCTTTTGCCAGGCTTAGCGAAATGGGGGTATTACGCGAGCCCGGGCATAGTACAAAGTGTTTAATGCCAGCGTCGCGGAGCGCGGCAACTATCGTCTGCCCCAATTGCCAACTACTCATTACTCACCAACTCCAGACATCGATCAAATCTCGCCTGCCACCAGGCACTGCGTTGCCGGCTGGCAGCATATTTAGCACACTGGCGCTCGTCAGGGGTTGGCCAACCAGCAAAACGCAGAAATCCGTCTTTTGAAACCACCGGGTTATCCGTCAGGTCACCGTCCAGCAACCGCACGGTGTCTAGGCCACACGCAAGCTCTAATTCTGGTAACGCGCAAGCAGCTCTAAGGCCGGCAGCTATACCGATGGATGTTTCTAGAGCTGAGCTAACCACCACGGGGCGACCAATTTTTTCAGCTACTTCTAGCAGACGAGACACCCCACCTAAGGGCTGCACTTTGCACACGACAATATCTGCAGCATTCAATTCTTTAACCCGATATGGGTCTTGGGCGCGTCGAATAGATTCATCAGCGGCCACCAGAATATTTAAACCGCAGTCAGCGATTTCTTTGCGTAGTTGGGCTAGTTCAGTGACGCTGGCACACGGCTGTTCTACATATTGCAGATTGAATGGCGCAAAAGCGCGCAGGGCTTTCATAGCTTCGGCTAGGCTCCAGGCACCATTAGCATCTATCCGGATATTGCCGTCTGGCAAGGCATTTCTGACTGCCTCAAGCCTTTTAACATCTGAAGATAAATCAGATCTGGGGTCAGCCACTTTGATTTTCGCGGTGCTGGCGCGGGATTCACGCACCAAATCGGCGGCCTCCCCCGGACTTACCACGGGCACAGTTACATTTATAGGCACTTTTTCGCGGTTAAACTCAGGCTCATCGTCACTGAGGGCAGCTTTTAACCAGGTCGCTGCCTCAACATCGTCATATTCGATGAACGGGCTCCACTCGCGCCAGCGTCCGGCCCACTCAAAAATTACGCCCTCCCGCTCAGTGATGCCACGAAATCGGGTGCGCATTGGAATGGAGTAGACAATCACGCTATCAACGCCCCCATTAGCGCGCCGGCACCAGCTACAAGCTCACCTATCCCAGTTCCTTTTAAGACCCTCACAAGTTCCATACCGCTTGCCCCTCGAACGACATGCCAGACGCATGGCACCAGGACGATCACCGCCGCTATTTCACCGATCCTAAGCCATGGGCTAGTCAACATAGCTGTGATATCGAGTAGCGCAATGGCGCAAACTACAAAACTGACATAACACCAGCGTGATCCTTTATCGCCTAGCCGCACCGAAAGCGTACGTTTTCCGACTTGAGCGTCGCGAGGTCGGTCGCGCAGGTTATTGCACATCAACACCGCACACGGCAGCAACCCCATGGCGCTAGCTGCAGTCCATCCCGCCAGCGGAAAACTCAATGTTTGGGTGTAAATGGTGCCCATAGTGGCAACTAGCCCAAAGAAAATAAAGACGAAAATCTCACCCAAACCAAGGTAGCCATAAGGGTGTTTACCACCGGTATAACACCAAGCGGCGACGACGCTGGCTGCACCAACTAAAATCAGCCACCATTGTCCAGACAGGGCAACCAACCACAGGCCAGCCAAACATCCAATACCGAAAAATACAAAAGCTGCTGTTTTAACAGCTTTCGGGCTAGCGGCCTTGGAGCCGACCAGCCGTTGTGGCCCGACCCTAATATCGTCGGAACCGCGTATGCCGTCCGAATAGTCGTTGGCAAAATTAACCCCAATTTGGAAAGTTAGAGCCACCAGGCCAGCTAGCACACTTCTAAGCGCTGATGCTTGACTTAAGCAAACTGCGATAGCTGCCCCCATAAGCACCGGTGAAATAGACGCTGGCAGCGTCCGAAATCTAGCGCCTTCAAGCCACTCGGCAGTAGTTGCCATCGTTAATCTCTACTTTCTGCGATTCGCCTCAACGCTTGCCGATCAACTTTTCCGGAGCCAGTCATCGGGATGTCTACAGCAAAGACTTTCTTCGGCAATGCTGCAACACTGAAGTCTTTTCCAAGACACAAGCGCCACCAATCTAGACTCCTTGATAACGGGTCTGCCAACACAATCGCCGTACCCCACCTCGAATCGGGGATAGCAAAAATCGCCGCTCTAGGATCAATGCCGTCTACAACTCGTTGAGCCGCAGCCAGATCAACGTTGACTCCCCCACTGATGACAACGTCGTCTAGGCGCCCTAAAATTCGGAGCTTGCCGTCGACGATTTCACCGCGATCATTGGTGATAACTGTACTGCCATTAAGCACTTTTGCAGTTTCAGCTGGTAACCCTCGATACCCGCTAAAGGCGGACGGCGTCGATAGGCTAATTCGCCCGCTATCCCCGATTTGGATTTTCACCCCTGGCAGAGGATAGCCGTCATAGATAACACCGCCACAGGTTTCACTCATGCCGTAGGTCTGCACTACCGGAATGTGGGCACTCTGGGCGCGCTCGAGAGTCTCATCGTTGAGCGGCGCTCCACCGACCAACACCAAGTCATAACGGGTTAGCGAACGGGTAATGCGGGCGTCATCCAGTGCTTTCACTAATTGCGTAGGCACGATGGAGATAGCGTTCGCGCCCTTGTCTAGACGTAAATCGCTAAGGTGCGACGAGGCGAAAATAACGCCTTTACCGCCAGTTATGGGTCTGTCCAGTAAGCCGCGCACCAGCACCATTAGCCCGGCAACATATTCTGTGGGAAGAACGCATGTCCACGTGAAAGAACCGTAACGGTTACGCGTCATTTCGGCTCCTGCCAGCAATGCGGAAGCTGACAAGGACACTGGCTTCGGCGTGCCGGTAGAGCCCGAAGTGGTGACTACTACGGCCACGTTGTCTGCTGGCTCATCGAGGCACAGTGCTTGCTTGAACTTAGCGTCGCCAAGGGGTGCAATGCTGCGTTGGCCGGCTAGAGCTTGGGGCAATAACCCCAGTAACTCCTCCGGTTTACAAACCTCAAGCATTTCACCCATGGTAGTCGTCGTAGCCAGGGTTGGCGCATAGCACTAGACTTGGCCTCATGCTCAGGGTCGCTATCGTCATCGCAGTTGTAGCGTTGACTATTTATTGCACAGTCGAGGTGGCACAAGCCCCAGCTTCGAGAGTGCGGAACATGCCGAAATGGCTCTGGGCTGTTTTCGTTATCGTTGCTCCAGTTCTAGGCCCACTGTGTTGGCTCACTTTCGGTCGGCCAACAAATCGTCGCCCACCATCGAATAATCACGGCGGCAGCGGCGCCCCAGACGATGACCCAGACTTTCTGCGTAGTCTTTGAGGCTTTCGCTCATCTGCTTTAGGCTTATCTAATTACTGCTCGATGTCGCCTAGTGCGCTCCCCGACGTCTGGCTTACTAAGAATTTTCGGAGCCTCATGTTTCGGCTGTAAGGGGCGAGATTATGCGCAAGATGTTCTCTTCGCTAGCAATCCCCAACTACCGCATTTGGTTCATCGGCACCTTAACCAGCAACATTGGCGGCTGGATGGCCAGGACTGCCCAAGCGTGGCTAGTTTTGACCATTCTCACAAATAATTCCGCTTCAGCGCTGGGGATTTTAACGGCCATAACTTTTATCCCAAACCTTTTATTCAGCCCTTGGGGCGGTTCAGTGGCAGACCGTTTCGACAAGAGACGCATCTTGCTAATAACAATGATTGCCGGCACTTTGACTTCACTGGCTCTTGGGGTGCTAGTTATAGCGGACGTTTGCAAACTTTGGATGGTCTTCGTCATCGCCGCTATCGACGGTTTAGCGATGACTTTCGACAATCCAGCCCGACAAGCGATGGTTTCCGAAATCGTCCCGATAAGCCAGTTACCGAACGCAATCGCACTTAATTCGACTTCTTTCAACGCAGCCAGATTGTTGGGGCCTGGGCTAGCAGGCGTACTGATCGCCATCATTGGAACTGGTCAAGTTATCCTCTTCAACACACTGGCCTTCATCATCATGATCACCTGTCTGCTGAAGCTGAAGAAAGATCAGATTCGTACCGTGAGGCTAGCTAAAGGCTCTGGTGGGGTAATTGAAGGTTTCAAATATCTACGTCGTAACCCGCAAATAATTGTCGTGTTAGCTTGCGGTTTTGCGCTCGGCGGTTTGGGTTTTAACTTCCAAATTTCTAATGCGGTCGTTTCTACTGTTATGTATGGAAAAGGAGCTGGGGAGTTCGGTGCGTTAGGTTCCATAATGGGTGTTGGCGCATTGACAGCCGCGTTACTAGCCGCTCGACGGGCAAACCCGAGACTCAGGCTGGTGTTGATAGGAATGGCTGGCTACACAGTATTCTCCATTGGAGCAGCAATAAAGACTAACTACCTTACGTTCGCCCTACTACAAGCGCCCATCGGTTTTTTTACCATAACCGCTTTAGTTACCGGCAACACCTTGGTACAAACCCAAGCCTCACCGGCTATGCGTGGCCGCATGCTCTCACTGTGGAACTTGACGATTATGGGGGTAGCCCCAATCGTTTCACCTTTAATTGGTTGGCTGGGGGATACTTTCGGCCCTGAATGGACAATTCTTTTCGGAGTTATTTGTGTGGGATTAGCCACTGTAATAATCACTGCGGTGGTTATGCACCAAGATCGACTGCGTCTGGTCTTGGATCGATCTCGCAAGTTCCCCACCATCCGTATTTTGCGCAATCCTCCTAAACCTTCAGACGATTAATCTCAAGTTCCGCGTTTATTCCGGCTCTTGGTACATTGAGCCTTTACGCTAGTAGCGATAGCGTTATTAGTGCCTTAGGCCCAATCGAAGCAGCGAAAGGATCGCCGCAATGGCGCAGAATTATGATGATCTCTACGAGAGCCAACTGGTAGACGTAGACGGGAACAAAATCGGCAACGTCTGCCAAGTTTATTTGGACGACCAAACAGGTCTGCCAACCTGGATAACCGTGCAGACCGGTCTTTTCGGACGCAAAGAAACTTTCGTACCGCTAGACAGTGCGATTATTACCGAAGGTAAGATCCAAGTTCCTTTCACTCAGCAGTTCGTCAAGGACGCACCGAATGTTGACCCTGATCGTCACCTAGACGCAGTAGAAGAGGCTGAACTGTGTAAGTACTTTGGCCTAGGAAACGAAACTGATCCATCCGAGGATCTGCAGACTGCTTCTCAACCAAATAGTGTGACTGGCGAATCCGATTCTGATGGGGTCGAACCAGAGGGTTACACCGCTCATCCTGAGCACAATTCGCCGGCACGCGCGCAATCACCTGCTGCCCCGACAACACCAAGTGCAGACCGGTTAAGCGCTCCTGCCCAGCCGATAACATCCACAATCCCACCAGCTCGCGCCGCGCAGAATAGCGGCTTCGTCCCCTCCCCTGTTCTGGTACAAGGGCCTTTCGCGCCGTCAGCATCCCCAACCCCAGCAGGAGGGTTCCAGCCCTCACCAGTGCCAGTCGCCGGCCCCTATGGCCAGTCACCTGAAGTTCCAACACGAGACAATTTCGCAGATCGCGTTGCTAAAGCGTGGGAAGAATTAGCCGACTAGCCTTGAATCAGGGGTTTTCAAGGGTTTTTCACTAGCGAGTCAACTCGACTCGTTCACTTTTCTTGCCGTAAGCTCTGATCAGCAACTTAGATCAACGTTCTAAGGATGGATTATCGAAATGAGCGCGGCGGAACCTGCTGTGGTGCAAACACATAATTTGACGAAGCTGTACCACGTCGGGGATGAAACTGTGGTCGCGCTTAACCGGGTAAATCTTAGAGTGCCCAAAGGTAGTTTTGTCGCTGTCGTAGGCACCTCTGGCTCTGGCAAATCGACGCTACTCAATATGCTCGGCGGCTTAGAAAAACCATCTGCAGGCGAAGTGTGGGTGGCTGGTCAGCCATTACACAAGTTCAATGAAGACCAGCTGGTCACTTTCCGCCGCGAAAACGTTGGTTTCGTATTTCAGTCCTTCAATTTAATTGAATCTATGACCGCTTTGGAGAATGTAGCCTGGCCGCTCTCCTTCCAAGGGGTAGCCAAAGAAGAGCGGCTGACGCGGGCACACATCATCTTGAAACGAATGGGTCTAGAAAACCATGTTAACCACCGCCCAAACCAACTTTCTGGTGGCCAGCAACAGCGCGTGGGTATTGCTAGAGCATTAGTTGTAAACCCAAAAATAGTTTTCGCAGACGAGCCGACCGGCAACTTAGACTCTCACACTGCCGAATCCACGCTGATGTTGTTTCGCCAACTGTGCCAACGCTTCGGTCAAACGTGGGTAATGGTCACCCACGACAATCACTTAGCATCATTTGCGGACGCTATTGTGCGGATCCTTGATGGTCGAATCACCGATATAGAAATTACCGGGCGCGCCAAAACCCCAAACCCAGAAGGGAAGAGTAATGAAGTTCATTCGTAGCTTGACTAGTGTTTTCCTGGTGATGATGCTGGCTTTGATAGCTAGTTTGCCTGCTAGAGCTGAAGATCCTTCCCAAAATCCTGGCGCCACCCCAACACAAGAACTAGCCGACATTGCTCTGGGCGACTCAAAGATTCCCGCTGGTAAGACTGGCGAGCAAGTGTCGGTGAAATTTAACCTAATAAATCGTGGCAACGGAGCGGCTGATCAAGTTATCGTGACCCCTAAACCGTCCGCAGCCCCAGATCACTTCCCGTTCAAGATTGAGCGCACTTCTTATGCCGTTGATTTAGGACGATTGGAAGCTGGGGAATCAAAAGAGGTAGATCTGGGTAAATTGACGCTACGAGAGGGCTTAGAAACTGGCTATTACGCGCTGCCGATGAGCGTCCAATATTCTGAGAATTCAGTGCGCCAGGTTAGCGAAAAGACTATTTACATAAATGTTGAGGGTGTGGCTAAACCGAAACCGGAGGCTCCTAAGCCGCTTACTCAAACTGCCCCGCCAAATATTCAGGTGGTGGTACCGGATACTGGCGGAGCCGGTGGCGGCGGTTGGACTGGGGGTAGTGAAGTTCCTGGCGATGCTGGTGCTGGCGGCGGCGCTCGTTCTGGTTTCACCCCTAGAGTAATGTTGACTAGTTTCACCACTAACCCACAAGAGGTATCTGCCGGCCAAAGTTTCCAGTTGTCGCTGACGTTGAGCAATATGTCATCACGTACTTCGGTAGGCAATGTGAAAGTAACTATTGCTTCTGCGGATGCTTCGCTTCTGCCAGTTAACGGGGCTTCGTCAGTTTACGTGGACGCGATTCCTGCTGGCGGCTCTGCGGGAGCGAGCCTGGATTTCCGGGCGCTGCCGAACTTGGAGGAACGTCCTTATCAGATGAGCGTAAATATTGAATACGAGGACTCCTCATCCTTCCAGGCGCTAACATCCGAAGAATCAATCGCTGTTGTAGTGCGTCAAAAACCGCGCGCCACCACATCTGAAATTCAGGCAGCGCCGGACGAGATAGAGGTTGGTCAACAAGCCTCGATCAGCTTTACCATTCAAAACCAAGGTAAGGCGCCCCTCTACAACACCCGAGTCAAGGTGAAAGATGGTTCCAGGGTGAGCGGGCCAGAGTCTTTCGTTGGCAATATAGAGCCCGGTGCTAACGGCAACGCTGATCTGCTGGTGACGGCTGAGAAGGTCGGCAAAGGGGACATCACCTTGCAGATTAGCTATGAGGATGCTGGCGGAGTTGTTTCCGTTATGGAGCGAGCTGTGCCGCTAGCAACGACTGAAGCTGTTGACACGCCTGGCGATGAGGGTGATGGGCAAACTGACGGGACATCGGTGCTGCCTTGGCTAATCCCGCTACTCTTGCTGATTTTGGTAGCTGCCATCGTCGCCGCCTCGGTGCTCGTGAGACGTAGGAAGCAACAGAAACAAGAACAGCTTGACAAGCAGCTTTCCGAGATGGATGCTGAACCGTTCTTCGACAACAACCCCAGCGAAGTGAAATGAGTTGGCGCGACCTTATCGAAACGGCGTTAACCAGTCTTAGACAACGCACGTTTCGCACTATTCTGACTGTTCTTGGGGTGTTGATTGGCACCACTTCGGTGGTTGTCATGCTTTCACTTGGTATTGGAATGACGCAATCATTGACTGCCGACCTGAAAAATAACCCGTCAGCTACCAAAGTGATGGTTTTCGGTAACGACCCCTACGCACCTGCCACACCGAATAAAAACGGTAAAAAGCCTCACATTATGAATGAGGCGGAGATTACCCAACTAGCGAACTTTCCTGGGGTTAAGACGGTCACCCCCGTCTATCAGACGATGGCTACCCTACGCATAGGCAAGGAGACCACTCAAGCCCAACTCGTCGGGTTGAAACCCGACCAATTAGTCCCGGAGCGTTTTGAGATTTCTGAGGGACGGGTGCCTAACCCCGGCGATGGGCTTGGATTGCTTGTGGGTGCAGGAATTATTGACCAAACAGGCACCACCTACGATAACGAAGGCAATGCACATAAGGCAGATATTGATTGGCTAACCGAGCAAATTTTTCTGTCTTTTGACGACACGTTTTCGCCTGAGGGAAACCAAAAACCGGGGTCAAATAAGCGTTTTTTGGCTAAAGCCACCGGAATTGTCGGCACTCCAGAATCTTTCACCGATGATTCCTATCAGATTTTCGTTGACCTCGATAAGTTGGTTAACGCACTGCAACAAGCTATGCCCGGCAAGGCGTTACCTGGCCAGCCAGCAACTGAGGATGGCAAGCCTAAAGGCAAACAATTCATTTATTCAAGCCTTTGGGTATATGCCGAAAGCCCAGACGCGGCCGAACAATTAGCAAAGGACTTGCGCCAGGAGGGCTACGATGCCCAATCAAACATCGAATTCATTCGCATGGCACAAAATGTTGGCCGTATAGTTCAGGCAGTCTTCGGTGGGATCGGAGCGATCTCACTTTTGGTGGCCGCTATTGGTATCGCTAATACCATGATGATGTCGGTGCTTGAGCGCACCCGCCAGATTGGCATCATGAAGGTATTAGGAGCCTCGCTGACCGATATCCGGAATTTATTTTTGGCAGAATCAGCAGCTATCGGATTTTTCGGCGGGATCATCGGTTTGATTTTCAGTTATCTGCTGTCATTTATTTTGAATCAAACCTTGGGTCAATCTGGCAACATCGGCTTCGGCGGAACCCAAATCTCGATTATCCCGCCTTGGCTGGGGTTGGCGGCAATTATCTTTTCCACCCTAATTGGTGGTCTGGCAGGATTGGCACCGGCTCAACGCGCTGTCCGGTTGAGTCCGTTGGAGGCCATTAGAGCGCAATAGCTTGTTTTAGACGGTTACCTCGTCCTCATAGGATTTCGGGTCTTCAATCGGTTCCAGATGGGCGCTAACCCGCATATCTGGGACGACTGCCACTAGCTCGTCAATCAGTTCCTCGACGTAGTCGTGGCCGCGTTTTACCGTCCAATCACCGGGGGTTAGCACGTGGATTTCCATGAAACGAAGATTGCCGGCTTCGCGGGTACGGATAGCGTGGAAGTCTATCTGGTCGCTGCGATGTTCGTCTAGCACCTGCTCGATGCTATCTAATACGTCTTGGGGCAAGGCTACGTCCATTAGTCCTGACATTGCTGACCTAACGATATTCACGCCCATGACGAGGATATTTATGCCAGCCAAGATAGCTACTATCGGGTCAAGAATGGGTTGGTTAAACACCAGCACCAATCCAACGCCGGCGAGCACGGCTATCGAGGTGATCACGTCGGTGAAAAGGTGTTTCGCGTCTCCAATGAGCGTTGCAGAACGATGTTTCTTACCTGTTCGATACAACACCAGACTAGTGGCGCCGTTAATAAGCGCAGCAACAACCGAAATGAGCAGACCGATGCCTAGTTGCTCGGGCATTTTAGGGTGAATTAGACGCTCGATGGCCGCATAAAGAATGAATGCGGCAGCAACGAAAATCATTATGCCTTCTAGCGCAGCGGAAAAATACTCAGCTTTTGAATGACCGAACTGGTGATCATCGTCAGCTGGTCGGATAGCAATCGTCAATGCCAGCAGTGCTGCAATAGCGGCCACCAGATTGACCGCCGACTCCGCGGCGTCCGAGAATAAGCCAACGGATCCAGTAATTAATGCCGCAGTGGACTTTATAAGGATGGTTGCAATGGCTGCTGCAATAGATAGCCAAGCATACTTGCGTAAATCCTCTGGACGCTCATATCGAGAGTCAAGCTTGGTTTCCTGCACTCACTAAGTATTGGCTAAGACGAAAGAACAAAGCAATATAAGTTAGCTCTCCCTTAGCTAGGAAAATAAGCATAAACAAAGCAGTCGATTTGAGATGGTGGCCAGGGGCGGGGTCGAACCGCCGACCTTTCACTTTTCAGGCGAACGCTGCTACCAGCTGAGCTACCTGGCCCTGGCGACCCCGACGGGACTCGAACCCGCGACCTCCGCCGTGACAGGGCGGCGCGCTAACCAACTGCGCTACGGGGCCATTGTGAACCGGTGCACCCGGACACTTTGACCATCTCGTGTAACCGAGACTCAGTAGACATTAGCCGAAAGTCGTCGACTTGGAAAATCGAGACAATTTTTCGGTATTAATTAACCAAAAAATCTCAGCTTAACTCTCGTGACTTACCAGCATGAGAATTGTATCCCCGAGCGGATTCGAACCGCCGCTGCCGCCTTGAAAGGGCGGTGTCCTAGGCCTCTAGACGACGGGGACGCGGTAACTCATGTTAGTGGACTGAGCTTGATTGCTCAAAACTGATTGACACTAAGCCTCATAGAATTCCCGAGAAGAGATGAAGGTAGTTATCTCACCTTGTTCTCATTCACCTTAAAAGACCACAAGAAAGTCAATACCAGGAAGCATTGCACTGGAAGTAGTACGCGATTTTCCTAACTCGCCCCCAGTCGGATAGCATTGCCTGTTGTACGTCAGTACGCGCCTATAGCTCAGTTGGTAGAGCAGCGGACTTTTAATCCGCGAGTCCAGGGTTCGAGCCCCTGTGGGCGCACTTAGTCGGACGCTTAGGGCGTGGCTCGCATGAGCCCTGACATTAAACAATTAAAACTGCGTGCACAGACGCTCAATTTACTAGCGATCCTTGGCGACCACACTAGATTAATTGCCTCACAAAGCACTATTATCATTGTGAATTTAACTGCAGGTTTTGCGCCGACAGATAGCCGTCCACTCAATGACCAGGGGGGAAATAATGAGTGCGAATAAGGACAGAAAACCATTACCAAGCAACACCAGAATGCCTAGGCGAATCGTTGCCGCATTAGTGTCGATTCTTTTGGCGCTATTCATGACGCCAACAGCCGCATTCGCTGAGGATCAAGCCGGGGTGGAGGACGCCACCCCAAGCGCTACCGTGACGACATCCCCTAGCGCCACGCCGGGAGAAAATGTTGAGACAGCGGCTCCTCAACCCACCGAGGAGTCAAGCACCCCGACACCAAGCGTTGGCGATTCCGCCGCGTCCCCAGCAGCAGAAAACCAAACCCCAGTCTCGTCGACCGAATCCGAGTCAACCCTGAATGGCGCTACCCCCCCCCAGCCGCAATTACGCTCCCCACAAGATGTTTCTGAGGTTTGGGTAGATAGCAAAGCGGGCTCAGATGACAACGACGGCAGCCAAACCGCCGCCGTCAAAACTCTTGAGAAAGCGCTTGGTCTAGTCTCCGATGGTTGGACGATACATACTGTTGGCGCGTTCACGTCCAGCACTGACCTGGTTATCGACAAGAACGTGAAGTTCACCGGCTCTGGCAATTTTCTAACTCTCGCAAGTGGTGCGAAACTAACCGCCCCAGGCAAGACGGTCACAATGACCGGCTACGGCACCGCGTTGACCATCCAGTCGGGCGCCGAGCTTAACGATGGCAACTACATCCTCGACGGCAACACCATCGGCTTCGACCTGAAAGGCAAAATTAACGGCACCTCACGCGAGACTTTGACTATCTCCGCCAAGAACAGCTTGGGGCGTGGGTTTGTCTATAGCTCGGACGCCAGGTTCATCAATTGCACGGTGGACATCCAAGCCACACCTGGCAAGAGCGAACAGTACGCCGGCCTCTACATGACGAATTCCTCGTTGACCACCCGCGGCGTTTGGTATTATTTCGACCCGGACAACGGCAAAGGCGGTCTACATCTCGACAACTCTGACTTTTATGCTTACAAAGCTACAGGAGTCAGAGCCTACAAAAATACCCTCACCCTATTGGGCGCGTCTGAGCTAGTGGGCGGCTCCACTCTCACTGCTGATGGCTCACGCATCACGGTCTCGGCGAAATTATCGGTGACCGACTCAAAGGTGGTCATCAAGAACAGCACGGACGGCGGCCTGAACGTCAACTACAGCCCTGGCGAGGCGACATTCACCAATTCTGTGCTGGAAACCACCAACATGAAGTATTACCCCTCCTATGGGGCTGGGCAGTCGTCAGGGCCGTGCTCTATCACTTTTACTGGCAATAGCGTGGTCAATACCGATGCCAACGATAAAACCGCTGACAATGGCGGAGCTAACCGTGGCACAGGAAGCTCTTACGTGGTTACCGGCGGGTCATATTTGATTGCCTATAGCCCCGATTTCAACCACGATGTCGTTACACCAACCAACGGCGAACAAAACGGTAACGAGTGGCTGTCGCTATTTACTCTGGCGAACAACACCATTAATACTGTCAACCCGATTAACGCTTTGGGTGTCAGGTACAACTATTCGGTAGCGCAAGCCTCCAAAGATGGGCAGAAGCACATTTGGGCGCCAGCCGCCACAGCCACCTTCAAATTGCAAAACGCCAATGCGTCTTTCACTGACGGCACCAACGCTGGCAAGGCGCAATCAACCGTTCGCGGCTACAAACTCGACTACGTGACGGGCAACACTGACCCCGACACACCAACTGACGCTAACGGCGTAAAGTTCCTAGGCTGGTTCTATAAGGACGCGGCAGGCGCAGAGCATGCTTTCGATTATGCGAATGCCCAGCTCGATACCAACATCGAGGTTTATGCGAAATGGGACGCAAAAACCGTCATTTACCACAATGGTGCGGGTGAAGAGTACATCCAAAATGTTGGCCCCAACGACACCACGGCCACTGCGCTAGCTTTCGACGAAGTCGCCGCCAAGGTCAGCACCTTTGCACCAGCAGGAAAGACATTCGTAAAGTGGACGACGGCGCCAGACGGCTCCGGTGACGCGGTCGCACCCGGCGCTGGGCTAACATTCACTGCAGAGGCCACCCAGATTGACTTGTACGCCCAATATAAGGACAACGAATACCGGGTCGCTTTCTCCGCTAACGGCGGGATTTTCTCCGAGACCAGCATATTTAAGACGAATCCTGAAGAGTTCACTATCGAGAAAGACGCCAACGGTGGCGAGATTGCCGTCCTGAAACAGCCAGCTAGATACGGGCAGAAGTTCCGCACGCTACTGACCAATGTGGCTTATGGCGACATCACCCCAACCAAAGCGGACGCCAAGAGATTGGGGTACTTGCTAGCCAACCAGTCTTATTGGAGCACGACGGCCGGCGCAGGTGGTTCGGGCGTCCGGTTTGATGACTCCAGCTTCTTTGGCATCAAGATACCTGGCGCCAACCCGGATATTACCGCTGACACCACGTATTACTTGTCTTGGAAAACTGACCCAACAGTGCCCGCGACCGAAGCAGACTTGACGATTGACGCCGACATGTGGGCTGACTCTATTGACACGACCACCACGATAAAGCGGGTTTACACAGAAGGCCCGAAGAGCACCTTCGAGATTACTGGGGCCGTTGATCCCCAGGGCGTAAAGGACCAGATGACGGGCATAGAAGGAGTCTTCCCCGAGGACGCTAAAACCCCGGAGAATATTGCATTGTCCAGCCTAAGCTCGACGTTCACCGCGTCCATCACTTTCCCGGCTGGCGTAGCTATCCCGGCTAATCCCACCGTTGAGATGGCTGGCTTGGGTAATTGCTTCGAGGCTGCGGGCACTTCTGTTAACGGTCAAACAGTGGACGTAACTTTCAAGTTAAAGCCCGGCATCGAAAATTATAAGCAGCTAAAGGATGCCGTCTTTTCGACCGGAGCTGGAAATCGAAACCTGATTACGGCCACCGTCAAAGGTCTAACCTTGGACGCCGCACAGGTGAACAACGGCCAAGAAATCACTGTAACCGGAACTGTCAAAGGCGATTTCAACGCTGTCGCGCAAAGCTCGACAGCCAGTAAAGTGTCTGCTCGCAGCGCTAGGGCGCTCTTTAGGGCTCCGGCAGAAAACCCTGCACCCAGGTTGCATAGATTCACTTTCACTTGGACAGGTGACCAAACCGATACGTCTAAGGACGTGCGCGCCAAGGACGACTCCACAATCCAGCAAACCTTGCTAGTGGTTAAACCTTATGAAGCTGCACTGCCGGGCGACATTCTGGTCGGAAACGACACTGGGCACACCCGCGTTTATGACGCTTTCCAAGGCGAGAGTATTGATTTCACCGGCACCCTAGGCTCTGACGTCGTCAAGAATCAGATGAACGCGATTGAGCTCCAATACCCTGGTGTCACAGACTTGTCGAGCATCAACCTTAGCGATGTGACTTCGACATTTGCCGCCTCTTTCACGATTCCGGACGGCATGACCCTCCCCGATAACCTAACCAAAGATACGGTGAAAGCCGAAGGTCTTGCCGACACATTCACTATCTCTGACGTTGCAGTGGAGGGTAAAACCGTCACAGTGACTATGACGCTTAAGAGCGGGATTGTGAATTATCAGCAGCTTAAGGATGCCGTCAACAAGATTGACTCGACCATGAAGGTGACGATCCCGGGCGTAACCGTGAATAAGGACGTCACAGACGGCACACAGTTGACTGTTATAGGCGAAGTGTCTGGCACCTTCAACGCCCTGGCAACCTCAGCCGCTGGCACACAGCGGGAGTTTTTCTTCAAGTGGATTGGGGAGCAAACACCCGAGGGAAGAGACGTGATGGCTCCCGCCGACAGCAAAGCTATCCAGTTCACTGTGCAAGTACCGTCCCCGCTAGCGAGCCAGCTGCCCGGCGATATGCTGGTCGGCACCAACACCGAGCACGACGAAGTTATTACCCTGCCTCAAGGTTCCACATTTGACCTGACCGGCGCCCTGCAAGTGAGACCCATTCATGAACAAATGAGTGGAATTGAAACCTTATATTCTGGGGTTGATCACGATAAAATCGCTCTGGACGTGAAAGACTTCTCATTCGTCGCCACGTTCACCATTCCAGATGGCATGAGCTTGCCGGCCAATCTCGACGCCTCCAAGGTCACGGTCGCCGATTTCGGTGCTGGCTTCACAGTCAAAGACGTGACAGCAAACGCCCAGACCGTAACCGTCACCTTCGCGTTGACTGACCCCGGCGCTATCCAGACTTACTCTGATCTTGAAGGGGTCGTAGACGCCGCCGGTGGAGCGGAAGGTTGGATGAAGATTACCGTCCCTGGAATCATGATTGACGAGGACGCGGCCGTTGACTCGAACCTGACCATTGTCGGCACCGTTGAGGGCAGATTCAGCGCCATGGCCACTTCCGAATCCGGCACGCGCAGGGCATTCTCTTTCACTTGGAAAGCAGTCCAGTGGCCGGACGGCAAGGACGCAGTAGCAACTGACGACCAAACGATTCAACTCACCGTCAAGGTCGCCAAGGCTTCTGTGGTACCAACCGAGCCAGGCGAAGAAGGTTCCACAGCGGTGAAGAGAGTGCTTCGCAAAATGCCTAAGACCGGCGCTAGCGGATTGTCGGCAATTTTTGTCTCAGGACTCACGGCTGCCGCCGGGGCGGGTTTGGCGTCCAGAGTACGCGCGCTTATTTAACCCTGGCATTGGTAGAGGCTCCCCAAAGCCGCGTGTTCGACATGGCGTACAGCGGCACGTTGCGCACTCCCACGCTTCCATCATGCGAGGCAGTAGCGCGCGTAGGATGGGCGAGCTGTTAAGCATTCAGCGGCGCACACCGGAAAATGCGTAGAATGCGGGCGTGTCCACGAGCGCCTCAATATCGAAGCGCTTTCGCCAGACCTCGCTTTCCACACACGCCGCTCGAAGACCGGAACTCACTCCTGCATCAACCGCCTGATGATGTTGATTTATGCCATCCTTGCCCGTTCCGTGCGCCACCACGAAGCGCTTTCCAGGCTTCAGCAAACGATATACCTTTTCAACCAGCGCAGGCTTGTCCATAAAATGAGGATAAGCATTGTAGATCACCACGGCGTCGTAGGGGTGACTCTCATCAAGATCGAGGACATCGGCGGCGATGAAGTCCACAGCATCAATTTCTTGAAACTTCTCGCGGGCGCACGCAACCATGCGCGATGACAGATCGACACCCGTAGCGGACGCAACTTTCGCTTCGAGGTACACCGGCATCATCACGCCCGTGCCACACCCCAGGTCAAGCACCCGGTCACCTTCCTGCACGCAGGCAAGCGAAAGCACGGCGCCCTGCACACGGTTATGCTCGCAATTACCCGACGCATCCCAGTCGTCTGCCCGTTCGTCGAAATACTGAGCTATCTTGTTCACGATTCCCCTTATAGCGGAACGACCAAGCGCCGTCCACGATGCTCGATAATCTCGCAATCCATCCCATATACGCGCTTAACCTGCGCCGCAGTCACCACTTCCATACCGCCGACCGCATCGACAGTCCCGTCTTTCATGAACAGGAAGCAATCACAATAGCGCAAAGAAAGATTGATGTCGTGCATAACTGCGGCCGCAGCTATGCCCTGCCGATCAACCTCGGCGCGCACTTCGCGCATAACCTCCTGCCGGTTTGCGGGATCAAGGTTATTAGTTGGCTCGTCAAGCAACAATGTCTCGGCCTGCTGGACGAACGCGCGAGCCAGCACCATCTTCTGATATTCGCCACCCGACAGCTCGTTGGTGTAGCGGAGTTCGTATCGAGCCAGGTCAAGCCGCTCGAGCGTGTCAAGGACGATACGATGATCTTCCTGCGAGGGCGCGCCCTGCATATGCGGCCGTCGCCCCAACAACACCGAATCGTACACGGTAAGCCTGTTCGCATGGCTGTGCTGGGCAACGAAAGCAACTTTCCGCGCCCGCTCCAGACGATGCACCCGACCCAGCGGCACGCTATCAAGCAGCACTTGGCCAGAAGAGGGGTGCGCGGCTCCAGTCAGACACGACAACAGCGTGGACTTCCCACAACCGTTTACCCCGAGGATCGCCAAAAATGACCCCGGACGCACATCGACGTCGACACCGGCCAAGACGGGTGTGCCCGCGCGATACGAGAAATGCACGTCCCGAGCCTGAAGCATCAGCGGTTCACTCCCTTGAACAGCAGATAGACGAATATGGGCGCTCCAACGAACGAGGTGATGGCCGAGATCGGCAGTATCAGCGGCGCGACCAGCACGTGGCACAACATGTCGGAAACCAGCAGCAACCCCGCACCGGCTATGGCCGAGGCGGGTAGCAGATAACGGTAGTCCGAGCCCAAAAGGCGCCGCATGATGTGCGGTGCAACCAGTCCGACGAAGTTCACGATGCCGCAGAATGCGATGACTGTGGAGGCGACGGCGCTGGCGATAAACATGTTCGCCAGACGCACACGGGAAACCGACACACCCAGGCTATGAGCCAGGCCTTCACCCGATTCCATGGCATTGAAGTCCCAGCGACAAGCGCGGAACACTACCGCACCGACCAACGTGACCAACGCCATAAGCGCAAGCTGATCCTTATTCACACGACTCAAATCCCCGAAGGTCCAGAACACCACAGCCGCCACCTGGGAATCTTCCGCGAAATACTGCACGATTGTGGTTCCGGCCGTGAAAACCGCAGACAGTGCCACACCAAGAAGCACGATGCTCTCGGGCGTCATCTCGCGGACGCGCGAAAGCAGCAGGATGAGCACCGTGGAGAGCATGGCACCCACAAACGCCAGCAGCGCGGTCGTCACGGGGTCAGCCGAGGACACACCCTCATATGCTGCCGATGAGCCGCCTCCCGCGAGCGTGATGATAGCAATGGACGCCCCAAAAGCGGCGCCTTGCGAGATGCCAAGCGTGCTAGCTGAGGCAAGCGGATTGCGCAGCACGCTTTGGTACGCGCAGCCCGCAAGGGACAGCGCGATGCCTGCGACCACCGCAGTAAGCACCCGGGGCAGGCGGATGTTTTGCACTGCGGCGACGGTGCGCGCATCCCCTTGCCCGAACAAAGCGAAAAAGACATCGTGCGCGGAAAGCTGCAGCGAGCCCATCCCCATAGAGGCCACGGCAATTACAGCGACCAAAACGGCGAGCACCGCGATGACGACGCGCTTATGCCGAATATAGCCCCGGTAGCCGCTGCGGAATGATTCCCCCTGGATAGGAAGGCAGGCACCCGTCAGCTTCTCTTCCTGCAAGATGGAGCCTTACTCGAAGGATAACGCCTTGAAGTCCATGCCCTTTTCCTGCATGGTCTTGTAGAAATCCACACCGATCAGGGTTGTGTAGATCTCGGAATACTTGGCCGGCAAATCCACATCAGCAAACTTGTCGGGGAAGATGGTTGCGCCGATGAAATACGTGTCACAGATGCCAGTGTCGATGTTGGTACCGTTGAAGTTGAAGAACGGCTGCGTGTACAGGTGGTTCTCCTTGAACGCTTTTAGGCCGTCGAAGAACGCTGTGTTGGCAGCATAGTCGGCCTTCATGAGATCCATGTTGCCGGCGTTGAGGAACATGTAGTCGGGATCCCAATTGCCGATCTGCTCAAGGTCAACATCAACCGCTGCCTTCTGACCGGTCTGATCGGCGACGTTGTTCGCGCCCAGCTCCACCAGCGGGGCATAGTTCGCGTACGTGCCCGTGAAGCTCTTCGCACCCTTGTAGTTGACGGCGCCCACGTAGACACTGGGCTTATCAGCATCGGCAATGTTGGCTGTGCGGGACTTCAGATCCTGATCCCATTCCTTCAGCTTCGCAATCACCTGATCAGCATGCTCCTCGGTGCCCAGCGCCTGGGCGACACAGGAAATGGAGTTGTACACATTGTCGGTGAACAGCTGGTTTTGATAGGTGATGCCGATGACGGGGATGCCTGTGTCGTTCTGAAGCGCGTCGCACTCCTCAGCACTGCGACTGGAGATGATGACATCGGGGTTCAGGCTCATGAGCTGCTCGGCGTTGACGTTTGTCTCCAGAAGATGGTTTCCGTTGCTGGTGGCTGGCAGGCTTGCGAACAGATCCTTATGCGCCATGGCGTACGGACGGTTAAGCGCCGGTTCGGTTTCCATCTCGGTAACCGCGATAAGCTTATCCTGCCCACCCGCGTACACGACGAAACGGGCGCCACTACCGACGGTTGCAGCACTTTTCACGTCAGAAGGCACTTCAACTTTTCGACCGTAGGCGTCAATTACCGTTTTCGTAGCCGAGGAACTTTGACCAGCCATCGAGGAATTGCTATTCCCTGATGAAACGCAGCCCGCGAGTGCCAGCAAACAAGCGATAACGCAAAGTACCGCGCCCACCGCACGGCTAGCCTTCAACTTCTTCAACATTCAAGTCCCTCTTTCAACTTTCATTTCGCTCAGTATCAAGCCAATACACAGAATACTCAAACAACCATTTGTATATTACCATCACGAAATGCAAAGTGCCTCGCCCTTGTCGGCGCGCAGAGACGAATCGCTCAAATCATTTCAGAACATCAACCACGCGGAAGTTGATTCCAGCGATAAGCGTAAGCTTAAGAGCCTGTTTCGGCTACTCCCATTCAATCGTTGCATGGCACGTTTTGATGTAGTCAGCGGGGCGGGTGAGCTGGGATTCCCTCTACTCTCCCATCTCGAAAACCGTGTAGTCACCCTGTAGTCAGCAGTGACTACACGCTCTGTAGTCACCCGAGGAGAGTATTTTCGCCCGATCGAAGAGTGACAGGCCTGGCCTGCGGAAACACGTTTTAATTGCGTGCAACTGACTACATGGGCGGAAACGGCGCGAATGGGGTGGGGCACTCCCCGATCCAAGAGTGACGATTTCCGAGTGAAGAATGAAAGCATTGAACTGCGAAAACGCACATTTAGTCGAACGAAGTGACTACATACCGATTCTTCTCACGCCCTACTTAGTCCGGCGAGCATTCGTGTCTGATGTAGACGGTAAAATTGAGCCATCATTGCAACGTACTACAGGAGACAACAATGGATGATCTATCGGTTGAGGTTGGCCTCACGTGCCCAACTTGCGGTTGCACGAATTTCGAATCGGAGCAGCCTGGAGAAGATGAAGATTACACCGATGACTGGCCATTCACCTGTGCGCACTGCGGAAGGACCTTTACTCGCAAGGAGCTCATAGAGGCGAATGCCGAGTCTATCGATGCTGCCGTTGACGATATGCAGGGCGAAATCCTCGAAGCAGCCGCGAAAGAGCTAAAGAAGGCGTTCAAAGGGTGGAAGATTTAATGGGTGCTGAGCTTTCGCTTGTCGCCGCATGGGCGCCTATCGTTATCTCCATTGTGAGCCTTATCCTGTAACATATGTCCTATCACATTACATGGCAGGCATCTGGTCCATGAGTTACTCTTGTACAACATATCCAAACGGTGTACTTTTTCCCTCTGTTGTTCCAAGCAATTCTCCTGTAAATATCCCCGCATTTAGAAAGGTATTTTAGAGCATCTTGTAAATCTTGTGCTGTTTCTTGTTAATATTCTTCAATTAACATCTTAGAGATTTTGTTTCTGATCGCTTTCTTATGGCATAAAAATTCCTCCTGATTAGTTTTTCTTAACCATAATCAGAAGGTTTCTATACACAGAATTTTACACAGTCTCAAATATCTAGTACTTCTACTATCTTTTCTCTTTTTTCTTTCATTATAATTTTTTTGATTACTTCTTCATCTAAGTATTTTGAGAAATCATCCAATTCAGATGTTACTTCAAATATTATATTATGATTTTTATCACTTAAATCAAAACTCGAGTCATATTTTGTTTTATCTGACCAATAATTCCAATTTATAACTGTCCTTTCATAATATACATAATTTTTTTTTGGAGTTACAAACACTCTTTTATTAATGAGTTTTTTCCATCTTCTGCTTTAAACATTTCAGAATATAATTTTATTCCTTTGAATACTTTATAATCACTAATAGAATCATTTGAAACATTTAATCTAATGTCTTCATACTTCATAAAATACCTCCTTATGTTAATCAATTTTACCATATTGAAATGAGCTGCATGTATGGCTTTTCACTATGCATTCGCAAGTACTCGTTGCGCTTCATGACGTTGCTCGCAACATTACCAGAAACGTACGTAATCACGGATACCGTTGCGGTTATTAGCGCGACTACAATCGCAGAGTCCAGAGTCGAAAGAGATGCAAAGAAGGCTGCGACTCCAGGGCCGGCAGATTAATCAGAACTGCAGTTCCACATGCAACGATAAGCACAATCAAAAGCAGGGCAGTAGCCCTTTAATTATCGGCCATAACTGAGAATTCCTGTTTTTCTCTTCATTAAGAGAGCCCATCTGGCCGCTCCCACTCATATTGCCGCTCCTAGTATCTTCCCCGCGGTCTGGCAGCACTGCGCGAGCTCAATGCCGGCTGCATAGGGATTCTTCTTCGCATACTTGCTCCACAGCGCGAGCATCGTTTTGTCAGTTGCGACCTCGTCGAGGACTTCCTGCCACCACGTCATCATCTCCGTGCTCCCGCGCTTGGCGCATGTACGTTTGAGTGCTTCCCGCAACGTGGGGATGTCGCAGCTGCCACCCCTGGTTCGCCAGAGCAGATGTATGTCGTAGAAGTCGCGCGGGCGGGTGTTGGCTACGCCTCGCGAGACGGCGGTCTCGAGCTTCTCGGCGAGCACCGTCTCGAGTGGATAGGACATCAGGCTGACGCTTCCCCCGTCGAACAGGAGCGGGTAGTCGTAGACGATGGGGCCGGGCGTGATGTTGTCGCCCGTGGTAACGTCGATTTTGAGAGGCACCGCCATGGGCGGATACATCGCCTTGAGGAACACGCGTATGCCCGGGTAGTCGTCGGCCTCCCTGATATCCTCGGTGCGGTCGAACTCGAAGGTCCAATCATCGTCGATGCTGACAGCCGCCACCTCGCGGAAAACCTTCTCGGCGGATTCATGCGTCAGCGTGAAGCCGGTGACCGTCGTGTCGAGGTCCATCGTGGTCCTGGACGCCACACCCACGAGGGAGGAGATGAGCATGCCACCCTTGATGACGACGTTGTCGTGCCATTTGGATTTCGAGAGGCGCTCGAGGAGCCTCTCGAAGAGGTAGCTCTGCATCAGGGACTGCGCGGGGATGCCCGCTTCCTTCGCTCTGGCGTTGATGCGCGCTTTGAGCTGCATCGCGTTCTTGGTCCTCACAGCAGCACCTCCAGGTAGTTGCGGATTTTGGTCTCCACTCCGAGGTTGCGAGCATAGGCAACTAGCTTTATGGGATCCCGGCCCTTTTTCTTAACGTAAGATTGCATCGCCGGAACCACCAGCTGGGAGTCAGGCGTGCCCTGGCCGCGAACGATGTCGCAGAGCGTCCTCTCGACGTCATACGCCCTGACTATGTTGCCGTATTCCGTCTGGATATCGCAGAGACCGAGGCCTAGGACGTCGTCGGCGCAGGTGCGGCATGCGATGCCGGCTGCCTTGGCCGCAGTCGCGTTGTAGCTCCTGGGGAAGGTCATCGTCAGGGCGAAGGGCGCGCGGTCGGTCATGCCGTGGAGGAAGAGCGCCGTGTCGTCCGAGAAAATGCCGCGCGAGAAGCGGTGCTGAGCTATGTAGAGGGAATCCTCCCACACGTCGGGAAGCGCATAGAGACCACGGTCCACCTGGACGAGCTCACCGGCGCGCACGGCTTCTGTGAGCTTGCGTCTGGGAATTCCGGCGTCCGTCACCTGAGCGCTGGTGATGTAGCCGTTGCAGTTCGTGGCTATGTCCAACAGAGCGTCCGTCTCTTCTCCTCTCACATGCGTACTAATGCGCTTAATATTATCTAATATTCAGCGCAAATGTACAACTGGTAAGTGAGAAGCAGTAAGTCACGCTCACATCGCTGTATGAAGAGCGTTTCCGCAGGTTAACGCTCATGAAATAGCCCCGATATCCGAAAATTTCGATGCTTTCTCGCGTTTGTCACTCCTCAAAAGTCCCGGTGGCTTTGTCCAAGAGAGGGCACTAGTTGCTAGCCACCGCGACTAGACGTGCAGGATGAGACTAGATGGAATGGGCTATTTCCCTATTCCCACTCAATCGTGGCTGGGGGTTTGCTCGTCACGTCCAGCACTACGCGGTTGACATTGGGGCACTCATTGGTGATTCTGGTGCTGATACGCTCCAACAGTTCATAGGGCAGCCTCGACCAGTCGGCGGTCATCGCGTCCTCACTCGAAACTGGACGCAACACAATCGGATGCCCGTAGGTACGTGAATCACCCTGGACACCAACAGAACGCACATCACCGAGCAGTACCACCGGCATTTGCCACACTTCACGATCCAACCCCGCTCTAGATAATTCTTCGCGGGCGATAGCGTCTGCCTCACGCAAAATTGCTAGTCGCTCAGGGGTCACCTCGCCAACGATACGAATTGATAAACCCGGGCCAGGGAAAGGCTGACGCCAGAC
The DNA here is from genome assembly GCF_900155645.1 of Vaginimicrobium propionicum. Classification (GTDB taxonomy): domain Bacteria; phylum Actinomycetota; class Actinomycetes; order Propionibacteriales; family Propionibacteriaceae; genus Vaginimicrobium; species Vaginimicrobium propionicum. Next base: position 1,057,010 of record NZ_LT706985.1, read on the forward strand.
AATCTCGTCCGGTAAGCCAAGCTCGGTGCCAACAGCCCGCACCTCATCTTTGAATAATTCACGCAACGGCTCGACTAGAGTGAACTGCAAGTCATCCGGAAGGCCGCCAACATTGTGGTGGCTCTTAATATTCGCAGCACCATCGCCACCCCCAGACTCCACAACGTCCGGGTACAAAGTGCCTTGCACTAAGAAATCCACCCCACGTTCACCAGCCAACTGGCGAGCTGCAGCCTCGAATGAACGAATGAACTCGCGGCCAACAATCTTGCGTTTCGTCTCCGGGTCACTAACCCCTGCCAGCGCACCAACAAACCTGTCAGCTTCATCAGCAACCACAAGTTTCACGCCGGTAGAAGCCACAAAATCCTGTTTAACCTGCTCGGCCTCGCCCTTACGCAGTAACCCGTGATCAACGAAAACACACGTCAACTGATCGCCCACAGCTCGTTGAACGAGAGCGGCCGCAACCGCTGAATCTACCCCACCAGAAAGCCCACATAGCACCTGGTGAGAGCCAACCTGTTCACGAATTTTCGCTACCTGTTCAGTAACAAAATTGGCTGAAGTCCATGTTGGCGAGCAGCCCGCGATATCGAACAAGAAATTCTTAAGAACCTGCTGGCCAAATTCACTATGGGCAACCTCTGGGTGCCACTGCACCCCCGCTAAACCACGTTCAGCGTCCTCAAAAGCTGCCACCGGTGCACCTGATGACGAAGCCACAGCGTCAAAACCTCCGGGAGCAGAAAACACCGCATCCCCGTGGCTCATCCAAACACTCGAATTCTCCGGCAACCCAGCAAGCAATTTGCCGCCCGATATTTGAATCTTAGTGCGTCCAAATTCGCGCGTACCAGTCTGACGGACTTCCCCACCAAGTTCAGACGCCATCACCTGACACCCGTAGCAGATACCGAGCACCGGCACGCCCACCTCAAACAATGCCGCATCAATCTGCGGAGCATTCTCGGCATAAACCGACTGCGGCCCACCCGAAAGAATTATCGCCTTCGGATTCATCGCCAGCATCTTTGAAACCGGCATTTGATTAGGCACAATCTGCGAAAACACATTGGCTTCACGCACCCGACGGGCAATAAGTTGCGCATACTGAGCGCCGAAATCAACGACCAGCACTAGATCGTGGGACATCATTTAATCTTTCTTCTCAGCAATTTCAAGATGGTGACGAACCACCTCAGAGACGATGAAGTTCAGCAGCTTTTCTGCAAACTCGGGGTCAAGATGAGACTCAACAGCCAATTCGCGAAGTCTGGTCACCTGCTCAGCCTCGCGCGCCGAATCACCAGCCGGCATATTATGCTCAGCTTTCAGCTTGCCAATTCGCTTGGTAATTTTGAAGCGTTCAGCCATCAGATGAATCAGGCAGGCATCCAAATTGTCGATGCTGGTACGCATCGTCAATAATTCTTCAGGCAATTGTTCAGACATTGTCGAGCTCCTAAAGCGAGTGAACGATAACGTCAATTCTCTGGAAACTTTTAACGTCGGTATAACCAGTTGAAGCAAGCGCACGGCGCAACGCACCAACGATATTCATCGTCCCATCAGGAATATGGGAGGGACCCATAACAATTTCAGACAGTGTGCCGATTTGGTCGAAGTGGACGCGACGGCCACGCGGCAACGCCTCATGCCAAGCCTCTTGACCCCAATGCCAGCCCTGACCAGGAGCCTCGAAAGCGCGCGCCAACGGGGAGCCAATCATTGCCGCATCAGCACCGCAAGCAAAAGCTTTAACGACATCTCCCGAGTGCCCCATGGAACCGTCTGCAATCACATGGACGTAACGGCCACCCGACTCGTCCAAATAATCCCGGCGCGCCTCAGCAACCTGGGCGATAGCTGTAGCCATCGGAATCTGAATACCTAAAACTTGGGCATTAGCTGAGGCAGCCCCCCCACCGAAACCAACCAACACCCCAGCAGCACCAGTTCTCATTAAATGCAGAGCTGTCTTATAGGATGCACACCCACCGACAATGACCGGCACATCAAGGTCATAGATAAAGCGACGCAAATCCAGCGGCTCAACACCTTCGGAAACGTGCTCTGCACTAACTGCAGTGCCACGAATAACAAAGAAATCCGCACCGGAACTCTGCACAGCCTCAGAGAACTCGCGGGCATTACGCGGACTAAGCGAACCGGCAACCGGAACCCCCGCCTCACGTATTTCACGCATCCGCTCAACAATCAGCTCGGCTTTAATCGGTTCCGCGTAAACTTCCTGCATCCGTTTGGTTGCGGAAAGTTGATCCTCAATTTCTGCTAGTTCGTCCAAAATAGGTTGCGGGTCAGCGTATCGCGTCCATAAACCTTCAAGGTTTATCACCCCTAGTCCACCCAACCGACCGAACTCAATCGCCAGCTTGGGGCTCATCACGGAGTCCATCGGCGCAGCAATTAGCGGAAAATCAAAGTCTAGAGCGTCTATTTTCCAGCTAAGGTCAACGCTCTCTATACCTCGGGTACGTCTTGTCCCGTAAATAGCGATGTCGTCAAGCGAATAGGCTTGTGCGGCTCGCTTACTACCACCAATATCATGCATTCTTTTGCCTATCTGCTCGCATAATTGGGTGACTCTACAGTCATTTGAATATCGTGCGGGTGTGATTCTCTCAACCCGGCAGCAGTAATACGGACGAATCGCCCGTTAGTGTGCAACTCATCTATCGTGGCAGCACCCGAATAGAACATCGACTGATGTAGCCCGCCCACCAGCTGATAAATAACCTGACCAAGCGGGCCACGATAGGCAACCTGACCCTCGACACCCTCTGGAATGATCTTGTCATTAGACGTGACGTCAGCTTGGAAGTAACGGTCTTTTGAGTAACTCATGTGCTTGCCGCGAGTGGCCATTGCCCCCAGGCTGCCCATGCCGCGATATTCCTTGAATTGCTTACCGTTGATAAAAACCAATTCACCAGGGCTTTCCTCACAACCAGCCAGCAGTGAGCCGAGCATTACCGTATCCGCCCCGGCAACAATCGCTTTCGCGATATCGCCTGAATACTGGAGGCCACCGTCACCAATCACCGGAACGCCCGCCTCGTGAGCTGCCCGTGCGCACTCATAGATAGCGGTAATTTGTGGCACACCAACCCCGGCAACCACCCGAGTAGTGCAGATAGAGCCTGGACCAACCCCCACTTTGATGCCGTCAGCGCCGGCATCAACTAGGGCTTTTGCCCCTTCATAGGTAGCCACATTGCCGCCGATAATATCCACATTTCGTGCTGCCGGGTCGGCCTTTAGGCGTTTAATGATGTCAATTTCTGCCTTAGAGTGGCCGTGCGCGGTATCCACCACGATCAAGTCTACGCCCTCTTCAACAAGAGCCATGGCTCGCTGCCAGGCATCACCTAAAATCCCAATTCCGGCTCCAACCCGCAATCTGCCTTGGGCATCCTTGGCTGCCAACGGGTATTGATTGGTTTTAACGAAATCTTTTAGCGTAATTAGCCCGGTCAGCCGTCCCCTGCCATCGACTAGGGGCAACTTCTCAATCTTGTGCCTGGCCAATAGTGAGAACGCTTCTTCGCGGCTAGTGCCGCGCGCCGCCGTCACCAATGGCATTTTCGTCATCACATCACGAATCGGACGGGTCGGGTCAGATTCGAAACGCATATCGCGATTGGTGATTATGCCAACCAATTTCATATCGTCTTCGACGACTGGAATACCAGAAATTTTATAGTTAGCACACAATTTTTCAGCGTCGGCTAGCGTTTCGTCTGGGCCGATGGTGATTGGCTCATCAATCATGCCAGCCTCGGAACGTTTCACCTGATCAACCATGTGGGCTTGATCCTCGATGGATAGGTTGCGGTGCAAAATCCCAATGCCGCCCTCGCGCGCCATCGCGATTGCCATGCGCTCCTCGGTCACCGTGTCCATAGCTGCACTAAGCAGGGGCACATTCAAAGTGATACGGCGGCTAACCTTGCTGGACGTATCCACTTGTGACGGAATGACATCCGATTGTCTGGGCTGCAATAACACGTCGTCAAAAGTCAGCCCTAGAGATTCAAACATTGGCGGGACACCAGCCCCGGTCAGCTCAGACACGTTCACCCTCCGTTTACGCTTGTCGGTGCCCATAGTCTAATACGCCCACCGGCTAAACGTCAGGCCGGATCACTTGGACTAGCGCTGGGAGTAGGCCCACCCAAATAATCCTCACCAGGAATCAGCTCGCCACCCCAAAGCTCAGGCACAGTGGCGAATACATACCCCAATTCTCTCAGTTGTTTAATCAAGCCTGGGACTGCATCCACCGTGGTTGGGTGGATGTCGTGCATTAGGATAATCGCACCGGGGTACACCCCATCAAGGGCACGCTGGGTAGTGATGGCGGAATCCCGATTTTTCCAGTCCTGGGTATCAACCCGCCAGGTCACAAAGCTCATGCCACATCTAGGCGTTTGATCGTTGAAAGCTCCATAAGGTGGACGCGCCATCGTAGGTCGGGTGCCAGTGATTTGTTCGATCAAATCCGAGGTGGCAGTGAGCTCTTGCTCAGCGGCTGCTGGACCTACCGCCAAAAAGTCAGCATGGCTCCAGGAATGATTACCAATCTGATGACCAGCAGCAGCCATCCTCTTAACCACGTCAACGTTGTTAGCAATATTTCGGCCGACTAAAAAGAACGTCGCCAAAACATCAGCTTCAGCTAACTCGTCCAGGAGTTTTTCAGTGTTTGGCCCTGGGCCATCATCGAAGGTTAAGGCGACACATTTTTCCACGACACAATCTGGCCTTTTCGGTGTAGGTGTCGGCGTGGGAGTTGGAGTGGGGGTGAGTGACACAGATGGGGTTTCACTAAGCGATTCGCTGTTTGTTGGCCGACCAGCGCACCCAGAAAACGCCATAGCAAGACTCAATGCCCCAAGCACTACCGGCAACAAATATCGTGATTTACCCATCACCCGTCTCACCCATCAATCTTCAGCTAAACATTTATTGCATTAAACGCACCCAAAATTCTGACGCCATCACCATAACCCTTAAAACCCCATCAGCCTTAAATCAGAATTGGCCACGTTTAGATTTATTTAGCTGGCTGTTATTCTACTGACAAATTATTTAACGACCTGCCCACCCATCGACTCTGCCAGCTGAATAGATTTTTTACGCAGCCGACCCGTCGACCCCAGACAACCGACGAGCCGTACACAAAACCTTCACACGCGGGGGTCAAAAAATGCGGATTTGCATGATTTACCTGATTACAAAAGTGCGGAAATGAGGGATTTAGGTGTTTCAAAAAGTGCGGATTTGCGGTAATCTGGCGAAAATAAAAGTGCGGAAATGAGGTCACTGGGTGTTCAGACGCAAAATATATGACGTCATCCAGGCATGGAAGTCTGGTTCAGGCGGTCGTACAGCATTGTTGATCGAGGGTGCGCGCCGCGTCGGGAAGTCAACCATAGTCGAGGAGTTTGCGAAGCGTCAGTACCGCAGCTACATTTTGGTTGATTTCGCTCAGGCGCCACGCGAGGTTCGTGAACTGTTCGAAGATGCAGATTTGGATTACATCTTTACTCAGCTACAACTGCGTTATTCCACTCGTCTTTTTGAGCGCGAGTCGCTCATCATCTTTGATGAGGTGCAGTTTTGCCCCGCAGCGCGTCAAGCCATAAAGATGCTCGTCAAAGACGGACGCTACGACTACATTGAGACTGGCTCGTTGATTTCGATTAGGAAGAATACCGCGAACATCCTTATCCCCAGTGAAGAAGAGCGCATCCAGATGCGCCCCATGGATTATGAGGAATTCATGTGGGCAAAGAATGACGAAGAGACGATGAGTCTGCTACGCGACGCATTCGAGGCCAAATCCGGGATTGGCGAAGCACTAAACCGGCGGCTAATGCGCGATTTTCGTCTTTATATGCTGGTGGGCGGTATGCCCCAAGCGGTCGAATCCTACCTGGAAACAAACAATCTTCAGGTCACCGATAAAGTCAAACGCACAATAATCGACCTTTACGAAGAGGATTTCTACAAAATCAGCCCTTCGGGGGCTTTGGGGCTACTTTTTGACGCCATACCGGCACAACTTGCTAAAAAAGCATCGCGCTATCAGGTGTCTAGCGTGCTTGCCCATCGTAGAGCCAGCGACACTCTGGAAGAAATCGCTGAGCTGCGCGAGTCAAAGACTGTGCTGGTTGCATACCACGCAAATGACCCCAACGTCGGGCTGCCGTCATCCATCGACTTGGAAAAATTCAAGCTCTATCTGGCGGATACCGGATTGTTCGTCACCCTGTCATTCAAAGACGCGGATGCTACCGACAATGTAATTTACGAAAAGCTGTTGGCCGATAAATTACCGGTAAATCTCGGTGCGGTATACGAAAATATCGTGGCGCAAGAGTTAGTCGCCCATGGACGGCGCCTCTTTTATCACACTTGGCCACAAGAGGACGCCAAACGTAACTACGAGATTGATTTTCTCGTTTCCGACGGGAAAAAGCTTCAACCCATTGAGGTGAAATCGTCCAAATATAAGACCCACGCCTCGCTTGACGCTTTCAGCGAGAAGTACCCGTCAAGGGTAGGGGAACAATATCTGGTCTACACCAAGGATTTACATAAGGATGGCAGCCTCACCTGTATCCCGACCTATATGTCGTGTTTCATCTAAGCCTTTACTAGGAAAGCAAGAGAAAGCAGAAAGGGCATGGCCTAGACCGAAGTCGAAGCCATGCCCTTCAGCTTGTCCGGGCGCGCCCGGATATTGCCTTAGCTAATCCTCTTCTTCTTCCTTGGCAGTAACTACCAAAGTTTCGGTAGTAAGAATCAAGGAAGCGATAGAGGCGGCGTTAGCCAGCGCGGAACGAGTCACCTTGACAGGGTCAATGACGCCCTGCTCGATGAGGTTGCCGTAAACGTCGGTGCGGGCGTTGTAGCCCTCATTCTCACCTAGCTCAGCGACCTTATTAATGATGACGTAACCGGGTTTTCCGCCATTCTCAGCGATCCAGCGCAACGGCTCAACAATCGCCTTCTCAACGATGGCCACACCATGCTTCTCGTCAGCATTGTCGGTCTTCACGTCGGCTAAGGCCTTAACAGCGTGGACGAAAGCAGCGCCACCACCAGCGACGATGCCCTCCTCAATGGCTGCACGCGTAGCGGAAACAGCGTCCTCGATGCGGTGTTTCTTCTCATTTAGCTCAACCTCAGTGGCTGCACCAACTTTGATAACGCACACGCCACCGGCTAGCTTGGCAATTCGCTCAGCCAACTTTTCTTTATCCCATTCGGAGTCAGAGTTGGCGATTTCGGCCTGCAGTTGGCTGACGCGAGCCTTAACATCAGCAGCGTTGCCGCCGCCCTCAACGATAGTGGTGGAGTCTTTGTCTACCACAACGCGGCGGGCGCGTCCTAGCTTGTCTAGACCAATCTGGTCTAATTTCAGCCCGACCTCAGTGGAAATCACTTCGCCACCAGTCAAAATGGCCATGTCTTGCAGCATGGCCTTGCGACGGTCGCCAAAGGCCGGAGCCTTGACCGCAACCGAGTTGAAGGTGCCACGTAGTTTGTTGACAACCAAGGTGCTTAGCGCCTCACCATCAACGTCCTCAGCAATAACTACTAGGGCGCCGTGGGCTGCAATGACTTTCTCCAGCAAAGGCAACAGATCGTTCATGGACGAGATCTTGCCCTGGTGGAGCAGAATGTATGGATCCTCTAGGACGGCCTCCATACGATCCTGATCGGTGATGAAGTATGGGGAAATGTAGCCCTTGTCGAACTGCATACCTTCAGAGAAATCCAGCTCGGTGCCGAAGGTCTGCGATTCTTCGACGGTGATGACACCGTCTTTGCCGACCTTGGTGAACGCTTGGGAAATGATTTCGCCAATTTCTTCGTCGCGAGAAGAGATGGTTGCAACATTGGCCATATCGGCGGGGTCGTCAACCTGGGAAGCCACTGATTTTAGGTGCTCAATGACAGCCTGGGTAGCTTTTTCGATACCGCGCTTGAGACCGACAGGGTTCGAGCCGGCGGCTACTGCTCGCAGGCCTTCATGTACTAGGGCTTGAGCCAGCACAGTTGCGGTCGTGGTGCCATCACCGGCGACATCATTGGTCTTGGTGGCAACCTCTTTTGTTAACTGTGCACCAAGATTCTCGTACGGGTCCTCTAGCTCGACCTCACGAGCTACAGACACCCCATCGTTAGTGATGGTTGGCGCGCCGAATTTCTTATCTAGGACGACATAGCGGCCTTTCGGCCCCAAAGTCACCTTTACGGTGTTAGCGAGGGTGTCAACACCGCGTTCTAGCGCGCGGCGTGCTTCCTCGTCAAAAAGTAGTTCCTTAGCCATAGGTCGCTTCCCTACTTCTCGACTACGGCGAGAATGTCGCGGGCATTCAGTAGCAAGTAATCTTCACCGTTGTAGCGCACTTCGGTGCCACCATATTTGGAGAAGATGACGACGTCGCCTTCTTTGACGTCCATTGGCACGCGGGTGCCCTTGTCGTCTACACGGCCTGGGCCGGCAGCAATGACCTTGCCCTCCTGTGGCTTCTCTTTGGCGGAATCAGGAATGACCAGACCGGACGCAGTAGTGGTCTCGGCCTCTAACGGCTGAACGAGGACGCGATCCTCAAGCGGCTTAATCGTGGTTGCCACGATGGGCCCCTTTCTATGTGAAATGTTTTCGTTTCTAGCTAATCAGGGCGTCGTCGCGGTGCCGCCCCAATTTTTAGCACCCTATTGGTTTGAGTGCTAAAACAACATTAGCCACGGTCTGGCACTCAATCAACTCGAGTGCTAGACCGTGGCTAATTAATTGGTTTTCTGCTAACCGCTATTCGTCGAAAGTGACTTCAACTTCGTTATCGCCTACTAACTTAGCTGTCCCTTGCAGAGAAATATAGGGGAACACTTCCTCCGGGTCAGTAGATGACGAATCTGTCTTGTAGGACAGCTCAGTATCCGCCGTATAGTCGAAAGTCACCGTATCTGCACTGCTTGAATAAACCGAAACATAGGAAGTATCAGTGCGCTTCCACTTGATATCGATGGCTTTCGTTTCATCACCGAAATAGCTATAAAAAAATGGACAACCAGACGGCTCAAAACTGCCTTTAGCTAGGCAGTCATCAATAATAGAATCAGCCTTCTTCTGGACAGCTGAAACACCTTGATCCGATACTTCTAAATAAGTCGAAATGTATGCAAAAGAGCCCCAACTTAAGTCTTCGGCGTTGCTATCTGAATCATAGAAGAGATTATCTACACCGTTCACCGCGTAGGTGCCAGGCAAGGCCAGGTAATCACCAGGCAAAACATCAGTGCCATTTACACTAACTGTTTCATCATCATCGTCCCCTGAAACCGATAGCGTCCCTAACCCACCATCGACGATTTCCCATTTGGAGCCAAACGTACCGCCAGTATTGGTTAACTCGATTATCGCGAAATCTTCGTAACCCTTGTAAGTGAAATCAACGACTGCGGTGTGCCCCTTTCCCATGGTAGAGCCCGTAATGTCGGTAATTTTGATGTCGCCATCTTTAAGGGCACCTTTCATGGCATCTACCGGAAGCACCTGCTCATCATCAAGGTCTAGAAACCCTAATGCTTTATCAACATTGCCGCTAGCTACTGCTTGGATATAATCTCTCGCCACATCTTCTGGCTTTTTGTTAATGACCTTGAATGCCAATGCCCCAACAAGTGCCAGGACGATAAGCCCGGCGATAACAGCCCCGACTATCACCAACGTTTTACGGTTGGCCTTAACTGGCACTTGTCCTGCCGGCCCGCCAGGCTGGAACGGAACTGGGCCACTGCCTTGTGGCTGACCAGGCATGAACGCCTGACCGGGGTTCGGACGTTGTCCTGGCGCGGCCTGACCAGGAATAAACGGTTGACCAGCATTAGGCGGCTGACCCGGATTGAAAGGTTGTCCAGGCATCGGCTGCTGGCCAGGATTAAACGGGCGACCAGGCATCGGCTGATTTGGATTGCCCATTCCAGGAGTCCAGTAAGGCGGGTTAGGTTGTGGCGCACCCGGCGGCACGGGCTGACCCGGTTGCCCGGGCTGGGCTACGAAAGGTGGCTGATTGCCAGGCACCGGCTGACCCGGTTGCCCCATAAACGGTGGTTGACCGGCGGATGGTGGTTGATTAGGCGGAATAGGTTGACCCTGCTGACCGACAAAAGGCGGCTGATTTGGTGGAAAGGGATGCTCCGGCTGAGCAGCAAAAGATGGCTGACCGGAGGGAACCGGCTGCCTTGACTGTTCTGCGGGCAGTTGCTCACCAGAAAGCGGAAACCCTTCTGGATTAGGTTGGTCTGGGTTGCCGTTATTGAGTGGTTGGGGCTGTTTTGGATCCTGCTCGCTCATAGTCATGACACCTTTCCTCGATAATAGACTACTAGGCTACGGTGTTAATCAGTTTGATTGCGGCACAGTGAGCAAAAAAGTCGCGGCCAAGCCTAAGAAAGCGCATAAAATTTGAGCCCAGACAAGTTTCCTCATCTGGGCTCAAAACAGTTATTCAGCCACCAATTACTTGGCGGCGTCCTTGGCTTCAACCTGTTCAGCAACCTCGGCATCAGCCTCGGCCTGTTCAGCTTCAACCTTGTCTACCTCTTCTAGGCTGACCTCTTCCTTGGCAGGAACCTGCTCATCAGCAGCGGGTTTAGTCTCTTTCGGCTTGTCTGCCTTAGGCTTAGCGCTGGCTTTCTTCGATTTTTCCTCTACCGGCTCGTCAATAATCTCAATGACTGCCATCGGGGCATTATCACCACGACGGTTACCAATACGAGTAATACGGGTGTAGCCACCCTCGCGCTCGGCCACTTTCGGAGCGACCTCAGTAAATAGAACGTGAAGCACACTCTTGTCGGTGATCTTACGGTGCACCACACGGCGGGCATGCAAGTCACCACGCTTAGCTTTGGTGATTAGCTGTTCGGCATAGGGCTGCAACCTACTTGCCCTGGTGAAGGTCGTAGTGACGCGACCATTTTCAAAGAGCTGGCTGGCTAGATTGGCCAAAATGAGCCGCTGGTGTGCGGGCGAGCCTCCGAGGCGGGGACCCTTTGTTGGCTTAGGCATTTTCTAAATTCTCCATTTATATCTATTGGCTAATCGCCTGCGATCAGTATTCTTCAGTCTCAGCGAAATCAACCACTTCGCCATCATCTTCATAGCGATCAGCGGCGGCCAGCGGGTCAAATCCGGGAGCGCTATCTTTAAGTGAAAGATCCATCTCGGCTAGGCGCTGCTTAACCTCGTCAATCGACTTAGTTCCGAAGTTGCGAATATCAAGTAAATCCTGCTCAGAGCGGGACACCAATTCGCCTACAGTATGAATCCCTTCACGCTTTAGGCAGTTATAGGAACGAACGGACAGCTTCAATTCTTCAACCGGCAAAGCTAGGTCGTTGGCAAGCTGCTCATCGACTGGGCCTTGACCGATTTCGACACCTTCAGCGTCCATATTCAACGCCCGAGCTAAACCGAACAGTTCAACCAGGGTGCGTCCAGCGCTAGCAACTGCGTCTCGTGGCGAAATCGCTGGTTTAGTTTCAACATCTAAGACCAGACGGTCGAAGTCAGTACGCTGCTCAACACGAGTCGCCTCGACTTTGTAGCTGACCTTTTCTACTGGCGAATAAATCGAATCAACTGCAATTCTGCCGATTTCAGCGTTCAAGTCTTCACTGTGTATGGCAGAAACATAGCCGCGTCCGCGCTCAACGATTAGCTCCATGTCAATGGCGCCGTCCTCGTTCAGCTCAGCCAAATGTAGGTCGGGATTCAAAATTTCGACCTCTGCTGGAGCGGCAATATCGGCAGCAGTGACTTCGCCAGCCCCCGACTTACGCAGATACATGGCAACTGGTGTATTAGATTCGCTAGTTAGCACCAGCTGTTTAATATTCAAGATGATCTCAGTCACGTCCTCCACTACCCCAGGGATAGTCGAAAACTCGTGCTGAGTGCCCTCAATCTTGATATTCGTAACGGCAGCGCCAGGAATAGACGAAAGTAACGTTCGGCGCAACGAATTGCCTAAGGTATAACCGAATCCCGGCTCCAATGGCTCAATAACGAAACGTGAGCGGTGCTCGTTGACAAATTCTTCCGAGAGTGTCGGATGCTGAGAAATGAGCATGTTTTTCCTTCCCGCGTCAACCTTCATCTGATGACGCGATTAGTGCGCCCTTCAAAAGGACGCCCGCAGTTAGGGCCACCCTAACTGCGGGTGCATGAAACTACTTCGAGTAAAGCTCGACGATGTTCTGCTCGTTGACGTCGATAACAATCTGGTCGCGAGTCGGCAATTGATGCACCAAAATACGCATCTTATTAGGACGCACGGTTAACCATGCCGGTACATCGCGCTCTCCCCAGGTCTCGCGAGCGATAACCAGTGGGGTGATGTCTTTCGACTTCGGCATAACGTCAATGATGTCTAGCGGGGTAACCCTAAAACTCGGCACATCAACGCGCTTGCCATTAACTTGGAAGTGGCCGTGGCTGACAAGCTGACGCGCCTGACGACGAGTAGCAGCAAAACCAGCACGGTAAATAACGTTGTCAAGACGGGATTCAAGAATCTGCAACAACAGATCACCAGTCTTGCCCTGACGTCTTGAAGCCTCTTTATAGTAACGACGGAATTGCTTCTCCAAGACACCATAGGCATAACGTGCCTTCTGCTTCTCTTTCAGCTGCAGAGAATATTCCGAATCTTTGGTGCGACCGCGTCCATGCTGCCCCGGAGGGTACGGACGACGCTCAAAAGATTTATCATTGCCGACAAGATCAGTCCCGAGACGACGGGACTTCTTGGTCATTGGGCCTGTATAGCGGGCCATGGTTTATCAGTCCTTTCTCGAGTTAGACGCGACGACGCTTTGGTGGGCGGCAGCCATTATGTGGCATGGGGGTAACGTCCTGAATAGCGTCAACCTCAAGGCCAATCGCACCCAGGGAACGAATCGCAGTTTCACGGCCAGAACCGGGACCCTTGACGAAAACGTCAATGCGCTTTAGCCCGTGCTCCATCGCGCGACGTCCAGCCGCCTCAGCAGCCATTTGAGCTGCGAACGGCGTCGACTTACGTGAGCCCTTGAAACCGACGGTGCCCGCCGAAGCCCACGACAACACTGCGCCATTAGTGTCGGTAATAGTAATGATGGTGTTGTTGAATGTGGACTTGATATGAGCCTGACCGGCAACCACATTCTTCTTTTCTTTGCGGCGTCCCTTCGTGCCGCTCTTTCGGCCTGTAATAGCCATTAAGTTCTCCTTGGCAGATTATCTCTGGTTAATAACCGAGCGGCTAGCGCACGGCCTTCTTCTTGCCTGCGACGGCCTTCTTCTTACCCTTGCGGGTACGCGCATTAGTACGAGTGCGCTGACCACGGACAGGAAGTCCGGCGCGGTGACGACGGCCTTGATAAGTGCCGATTTCGATCTTACGACGAATGTCAGCCGCCACCTCACGACGCAAATCACCTTCAACGTGATAATTAGCGTCGATGTTGTCGCGCATGGCAACCAGATCTTTCTCAGTGAGATCTTTCACGCGAGTATCTGGGTTGACACCAGTAGCTGCCAAAATTTCGGCGGCACGGGTTTTGCCGATGCCATAAATGTAGGTGAGTGCGATCTCCACGCGCTTCTCGCGTGGCAGGTCAACTCCTTGTAGACGTGCCATAAGGCGGTTTCCTTACTTATTTTTGAACCGGATCTATTACTAGATCAAGGTTCACGAAGGTGTCTGGCGTGAGGCGTTCCCGCTGGTGTCTTAAGTAACTAAGCGGGCCCTGGCCTTCGTCCAGGGGCTCGACTGTCCTATCGACAGCCTTGCACTCACGTTGGTAGGCGGCTGCGCCGCCGGCATTCAGTTGTAATAGCGGGCAGGCCAGGAGCTGTCGATTGCCCGAGTGGGCATTCGACTCAGCCCTGACGCTGCTTGTGGCGCGGGTTGGTGCAAATCACACGCACGACTCCACGGCGACGAATCACCTTGCAGTTGTCGCAGATCGCCTTAACGCTCGGCTGAACTTTCATTCGAGCTGCTCCTTGTCTTGTTGGCTGCTTGTTAATCAGCCAATGTCGTTTGCTGGACGCAGGCTGCGTCCTGTCCCCAATCTGACCCGAAGATCAGTTGGGCCGCTTGTCATTTGTGTCGATAAACGATTCGACCACGGGTCAGGTCGTAGGGGGATAGCTCAACCACGACGCGGTCACGAGGCAGAATACGAATGTAGTGTTGCCGCATCTTGCCACTGATAGTGGCAAGTACCTTGTGGCCATTGTCTAACTCAACGCGGAACATCGCATTGGGTAGCGCCTCGGTCACAGTCCCTTCGAGCTCTAATGCTCCCTCTTTCTTGGCCATTGCCTCTCATTCCGTGAACGCCCGAGATAACCGGTGCGCTCTGGTGTTGACGTCGTCATATCGCAGCTTACGTATTTGGGCAGACCAAAAACGCGAGCCGACGAACAATGTTACGTCATTTATGGGCTGGCCCCCAAATCGGGGTAAATAATTTGGCTTCGCGCTTTGCTAGGCGATCACAAAAATCGTCTAGGACGGAGTAGTTAATCTAAGCCGCCGTAGGGAATCCCCATTTGGTTAAGCCGTTGCCGCCCGCCGTCGGGTTCAGTTAGCACCCACACGCCTTTGGACGTCAAGGCCACGGTGTTCTCCCAATGAGCAGCGTCACTACCGTCAGCGGTGACAACTGTCCAGTCATCATCATAGGTGACAGTATCTTCAGTGCCAGCGGTAATCATCGGCTCAATGCAGATACACATTCCGGCAACAATTTTCGGCCCACGTCTGGGGCGACCATAGTTTGGCACATCTGGCCTCATGTGCATTGCAGTACCGATGCCGTGGCCAGTGTATTCCCGCAAAATACCGAAATCACCCTGGGAATGAATATATTTCTCGACAGCGTGGGAAATATCACCGATTCTGTTGCCGCGCCGGACTTGCGCAATGCCAGCCCACATGGCTTCTCGACTAATTTCTGCCATCCGGGAGCGCTGGGCGTCCCGTTTAGGATCCGCACTATCACCTAACACGAACGAGCGAGCCGCATCCCCATGCCAACCATCTACGATGGCACCAAAATCAACCGATACTAAATCCCCCGCCTCAAGCTGACGCTCGGATGGAATACCGTGAACCACAACCTCATTAACCGAGGTGCAGACCACGCCCGGATAAGGTGTAATGCCGAAATCGGCGCCGTAATTCAAGAAATTTGAGGTGGCGTTATGTTTCTTCAAGACGGCTCGACAAATAGCATCCAAATCTCTGGTTGTCATTCCCGATTTAGCTTCCGCAATCATGCGATTAAGCGCCTCGGACACTACCAAACCAGCGGTTCGCATCTTGCAAATTTGCTCATCGGATTTCAGCTGAATGCGATTCAAAATTCCCCACACCCTCGTTAATGCTGAAACTAAAAAGAGCAGCCTAAGCCTTTGAGGCTACTTGTCTAAAGCCTCTATTATTCGCTGGAAAACGTCAGCGATCTCACCCGTGCCGTCAACAGTAACTAACAGGTTGCGATGTCCGTAATGGTCTAGCAGACCGGCAGTTTCCTCATGGTAAACCCGCATACGGTTACGAATCGTTTCTTCGTTATCGTCAGCGCGGCCTTCAATCTCAGCCCGCTTAAGTAAACGAGATATCAGCAGCTCATCATCGACCTGTAAGCAGATTACAGCGTCTATCTCAATGCCGTGAGTCTCAAGATAATCGTCCAATGCGTCCACTTGATGCATGGTGCGTGGGAAACCATCTAGTAAGAAACCTTGAGCAGCGTCAGGCTGGTCCAGACGGTCAAAGACAATTTGCTCTGTTAGCTCGTCTGGAACATATTCGCCAGCGGCCATTATTTTGCCGACTTGTTTGCCCAGCGGCGTTTCATTCTTCACATTGGCGCGGAAGATATCCCCGGTAGAAATAGCCGGAATGTCATAGTGTTTTGCGATGTCGACAGCCTGAGTGCCTTTTCCAGCACCAGGAGCACCCATGATTAGCAGTCTCACCTTAAGAACCCTTCGTAGTTGCGTTGATGCAGTTGACTTTCAACCTGCTTAACCGTGTCCAGGCCGACACCAACCATAATCAACAAACTGGTACCGCCGAACGGGAAGTGACTATCAGCCTTCAAGCCAGCAATAGCCAACGACGGGATAAGCGCGATCAGACCCAAATAAATCGAGCCTGGGAATAACAGCCTAGTCAGCACGTGATTCAGGTAATTTTCTGTCGGTCTACCGGCTCTAATGCCCGGAATAAAACCACCATATTTCTTCATGTTGTCGCTGATCTCTTCAGTATTGAAGGTGATAGCCACATAGAAGTAGGCAAAACCGACAATCAACAAGAAATAGATGATGTTGTACCAGGCTCCCGAACCCTTAGAAAGGTGGGTAGCTATCCACTCCGCACCTGGTCCTTGCTGATTGAAAAGAGTGTAAAGAATAGGCAGATACAAGATAGACGAGGCAAAAATGATCGGGATAACGCCAGACTGGTTCACCTTGATCGGGATATAGGTGGTCGTACCGCCCATTAGCCGGTTGCCAACCATGCGTTTGGCGTACTGCACAGGAATACGGCGCTGGCCTTGCTCAACAAAGACAACTCCAGCCATCACTAGCAAGCCAACACCGATGACCAACAACATCACGACCAGGCCACGGTTGCCATCTTGAGCCTGACGGATATTCCACATAGCTGACGGGAAGGTGGCCACGATCTGAGTAAAAATCAGCACTGACATGCCATTGCCAACCCCACGGTCAGTGATTAACTCACCGAACCACATGATGATGGATGTGCCAGCCGTCATCACCAAAATCATTACGATGATTGGGAATATGTCCTTGGAATAAACCACCGACTTAGAGCAACCAGGGAATAGCTGGCCGTTAACAGCCATCATGGTAAACGACGTGGCTTGTAAAATAGCCAACACAATCGTTAACCAACGAGTGTATTTCGTAATGGTTTCTTGGCCTGAGCTGCCCTCTTTCTTTAGCCTTTCCAGCCTCGGAATCACCACCACCAGCATCTGCAAAATAATGGAACTGGTGATGTAGGGCATAATGCCTAGAGCAAATATCGTCAACCGCAGCAAGGCGCCGCCAGAAAACAGGTTAACCATCGAGTAGACGCCAGAAGATTCCATAGAAATCCGGGCGCACTCGCGAATGGCGACCATATTCACATTCGGCGTAGGGATAGACGAACCCAACCGGAAGAGCACCAAGATACTCAAAGTGAACAGTATCTTCTTGCGCAGATCCGGCGTGCGGAATGCATTCAGGAACGCGGAAACCATCCGAGCTCGCTTTCGTTATCGATTAATTGGGGTCATTGTTACACACTGACGCAACCTGGCCAGCCTACCAGGCGTTGCAGTTAGTGCATAAAAGCTCTTGTAGCAGGTTGAATCGGTCATCACAAATTCAGTTGGATTCGTCGTCCAGGAACAGCATCAATCAGTTCACGGGTGTAATCGCGCTGCGGATTATTGAAAATATCATCAGAAGAGCCAGATTCGACTAGCTTGCCATGTTCCATAACTGCAACGTCATCAGCAATCTGACGAACCACCGCCAAGTCGTGAGTGATGAACAGGTAGGACAAGTTAAGCCTGGCTTGAAGATCATTTAGCAGGTGCAGAATCTGGTTTTGCACCAGCACATCTAAGGCTGAGACTGCCTCGTCCAAAACGACCACCTCGGGACGCAGAGCCAAAGCGCGAGCCACAGCTACGCGCTGACGTTGACCGCCAGACAACTCATTGGGGTAGCGACGCATAACCGAGCGCGGCAACGAAACCAAATCAAGTAATTCGCTTACTCTGGCGGTACGTTCTGCCTTGGTACCGAGCTTGTGAACGAGTAGTGGCTCCTCAATAACACGATAAATGGAATACATCGGATCCAAAGAACCATAGGGATTTTGGAAAACGACTTGTAGTCTGCGTCTAAGCTCAAATAACTCTTTGTCATTGAACTCTGAGCAATCCTGGCCTTTGAAGTACACCTTGCCACTGGTTGGATTGAGCAGATTCAGAATCATATTGGCCACAGTCGATTTTCCTGAGCCAGACTCCCCCACTAAAGCCAAAGTAGTGCCGGTACGCAATTTGAAACTTACGTCATCTACTGCCAGCAGCTTTTTAGCCTCACCTTTAGCACCTCGGACATCGAATTCTTTAGTGAGATTCTCAACACGAATAATGTCTTCAGTCGAGGTACGGCCAGCTCCAGTTCCAGTCAACTCTTCGTCAGTAATTTGGATACCTCTGGCATGGGCAGACTCAATACGTGCAGACGCTAACGACGGGGCAGCAGAAACTAATCGCTTAGTGTATGGGTGCTGAGGATGCTGCAGAATTTGCAGAGCCGGCCCGGATTCCACAATCCGTCCACGATGCATAACCACCAACTGCTCGGCACGTTCAGCGGCAAGACCGAGATCGTGAGTGATAAACAACACTGCCGTACCCAATTCTGCTGTTAACTTAGCCAAGTGATCTAAGATCCGACGCTGAACGGTGACGTCCAAAGCGGAGGTCGGCTCATCAGCAATCAGCAATTTGGGATGGGCAGCCAAACCGATAGCGATTAACACACGCTGGCGCATACCACCAGAAAATTCGTGTGGAAATTGCTTGGCACGACGTTCTGCGTCCGGCAAACCAGCCTCTTCAAGCAAAGTAGCAACCCGCTGGCCAACCTCTGATTTTGGCACCACATTATTTGCTTCTAGGGTCTCCGAGACCTGCTTGCCGATGCGTAGCACCGGATTCAAGTTAGTCATCGGATCTTGAGGCACCAAAGCAATTTTCGAGCCACGCAAGGCAACCCACTCATTGTTGCTAAGCGAAGTGATATCAGTACCGTCGAATTCAATTTTCCCGCCGGTCACTTCGCCTGTTCCAGGCAACAAACCGATAATAGCTGCGGCCGTGGTTGACTTACCCGAACCAGATTCACCAACTATAGCGACAGTCTGGCCAGGATAAATAGTTAAATTAGCGCCACGAACTGCCGGCACCATTCCAGTCGAAGACCGGAACTTAACTTCAAGATCAGTGATCTTAAGTAGTGGTTCAGCATCGTCAGGATGTATTTCTTCAGGTTCAGCACCCTCTAAAACGGTCTTTTCTACCGCTTTTTCGATTTCTTCCTCACTAAGTGAGGCGCGCTTAGGCGACTGCTGATCCATTGGTTCTGTCATTTCTTCACCTTCGGGTCGAGAGCTTCACGCACCACGTCACCCATCATGATGAAACTAAGCACAGTGACAGCCAGTGCAATAGCCGGATAGAACAAAACCATCGGCTTGCTACGCAAAACATGTTGAGCAGCAGAAATATCATTACCCCATGACACAACGCTAGGCGGCAAACCGATACCCATGAAAGATAGCGACGCCTCGGCAACAATAAATGCCCCCAGCGCTACAGTCGCATAAACGATGATCGGGGCTGCCGCATTAGGCAGAATATGGCTGGTCAAGATACGCCAGCGGGAGGCTCCAGTAGCTCTAGCAGCGGTTACGTATTCCTCATTCTTAGCCGACATCACCGAGCCACGCGTGATGCGGGCGATCTGCGTCCAACCGAATAGCGAAAGCACGGTGATAACCATAAAAACGTTCCGGTTATCTTTGAACATCTGCATAAACACGATGGCAGCCAACAGCAGCGGAATCGCGAAGAAAATGTCGGTGATACGGGATAGCAGGGCGTCTAGCCAACCACCAAGATAACCGGCAGCCGAGCCGACTGCAGCGCCGATTATGACCACGCAAATAGTGGTTACTACACCAACCGTCACCGATGCCCTGGCGCCATAAATGACGCGGGCATAAATGTCACAACCTTGTTTGTTAAAGCCGAACGGGTGACCATCCGTTGGCCCAACCAAAGAATTCTTTAGCTCACAAAATCTTGGATCAAGGGAGGTAAATAGCCCGGGGAAAGCAGACACAACAAGCGCCAAGACGATAATCGCTAACGAAACCCAGAACAGCGGGCGACGTCTAAGCATCTTCCAGGCTTCGCCCCACATCGAGGACGGCGCCGACTCGTCTGCCACCGCGTCTACCGCACCTAGTCCAGTCTCATCTACGTCTGAAACGTAATGTGCCTGACCTGCACGAGTGCGCTCAATATTTGCGGAAGGAATGTGATTAGTCATAACGAATCCTCGGATCAATCACGGCGTAAAGCAGATCGACGATCAAATTAGCCAATATATAGACCAGCACCAACACCGTAGTGAAAGAGACCACGGTGGCTGGCTCGCCTTTCAGAATCGACTGCCACAAAGTACCGCCGACACCGTTGATGTTGAAGATGCCTTCAGTAATAATGGCTCCACCCATTAGGCCACCCAAGTCGCCACCTAAGAAAGTCACCACCGGAATTAATGAATTTCGCAGAATGTGCCTACGCATCACCAAAGCATTAGGCAGCCCTTTGGCTCGGGCAGTACGCACATAATCAGCGGTGACATGTTCAGAAACTGACTGTCTAGTCAAACGCAGCACATATGCCAAAGATTGCGCACCTAAAACTACAGCCGGCAAGGCCAACGTACGCACTGACACATTGGGGCCAACCGTAGGCGGCACCCAGCCCAATTTGATTCCAATCAAAAATTGCAAGACGAAGCCGATGACGAAGGTTGGCACCGAGATAAGTACCAACGAGAGCACCAGCACCGACGAGTCGAAAATGCCGCCACGGCGTCGCCCAGCGATAATGCCGAGGAAAATACCGAAAATTGCCTCGATAAGCAGGGCAAATATCGCCAGCTTAATAGTCACTGGGAATGCTTGAGCCATCACATCAATGACTGGTCGGCCAGAGAAAGTGTTACCAAAATCTAGGGTGAAAACACCTTTCATATAAAGCACATACTGTAACCAGAATGGTTTGTCGAGGTTGAAATCAGCCCTAATCCGATCCTGAACCTCAGGGCTAAGTGCGCGGTCACCTCCCAAGGCAGCTACCGGGTCACCCGGCATCAGATAAACCATCGCGAAAAGCAGGAACGTGGCTCCGAAAAAGACCGGGATGGTCTGTAAGAGCCTTCGCCCGACATACCGGAGCATAGACATTTCCTTCAATTAACCGTAGGTTTCCGAGCCATCCCAAGAATACTTGGGTCTTAACCCGACAACTTCACCTTAGGCCATTTCACTGAGCGCAGATTCCTTAGATCTGGCGCGTCCAGAAAACAACCGCTTAGTGGACAATACCTCAAAACCGCCTAGTTGAGCTACTACTTCAATAAGCGGACGACAAATAAACGCATTTTTATGCACGAACTCCGCACAATTATGTGCAGGACAATGCCGCCAACAACTTAAACAAAGTTGTGCCGTAGGTTAGCGAACTAACCTACGGCACAACCTCTTGTTAGAACTGAGCTAAGTCGACGCTAAATAATCAGCCTGGCCGACTAGCTTAGATTCTCACCAACTAGGCTTCTTTGGTGATCTTGTAGTAGACCGGCATGGAGTGCCAATCGAAGGCTACATTGTCAACCGCCTCAGACCAGCCACCATTGACATTGGCATACCACAGCGGAATAGCCGGCAGATCCTTGAACAGGATCTCCTGAGCCTGGTTCAGAATCTTGTGGGCTTCGTCCTGATCGGCGGTACCAGCAGCCTTAGACATCAAAGCATCAAAGTCAGGCGAAGAGTAATCGGCATCGTTAGAACCAGCGCCGGTCATGTAGATCGGGGCTAGGAAGTTGTAGATGCTCGGGTAGTCGGCCTGCCAGCCAGTACGGAAGGCGCCCTCGATGGTGCGGTTCGTAACGTCCTCACGCAAGGACTTGAAGTCCGCGTACGGCTTGCCTTCAGCTTCGATACCAAGAGTGTTCTTGATCGAGTTAGCGGTGGCGTCAACCCAGGTCTGGTGACCGCCATCAGAATTGTAAGCAATGGTGAATTTGCCCTCGAACTTCGAGATCTCGTCAGCCTTGGCCCACAGCTCCTTAGCCTTCTCAGGATCGTAAGTCAGCACATCGTTACCCTTGATCTTTGCGTCATAGCCAGGCAGAGCAGGTGAGCTGAACTCCTTAGCTGGGGTGCGGGTGCCACTGAAAGCAACCTTGGTGATTTCTTCGCGGTTAATGGCGTGTGACAACGCCTGACGACGCAGCTGGCCTTCTTCACCAGAGAAATGCTTCAGACCCATTGGAATGGTGAAGCTCTGGAAAACAGTGGTCAACTGGTTGACCGAACGGCCGTTCAGTTCATCCTCATAGGTCTCGAAAGCGGACTCAGGAACCTGGTCAATGACGTCCAAGTTGCCAGCCTGCAAGTCAGTATAAGCAGAATCTTGGTTGGTGTAGAAGATGAAGTTGATGCCGCCGTTCATCGCCTTACGGTCACCGTCATAGTTGGGGTTAGGCACCAACTGAAGCTGAACATTGTGCTCCCAAGCCGACTCGCTCTGATCCTTGAACATGTACGGGCCGTTGGCAACCGGATTGTTGCCAACCGTTGCTGCACCATTTTCCGGATCGTCGGCGATGGTCTTTAGCGAAGCGTCAGCAATCGGGTAGAAGGCGCTGTAGCCCAGGCGAGCCGGGAAGTCCGACTCAGCTTGCTTCAGTTTGATAGTGAAAGTGTGGTCGTCCACAACTTCCAAGCCAGTCAAATCACCGGTGCCATCTACGGAGGCGCCCTCAATCGGCTCAAAGAAGTTTGAGCTTAGCATTCCGTTTTTAGCGCCAAGCTTCCAAGCCTCGACGAAGTTATTGGCTTTCACCTCAGTGTCGTCCGCGAACTTCTTGCCTTCTTTCAACTTCACCGTCCAGGTGATGTTGTCTTCGGATTCCACCGATTCGGCGAGCTCAAGCTTCGCTTCGCCATTAACGTCGTAATAGTAGAGCCCAGCAAAAAGCAGGTCAGCGATACGTCCGCCGCCGGTCTCGTTAATGTCTGCCGGAATGAACGGGCGCTGCGGCTCAGTGCCGTTAGCTAGCACGATGCCAGTAGTCGCCTCGCCGGACTTGGTATTGGATTTGTTATCGCCCGTAGCGGCACCACTGCAAGCAGAAAGCGCTAGAGCGAGAACGGCAGTAGCTGCCAGTAAAGACTTCTTCAGTCCCATACTCTCTCCTCTTGTTTCCGTCTCCCATGGCGGGAAGACGGTTCTGATAATCCTGATCGGTAGCCACATTCAATAGCCCTGCGACCAGGTTTGCCGCACAAACACTGAGTTTGCCCAACGTTGTTAAAGCGCGGTCAAAGAGTCAGCAACTCACTTTAGCCAACCAGTCACCAAAAAAGTATTTTGTTTAAGGCTATTGGCAACTTCGTAACGACATTGTGATGATTCAACCATCAAATACCGGCACTAATTTGGAACGAAAGTGGTGCTCTACTTTAGCCAAACAAATACATCGAGGGTCGCCAAGGCTACCCTCGACGACCCTCGATGACTACGTGAAACGGCTTATAGCTCAGTTACTGAGCCACCAGCTTTCTCAATCTTCTCTTTTGCCGAAGCAGAGAACTTATTAGCGCTCACATTAACTTTGACGTTAATTTCGCCTTCGCCAAGGATTTTGACTGGGCAATCGGCGCGTACTGCTCCCTTGGCTACCAAATCGGCAACAGTTATGTCGCCGCCTTCTGGGAAAAGCTCGCCCAACTTGGACAAGTTAACCACTTGGTAGCTAACACGGAACGGGTTCTGGAAGCCTGGCAACTTAGGCAACCGCATATGCAACGGCATTTGGCCACCCTCGAAGAGCTCGGGCACATTCTTACGTGCTCCAGTTCCTTTAGTGCCACGGCCAGCAGTTTTGCCACCTTTACCGGCTTCGCCACGGGCGAGACGCTTGGCAGATTTCTTAGCACCCGGTGCTGGACGCAGGTCATGAATCTGAATTGCCATTCTCACTTCACCTCTTCCACAGTTACCAGATGACGCACTGCACGACACATACCACGAATTTCGGGCACGTCTTGCTTAATCACCTCGTGGCCGATCCGTCGTAAGCCGAGAGCGCGCAAGGTTGCCCTAGTGGCTGGCTTTTCACCGATCGACGACTTTACTTGCTTAACTTTCAGTTGCGCCATTACGAAGCCACCTCTTCTTGCTGCGCCTTCAGCAGGGAGGCTGGGGCAATATCCGCAACATCCTTGCCGCGACGGCGGGCTACTTCTTCCGGGCCTTCCAGCATCTTCAACGCGCTAACACAAGCATGCACAACGTTGACAGCATTTGCTGAGCCTAGGGACTTGGCGAGCACATCGCCTACGCCAGCGCATTCCAAAACGGCGCGGGCAGCCCCGCCGGCGATGACGCCAGTACCGGGGGCGGCCGGACGCAGCATCACAACACCGGCACCGGCATGGCCTTGTACCGGATGTGGAATAGTGCGCTGAATACGTGGCACGCGGAAGAAGTGTTTCTTAGCTTCCTCTACGCCCTTAGAAATAGCGGTTGGTACTTCCTTGGCTTTGCCATAGCCGATTCCGACCGAACCATTGCCGTCACCGACGACAACTAGCGCGGTAAAGCTGAATCGACGTCCACCTTTGACCACTTTAGCTACGCGGTTAATCGCTACCACGCGCTCTAGGTACTCGTTTTTATTGCGATCGTCATTGCCGCGGTTCCGACGGTCATCTCGGCCGCGACGCTCGCTGCCCTGGCCGCGTTCACGGCGTGGGGTTTCACTCATCGTCTCTTACCTTTCCGTCAGAGTCCCAGACCAGCCTCGCGGGCTGCA
This sequence comes from Vaginimicrobium propionicum, assembly GCF_900155645.1. GTDB lineage: Bacteria > Actinomycetota > Actinomycetes > Propionibacteriales > Propionibacteriaceae > Vaginimicrobium > Vaginimicrobium propionicum. The sequence goes on from NZ_LT706985.1 coordinate 1,081,836, forward strand.
TCAGCCAACGCGGCGATTCGTCCATGATATTTGTTACCGGCACGGTCAAAAACCACCTGGTCGATACCAGCTTTCTTAGCGCGCTCAGCAATCAATTCACCGACACGCTTAGCCTTGGCAGTTTTGTCGCCAGACATATCGCGCAATTCTGCCTCCATAGTGGACGCAGACACCAGCGTGTTACCGGCAACGTCATCAATAACCTGCACCAGAATATGCCGCGAGCTACGGGTGACCACCATGCGCGGACGCTGCGGATAGCCGAAAATCTTCTTCCGGCCACGAAGCGCGCGACGCTGGCGGGCAGCCGTCTTAGCGGAGCGGCCCTTCACTGGCTTAATTGAGATAGCCATTACTTACCAGCCTTTCCAGCCTTGCGGCGCACGTACTCGCCCTGGTAGCGAATGCCCTTGCCCTTATAGGGTTCTGGCTTGCGCAGCTTGCGAATATTTGCTGCGGTTTCACCAACAACCTGCTTGTCTATCCCACGGATATGCATGCGGGTTGCGGTTTCCACCTCGAAAGTGACGCCTTCAGGAGCATCAACAATAACGGGGTGGCTAAATCCCAGCGAGAATTCAATTTGGGTCGGAGATTTCTGAATAACACGGTAACCAACGCCAACAATTTCCAAGGTCTTGGAATAACCCTCGGTGACCCCAACGACCATGTTATTAATCAGCGTGCGAGTTAAACCGTGCAACGCACGAGAATCCCGTTCATCATCAGGACGGCTAACCAATAGCTGGTCACCTTCGGCAACCACCGTGATTGGTTCAGCAATGCAGTGGCTGAGTTCACCCTTAGGACCCTTAACTGCGACATTGCTGCCGTCAATTTTTACCTCAACCCCGGACGGGACGGTGATTGGGAGTCTGCCAATTCTAGACATATGTTCTTACTCCCTTCCCGTTACCAGACGTAGGCGAGCACTTCGCCGCCCACAGATTTCTCGTGAGCCTGCCTGTCAGTCATCAAACCTTGTGAGGTTGAGATGATAGCGATACCCAAACCACCTAAAACACGAGGTAGATTGTTGGATTTCGCGTAGACACGCAAACCTGGCTTCGAAATCCGCTTCAGCCCCGCGATGGAGCGTTGCCGATCGTCGCCATATTTCAGTGTGATATTTAGAGTTTTGCCAACCTGTCCAGCGGACGGCTCACGAACCTCGAAATCAGCGATATAGCCCTCATCTTTCAAGATCTCAGCGATTCCAGCTTTAATCTTGGAGTGCGGCATAGACGTCTGATCAAGGAAAGCCTGATTGGCGTTGCGCAGACGAGTCAACATGTCTGCTATCGGATCAGTCATTGTCATGGCTGTTTAAGCCTCTTTCTCGCAGCGGTTTCCTTATCTTAAGGACCTGCCGCGCGTTGATTTAGTGGTGAAAAATCACCAGGACGACTTGGTAACGCCAGGCAGCTCGCCCTTATGGGCTAGCTCACGCAGGCAGATGCGACAAAGCCCGAACTTGCGGTAAACGGACTTGGGACGCCCGCAGCGACGGCAGCGGGTGTAAGCGCGCACAGCAAACTTTGGTTTGCGAGCCTGCTTGACCTTTAATGCGGTCTTAGCCATTAGTCAGCCTCACTTCCTATTGCCGAGGTAGAACGGGCGGCGACGCTTCGGGGTTTTCGGATCGTCCTTCTCTTTGAAGGGGAAACCGAGCTGAACCAACAGCTCGCGACCCTCAGCATCTGTCTTAGCGCTAGTAACGAACGTGATATCCATGCCGCGTAGGCGATCAATCGTGTCTGGATCGATCTCTAAGAACATAACCTGCTCATTGAGACCGAAAGTATAGTTACCGTTGCCATCGAATTGATTAGAGTTCAAACCTCTAAAGTCGCGGATTCTCGGTAGCGCCAACGTCAGCAGCCGGTCAGCAAATTCCCACATCCGGTCGCCACGCAAAGTAACATGACACCCAATTGCCTGCCCCTCACGCAGCTTAAACTGCGCAATAGACTTACGAGCCTTATTAACCTGCGGCTTTTGGCCGGTAATAAGCGTCAGATCACGTAAAGCACCGTCAAGCACCTTCGAGTCATGAGCGGCATCCCCGACACCCATGTTGACTACAATCTTCGTCAAACCTGGGATTAGCATCGGGTTGTCATAGTGGAATTTATCCTTCAGCGCCTGGCGAATTTCTTCGCGATAGCGCTTCTTCAAGCGAGGCATCTCTTCTGCACTGGCGCGGACGTTTTCTGCGGCCTTAACTTGCGAAGTTCTTGCGCGAGCCATCAGATCTCCTTCCCAGTTTTACGAGCGATACGCACTCCCCTAGTGCCCTGATACTCAGAGCCGTCAGGACGAGTTTTCGTTACCTCAACACGCTTCTTACCTATGCGAGTGACAACTTCATTGCCATCTTCGTCACGAACCACCAATTGCACGTTTGACGCGTGAATCGGTGCCTCTGAACTTACGATGCCACCTTTGACGACGGCACCAGTCGAAGGGTTCGTGGTGTCCTTGACGTGGCGCTTAACGATGTTGGCACCCTGGACAGTCACCCGATCCCGATTACGGTCAATGCCGATAATCTCGCCGACGACACCCTTATCTTTACCGGCGATAACCTTGACGCGATCTCCTTTACGGAACTTCATCTAGATCACCTCCGGAGCCAGCGACACGATACGCATATAGCGCTTGTCGCGTAACTCTCGGGCTACTGGCCCGAAGATACGGGTGCCACGAGGCTCCCCGTCGTTCTTGATTAGTACGGCGGCATTCTCATCGAATTTGATGTAGGAGCCGTCAACACGACGGTGTTCCTTTGCCGTACGGACAATCACTGCGCGCACGACTTCACCTTCCTTGACGTTACCGCCAGGGATGGCGTCCTTGACCGACGCCACAATGGTGTCGCCAAGGCCCGCGTAGCGACGTCCAGAACCGCCGAGCACACGAATACAAAGGAGTTCCTTTGCGCCCGTGTTGTCGGCGACCTTAAGTCGCGATTCCTGCTGGATCATTGATTCTCCTTGTGTCTCGGTTTTCTAGTCCGAAACTTCATTGCGAAGCCCGCTGGATTTTGCCAGAGGGCAGCCCCAATTCTGTTGAACTGGAGTGTTGATCCCGGGGAAAGGTCCCCTACCGTCCCCAGCAAATGGATGCGGAGGGCTCAGACCTCGGGCAACCTGGCAATCTTAACGCATCTAAGCGGCTAGCGGAAATTGAGTACCTAAACAACCGAAACTGTCACGATTGAAGCTGCCAGCTTGCCCCTAAATCGTTGGATTCAAAGATTAATTCTTGGCTACTACCCGTCCAGTCCGGATAATCCATAGTGATGGAGTAGGTGGGATTATCTCTATCTCCGCTCGAGGCGACCGAACGTAAAAATCGTTGCTCCCAAGTGGCAGAAACCGGGTACGGCAATGCCAGCGGCTGCCAAGTTTGACCGCCGTCCCTAGTTAGGTAGAGCCCGTCATTAGTTTCTGTCGGAGCGAATGAGACCACGCCGGTTAGCGAGTCAAACATATCGAAGTTGTAGTAAGAGTTCGCATCAACTATCTCGGACTCAGCAACGGTTCCATTCACCAATTCAGTCGCAAAATCGTAATGGCATTTATTTGCTAGCGCGCACCCTTTTTCTAAGACGTAATACGTGCCTGACGTCAAGGTTTTTGCTCCAACAACATCGCCCCCAAGACGTTTAATCGCGCTTGGTGGCCCCGGCTTAGCGGGTGGGGCTGGCATATTGTGCGTCACAGAAGGTTTAGCCCCCAAAACAGCAGAAGCTAAAACGATCACCAATAAAATACCAAGCAACCCACCACCTACCAGTAGCCATCGTTTTAGTCGGGACTTATGCTTTATGGCTGGCGCACTATCCGCGCTGAATTGATCGTTCGAAAGGCTTGGCGAGCTACCTTTTGGCGGATTATCCCAAGTAAAAGACTCTGCCGGCTCTAGTTGTCCATCGGTTTTATCGGAAGTGATGTCGGAATTGTCAGACGCCATGGTTATCTCACCTCAATTCAGATAATATCCAGCCAAAAAACTGGGTTTCAAAAACCCAGACCGCCACTCCTACAAAAGCAGGAATGACGGCCTGGGATTATATAGAACGAATTACTTGGCTTTTTCAATAATGGTTACTAAGCGCCAGCGTTTCGTTGCTGACAACGGGCGGGTTTCCATGATGCGTACCCTGTCCCCAATACCAGCTTCGTTATTCTCATCATGAGCGTGGAGCTTAGTGCTCTTGGTCATGACCTTGCCATATAGCCGGTGCTTGACTCGATCCTCGACGCGGACGACGATGGTTTTGTCCATCTTGTCCGAAACGACGATTCCCTCGCGAACTTTGCGGCTATTGCGCTGGATAGTTTGCTCACTCATTCGGCGTTCTCCTCAGCGTCTGGATCTTCGATAATGCCCAGGCTGCGTTCGCGCAGCACAGTATATATGCGGGCGATTTCTTGCTTCACCTGACGCAACCGGGCGGTGTTCTCTAGCTGGCCAGTAGCCGACTGGAACCGTAGCGTGAATAGCTCTTCCTTTAGAGCAACAACCTGCTCATTAAGCTCTTTAGCGCTTAGCCCTCTAAGCTCGGCAGCTTTCTTAGTCTTGCTAGCCATTACATATCACCTGCTTCGCGAGAAATGAAGCGTGCTTTCATAGGTAGTTTGTGAATCGCCAAACGCATGGCTTCACGACCGATCTCCTCGGTAACACCAGAAAGCTCGAACAGCACCCGACCAGGTTTAATATTGGCAACCCAGAACTCTGGGGAGCCCTTACCGGAACCCATACGGGATTCAGCAGGGTGCTTGGTCAGCGGGCGGTCTGGGAAAACATTAATCCAGACTTTACCGCCGCGCTTAATATGACGAGTCATAGCGATACGAGCGGCCTCAATCTGACGGTTCGTCAAATAGCCGCCTTCTACCGCCTGAATGCCGTAGTCACCAAAGGCCAGCGTCGTCCCACCCTTGGCTAAGCCAGTGCGCTTCGGACGGTGCTGCTTACGGTGCTTAACACGACGAGGAATCAACATTGTTATGCTCCTGCGTTTTCGGTAGCGGCGGTGCTGGCCTCAGCACTCGCCTGGGTAGCCTTAGCTTGTGCGCGAGCCTGGTCGCGACGCCTGCCACCACGGCCGGGACGACGGTTGCCCGAACGCGGGCCGCGGGACGGGGCTTGCTGACGGGCGGCCTTCTGGGCAGCGCGCTCAGCGCGGGTGCCAGTGACATCACCTTTGTAGATCCAGACCTTTACACCAATGCGGCCATACTGAGTACGAGCCTCGTAAAAACCGTAATCAATGTCAGCACGTAAAGTGTGCAGCGGAACGCGGCCTTCACGGTAACCTTCAGCACGGCTCATTTCAGCGCCACCTAGACGCCCAGAGCACTTGATGCGTACACCTTTAGCCCCGCCACGCATAGCAGACTGCTGAGCCTTACGCATGGCACGACGGAAAGCGACACGAGCACCTAGCTGCTCGGCAATGCCTTGAGCTACGAGCTGAGCGTCAGTCTCGGAATTACGTACCTCTAGAATATTCAGCTGGATCTGCTTACCAGTTAGCTTCTCTAGCTCCCCACGAACGCGTTCCGCCTCGGCGCCATTACGTCCAATGACGATACCTGGGCGAGCAGCCGACAAGAAGATGGTGATCCGCTCGTCACTGCGTCGCTCGATCTCAATTCTAGAAACACCAGCGCGTTCCAGGTTGGTGCGCAGCCAGTCGCGAATTTTCTGATCCTCGGCAACGAAATCAGAGTAGTTCTTATTCGCGTACCAGCGGGCAGTGTGATCAGTGGTAACGCCTAGCCGGAAGCCATTCGGATTGATCTTCTGACCCATGCTTAGGCCTCCTTCTTTGCGGACTGATCCGACTTAGATTCGGTCTTCTTAGTAGCCGGCTTCTTAGTTTCCGTCTTCTTGGCAGCCGATTTCTTAGGCTCACTCTTCTTAGCTGTGGACTTTTTCGTCTCGGTCTTCTTCTTAGGTGCTGGCTCTTCTTTCGGCTCCACCACAACAGTGATGTGGGAGGAACGCTTCAAGATTTGGCTAGCAGAACCTTTAGCGCGAGGACGAATACGACGCAAAGTCATACCCTCGTCCACGAAAATCTGCGAGACGTAGAGGTCATCAGAACGTAATGCCTCAGTGGACTCGGCGTTGGCAACGGCAGAAGCCAGTGTCTTATAAACCGGCTTGGCGGCCGCCTGCGGGGCGAACTTGAGCGTGGTCAGGGCGCTGGAAACATCCATCCCACGAACCAAATTCACAACCCGACGTACCTTCATCGGGCTCATTCGCACGTGGCGGGCGATAGCGTATGAGCCGGGTCGATCGCCGAGCAGGGCGAGGCGACGGCTGGGTCGCTCGTTAGTTTTGCTCATCATCAATTCCTTCTGCGGGCTTAATGCCTGCGGCTCTTCTTGTCGTCCTTAACGTGGCCACGGAAAGTACGCGTTGGAGCGAACTCACCGAGCTTGTGGCCGATCATAGCTTCGGTCACGAAGACGGGGACGTGCTTGCGTCCGTCATGAACGGCGATGGTATGGCCGAGCATGTCGGGGGTAATCATTGAGCGACGCGACCATGTCTTAATGACGGTGTGCGTGCCCTTCTCGTTTTGTGCATCGATCTTCTTTTGCAGATGGTCGTCTACAAAGGGACCCTTACGTAGGCTGCGTGGCATATCTCAAATCTCCCAATCAGCGCTTCTTGCCACTCTTGCGGCGTCGGACGATCATCTTGTTAGAGGCCTTCTTCGGGGCGCGGGTACGTCCTTCTGGCTGGCCCCAAGGGCTAACCGGATGACGGCCGCCAGAGGTCTTGCCCTCGCCACCACCGTGCGGGTGGTCGTGCGGGTTCATGACCACACCACGGACAGTCGGGCGAACACCCTTCCACCGCATGCGGCCGGCTTTACCCCAGTTAATATTGGCCTGCTCAGCGTTACCAACACCACCAATAGTGGCGCGGCAACGAACGTCAACCATGCGCATTTCGCCCGACGGCATACGCAATGTGGCGTATTTTCCTTCACGAGCTACCAGCTGAATCTCAGACCCAGCCGAACGACCCAACTTAGCGCCACCACCGGGACGCAACTCAACCGCGTGAACGGTGGTGCCAACCGGAATGTTACGTAGAGCCAGGTTGTTCCCAGGTTTAATGTCAGCGCCTTGACCAGAAATGATCTTGGTGCCTTGGGTTAGCCCTTCGGGAGCAATAATGTAACGCTTCTCACCGTCTGCATAATGCAGTAGTGCGATACGGGCAGTACGGTTCGGGTCATACTCAATATGAGCAACCTTGGCCGGTACGCCGTCCTTGTCATAACGCTTAAAATCAATTAGCCGATAGGCGCGCTTATGGCCACCACCAATGTGACGGGTAGTGATGCGACCTGAATTGTTGCGTCCACCGGTCTTCGGCTTAGCGACAGTCAGGCTCTTTTCCGGAGTAGAGCGCGTGACCTCGGAGAAGTCTGACACGCTCGACCCGCGGCGACCCGGCGTCGTCGGCTTGTACTTACGAATAGCCATTAGGTTTCTTCGTCCTTGTCTTCTTGAGGTCAGTTGCCAAAGATATCGATCCGCTGTCCCTCGGCAACACTGACGATGGCACGCTTGGTGTTAGCGGTCCTGCCAATGCCGGTACGAGTGCGGCGGGTCTTACCTTGACGATTCATGGTGTTGACCGAAGTGACCTTGACGCCGAAGATTTTCTCTACGGCAATCTTGATCTGGGTCTTGTTAGCGCGCGGATCAACGATGAATGTGTACTTGTTCTCGTCGATTAATGCGTAGCTCTTTTCGGAAACAACCGGTGCGATCAAAATGTCGCGCGGGTCGTTAATCTTTACGTCGCTCACTTGGCGGCCTCCTCGGCCTCGGATTCTCTAGCAACAGCTTTAACCGACTTGCCTTTGACCGGTCCTGCTTTGAAAGCCTCCAAAGCGCCCTTGGTGAAGACCACTGCTTGCGAGCTCAACACGTCATAAGCGTTGAGCTGGTCATAAGCGATCGGACGAACATTCACCAAATTACGAACCGATAGCCAGTTAATTTCGTCGCTACGTTCTAGCACAACTAAGAAACTGGTGTAATCACCAATGCCAGCCATAAATTCAGCGGCCTTCTTAGTTGAGGGCGCGTCTTTGACGATCTGGTCAACCACGAAAATTAGGCCTTCGCGAGCGCGATCAGACAAAGCACTGCGCAACGCAGCAGCAATCATTTTCTTCGGAGTGCGCTGGTTATATTTACGCGGGGTCGGCCCGTGGACAATGCCGCCGCCAGTCCACTGCGGTGCACGAATTGAACCGTGACGAGCACGGCCAGTGCCCTTCTGACGCCATGGCTTCTTTCCACCACCAGAAACTTCAGAACGAGTCTTAGTCGAGTGGGTGCCCTGGCGAGCAGCAGCCAACTGAGCCACAACTACCTGGTGCATCAAAGGAATGTTCGGCTCAACATCGAAAATCTCGGCAGGTAACTCAACCTGACCAGCTTTCTTGCCATCAATGCCTAATACATCAACTTTGTTTGTCACTTGGCATCACCCTTCTTTGCGGCGTTGCGTATCACGACGAGCCCACCCTTATTTCCGGGGATTGCGCCGCGCACCAAAATCAAGCCGCGATCAGCGTCAACCGCCTGAATCTTTAGATTCTGCACGGTCTTATTCGCGTGTCCCATACGGCCAGCCATGCGCAGACCTTTAAGCACCTTGCCAGGGGTGGAACAGCCACCAATAGAACCAGGAGAGCGGTGCTTGCGGTGAACACCGTGACCGGCACCTAAACCACGAAAACCGTGGCGTTTCATAACACCTGCGGTGCCTTTGCCTTTAGTGACACCTGTCACATCGACGAGGTCGCCACCGGCGAACACCTCTGCGGTGATCTCCTGGCCGAGTTCATATTCACTAGCGGCAGAGGTGCGCAACTCCACGAGGTGTTTGCGCGGCGTGACGCCAGCTTTCTCGAAATGCCCGGCAGCCGGTTTGGTAACTTTCTTAGCTTTAACCTGGCCGTAGCCGAGCTGGACGGCGGAGTAGCCGTCAGTCTCAGGGGTACGGATTTGCGTCACAACACACGGGCCAGCGGATATCACCGTAACTGGCACAACACGGTTGTTTTCATCCCATAATTGGGTCATGCCAAGCTTTGTGCCTAGCACACCCTTAACATTGCGTTCGGTCATCTTGGCCTGCCTCACGGAAGCTTGATCTCAATATCGACACCTGCCGGAAGGTCGAGACGCATCAGCGAATCAACGGTCTTCGGCGTTGGGTCGAGAATGTCGATTAGCCGCTTGTGCGTGCGCATCTCGAAATGCTCGCGGCTGTCCTTGTACTTGTGGGGCGAACGAATGACGCACCACACGTTCTTTTCAGTAGGCAGCGGCACCGGGCCGGCAACCTTGGCGCCGGTACGAGTCACAGTGTCGACGATTTGACGCGCCGACGTATCAATGACCTCGTGGTCATAGGCCCTAAGCCTGATGCGGATCTTCTGTCCCGCCACGGTAGTTCCTTCTCTTCGTTCTCGTTTTCTGGTCAACTGCACCAACTCGCTGGAGCAGTTGACTGTCAACTATGCGCCACGCTTAGCAGACGTTACGCATCGGTGCCCCTACAGAGCCCGGGTGAAGTGACCACCCGCCACGATGCAGTTGTTAAACGTCTTAAACCAAGCAAGTAACGCCTAGTCAACGGCTTGCTACTCGACCCCCGCGGACGGGCGTGTCGCTGGCTCAAGGCCGCACCAAATACCCTAATTTGTAGTGGATTTATTCGGTCAAACACGCCACCCCTTGTGGGGAGCAACCTGAATATGTTCTCACAAGCTGGGAATCAAGGCAAATCAGGCGCAAAGCCGCCGGCAACCAAGTAACCGTCAGGCCAGTGCCCAGTTTGCCGAGATCTTCGGCTTTATGCGATCAGACCGCTAGCCTCTAGCCGCAAGGTACTCGTTGAAACGGCGCATACGCTTTAGAGTCTCGTCCTTGCCAAGAATCTCTAGGGATTCAAATAGCGGCGGGGAGACCTGTTGGCCGCTAGTTGCCGTGCGAACCGGACCGAATGCGAAACGTGGTTTAATCCCTAGTACATCAACTAACTGGGCGCGCAGCGCAGCTTGGATATCCTCTGCCCGCCAATCATCCAATTCTTCTAAAACCTTAGTGGCCGCTTTATTGACTTGAAGTCCATCACGTAATTTGTTGACCGCTTTTTCTTCATATTCCAGTTCGTCTGCATTAACGAAAAGGAACTGCAATTTGGGCATGGCTTCGTTCAAAGTAACTAGCCGCTCTTTTATCAACGGAGTAGCCGCCCGCACAATCCCCTCACGGCCAGCATGTATTTCTCCCCACTGACCGTAGGTTTTGGCGTGGACGATAATGCGTTCCGCTAAATCCTCATCATTTAAGTTGCGGATATAGATGCCATTTAGCCAATCCAATTTTTTAACGTCGAAGATTGGGCCTACCGTGCTGATCTTGCCCCAATCAAAATTAGCAACGAAACCCTCGAAGCTCTCGACCTCCTGGTGGTCGGTGGGTGGGTAGGCCAATAACTGCAAGAAGTTACGCAGCGCTTGGGGCAGATATCCTTGCTCCTTGAACCAGGTGAGGCGAGCCGCCGGGTTTTTGCGTTTCGAGATCTTGGAGTGGTCAGTGTTACGCAGCAACGGCATGTGCGCAAACTGTGGCACTTGCCAATCTAGCCACTTATAGAGCAGCAAGTGCTTAGGGGTAGAACTAATCCACTCTTCCCCTCGCACCACAGTGTCAATATTCATCAGATGATCGTCCACTACTACAGCTAGGTGGTAGGTGGGGAAGCCGTCAGCTTTCAAAATGATTTGATCATCAGGAAAGGGAGCTTTGACTTGACCACGAATCAAGTCGGTGAATGTGGTGTCAACATCGCCTGGAATTAGCATGCGCACTACCGGGGTGTCAGAAAATCCGGGTAGTTTGGAGCGTTCTTCCCTGCTCATCTGATAACAAAGCCGGTCATAACCGGTGTTTTCTTGTTTGGACGCTTTTTGTTCGGCACGCATTTGGGCAAGTCGTTCCGCTGAGCACCAGCAGTAGTAGGCATGTCCATCAGCGATTAGCTTGTCCACATAAGGGCGGTAAGTCTCTAACCGCTCAGACTGCCGGTAGGGCTCGAAAGGGCCGCCAACAACGGGCGACTCATCTGGGCAAAGTCCTAGCCAATCAAGCATTTCGTAGATTTGCTCTTCGGAGCCGGGCACTAGCCGGTTACGGTCGGTGTCTTCTATGCGAAGAACAAATTTTCCGCCGGTCTTTTGTGCCCAGGCTTTATCGAATAGAGCCATATAGGCGGTGCCAACATGTGGGGCACCAGTTGGGCTAGGGGCAACACGAGTTCGAGCGCTAATCACAATTGCTTAGGCTACCAGTTATACGTATCGGGCGACTTTCGCGAAGATCTCTGGGAAGTGGGTGCTTAGGCGCCGGTTAGAAAAATAAAAGACGATGAGCACCAAAATTATTGGAACAATCACTGTTAACACGACACCAACCACGAACGCCATAGCGTTTGATCGTCCGAGCAACATGATGATAAGTCCTGGCGCTATTGGTACCAGCGAACCAAACATTGAGCCGATAGAGGCTAAGAATGCGCCGGAAGAGAAACCGCTCTTGTCTCGCCAGGGGTTAGTGCCGGGTTTGGCCATCGGATAGGGATTGTAGACCGACAGCCAGAGGCCAACCGCAATCGAGGAAATGAAAGCGCCTACAGCTGTGGCGATGATAAACGGTAGTAACCCCTTGTCAGGTAGTCTCCAGGCCAAGGCTGACACCCCTGCCAAAGCCAGTATCAAGCAAGGCAAGATCATTGCCAACATACGCGAAATTAGCAAGGTTGACGTTTTAAGAGGCGCATTGAGGTGCAGCCAATTCGATGGGCCGTCGTAGCCGAAGATGTTGGAGGCGAAAAGAGCCGGCGAGATGGCAAAGAAATAGCCGAAATATGGCCCCATGAACATGAAAGCCTCATTAAAAGGAGTGACGAGAACGAAAACCAATAACACCGGAAAGACTGCCAGCGACATTAAGAGCCTCGGGTCACGGGCGAAATAGCGTAGGGAACGCGAAAATATCATTTGGCCACTGGCATAGCGAAACCCCGGTATAAGCACTGGGACGCCACTAGGTCGCTTTGTTTTCTTTTCTTTCCTGACTGCCTTTTGCAGTGGGGCTATCAACCCTTGGCTAAGCAGTTTGCGCCAGCCAAGCACAACTAAGACAAACAAGCCCACCGTTACCACAAGCTGGCCTAGCCCTACCAGCCATTGACCCGTCGCCAGGTTTAAGGCAGCAGCAGGGCCGGCTCCAAAGGTCCAAGCTCCGATCTGGCTAGCCGTTGCAAGGTCAGAGATTTGGAAAGAAAATTCTTCGCCCTCTTTCGGGCTGAACAAGTAAAAGGACATGCTCAGCCCGACAAAGAGGATTAGCCCAAGCGCTGAGAGAAACTCTTTTGAACGCCGCGAAGTGACGTGTGAAATGGCTAACGCCACCAATTCACCAGCCAATAGGGTGAGCACCAAGCAGGCTAACATGGCGATGATAAGCGGCACTATCGCCCAGCCCAGGCCAATGCTGCCAAGGGCTAGACCCGCGCCGATGGTAGTAGCCACAGTGCACAGCAGCGCCAAAATTGCCCGCAACTGAAAGGTTGAGCAAATCAATGCTGGCAACGATAAATCAGCGCTAGTCAGTGGCAGATGAGCATATTGTTCTGGCAGTAGGCGTCCCTCTGCACTGGGCATCATAAATACGATGATTTGGTAGATGATAAAACCGCCAGCACAGGCAGCCGAAAGCGTCAGATAGTAGCCGTCTCTAATCGAACCGTAAACCAAGAGTCCGCACAGTATCGCCCCACCTAAGCCATAAATCGTAAAGATTAAGCCCATGATGATGTAGGCCGGATTGCTAGCTAGGTTGCGCCGCCACAATTTGAATTGCAGACTGATTAACGCTTTTAGTCGCTGTTTGGCTAATTTTTTGTGTGCCAGTTTGGTGGTCATATTTGTGCTAGCCACTATGGACGCTCCCAAGCCAGTTGAGTGAGTCATCGCTGAGCCGCACTCCCCCGACAAGCTCAACGAAGATGTCAATTAGTGAGTGACCTTGTCGTACTTTCTCGGTTGGCCCGCAGGTCATCACCCGACCATTGCCAATGATGGCGACGTGATCGCATAAGCCTTCAACCAGCTCCATGACGTGAGAACTCATAATGACAGTGCCGCCCGAGCGAGCGTAATGCTTAAGTATCGTCTGAATAACGCGAGCGGAGGCCGGGTCCACGGATTCCATCGGTTCGTCGAGAATCAATACTGCTGGATTGTGAAGCAGCGCGGCTGCCAATAAAATCTTTTTCGTCATGCCGGCGGAGTAATCGACGATACGTTTATCGCCGGCTTCGTCCAAACCTAGGGCGCCCAGCAGCTCCTCAGCGCGGGATTTCATGGTGGCAAACTCTAGGCCGCGAATAGCGCCTAAGTAACTGAGTAATTCCATACCGCTTAGGCGGTCAAAAACGGGTAGCCCATCCACGAGTAACCCCAAGGAAGCTTTCGCTGCTAGAGAATCTGTCCACACGTTGTGACCGTTGACCCACACTTGGCCATCATCAGGACGTGCCAGGCCAGACCACATGGTAATAGCCGTAGTTTTGCCAGCCCCGTTTGGGCCAACTAACCCATAGATTGAACCTCGCGGCACATCCATCGTTAGCTGATTGACGGCTATCAAATTACCGAAAACTTTAGTTAAGCCTCTAGCGGATAGTGCTTGAGTTGTTGGGTCGTCAGCTAGCGGCTCAAAATATGGTTGCCAGCCAGGCAACTGAGTTAGGGGCTGTTGGCTCATGCCAACCAATTTACCATCTGGGGGGGGGTACAAAAATCTGGTGCTACTCGCCTCCCACTAGAAAATTTACACAGATTCAGACAACGCCATACCCAACGAGTAAGCGCACATAAGGTCTTGAGCTAGAAAACAAGAATTGCCTCGCACCCCATTCGGGTGCGAGGCAATTTAATTAAGTAACGTACTACTTAACGATCTTCGTTACGCGGCCGGCGCCAACAGTGTGGCCACCTTCGCGGATAGCGAATTTCAAGCCCTCTTCCATAGCAATTGGCTTCTGCAAGACGACATCCATCTCGGTGTTGTCGCCAGGCATAACCATCTCAGTGCCTTCCGGCAGCTGGACGGTGCCAGTCACGTCTGTGGTACGGAAGTAGAACTGTGGGCTGTAGTGGGAGAAGAATGGCTTGTGACGGCCACCCTCTTCCTTCTTCAGCACGTAGACCGAACCAGTGAATTCGGTGTGCGGCTCAGTGGTGCCTGGCTTGGTGATAACCATGCCGCGCTCCACGTCTTCCTTCTTCGTGCCGCGCAGCAACAGGCCAACATTGTCGCCAGCCTCGCCCTCGTCAAGAATCTTACGGAACATTTCGACGCCAGTGATGGTGGTGGTCTGAGTCGGGGCTAGGCCAACGATCTCAACAGTGTCACCAGACTTGACGGCGCCACGCTCGATACGGCCGGTAACAACGGTGCCACGACCAGTAATGGTGAAGACGTCTTCAACAGGCATCAGGAACGGCTTGTCGAGATCGCGCTGCGGCTGCGGCACGTACTCGTCAATAGCGCTCATTAGCTCCATGATCGCGTCAGCCCACTTGGCATCGCCTTCCAGCGCCTTCAGCGCGGAAACGCGAACAACCGGGCAGTTGTCGCCATCAAATTCCTGAGAGCTGAGCAGCTCACGGATTTCCATTTCGACGAGCTCGATTAGCTCCTCATCGTCAACCATGTCGCACTTGTTGAGTGCCACAACGATTGCCGGCACGCCTACCTGGCGAGCAAGCAGAATGTGCTCGCGAGTCTGCGCCATCGGACCGTCGGTAGCGGCAACCACGAGAATAGCGCCATCCATCTGGGCAGCACCGGTGATCATGTTCTTTACGTAGTCAGCGTGACCTGGGCAGTCAACGTGAGCATAGTGACGCTTCTCGGTCTGATACTCAACGTGAGAAATCGAGATGGTGATACCACGCTGGCGCTCTTCAGGCGCCTTATCGATGTTCTCGAACGCGGAGGCTTCATTCAGCTCCGGGTATTTGTCATGTAGCACCTTGGTGATCGCCGCGGTCAAGGTGGTCTTACCGTGGTCGACGTGGCCGATGGTGCCGATATTGCAGTGCGGCTTGGTCCGCTCGAACTTGGCCTTTGCCACTTGGGCTCCTTTTCGGATTGTCGCCTCGTTGGTTGCGAGGCACATCTGGACTTCGTCGGGGACTAAAGACCCTCGACCTTCTTGTCTTTGTAATCGCGGATACTAAATTGAACCGGCGCGGCGTCTAAATGGTTTAGGCCGCACCCAGCCCACGGGAATACCCACGAACTTCATCTATTTTTCCCGGCCAAACCCAGATAGTCAAACTGAGCGCCCCAAACCAGGATCTAAGTTGCCTCGAGAGCTGTTTTTTAGCAGTTTTTGTCTACTAACGCGTTCTCTTGGTTTTAACCAACTCAAGGTCAAAGAATAGCTATGGCCTAGGTTGACTGTTACCGCTTAGCTGTCAACAACCGTCACTGCAGCATATTGGTAATCACCTGCATCTCGATCAGGAAGACAATGGCAACAAAAACCATCCAGACGCCAGTCATTAAAGCATGGGGAATGATGACAGATTTGTTGAAATTGCCCATCTTGTTGATCGAGACGAAGATCAGTAGCTCAGAAATGAATAGTGTCAGCGGTAAGGCGAGCACGTAAACTAGCAGGCCTAGTCCGAAAGTTATCCCGCTTGGCACTAGCCAAATGACACCCACTATCGCCAACACAAAACCTGCCAGAAGATAAGCAAAGGAAGCAATCGTCAGTGCAGAAGTGAAAGTTATATTTTGTTGCCTGATATTGAACGCCCACTTGATGGTTACCGGACGCAGCATGGCAATGCAAAAGAAGCAGATGGCCGATACCAACAGAACGACTATCCACTGCCCAAACCCGAAGTTTGTATATGAGCTGTATCCAAAACCAAGACCTCCCATAACCTGATTAATCCCGCTGTCGATGCCAGCGGCAGTTCTGCCGCACAGGTTTGCAAAGGTGAAACCGCTAATTACGCTCATCAAACCAGCAACAAACATTCCGAAATGGCGGGTATTTTGCGCCAGTTCAAGACCTTGCTCAGGAGTGCCCCTCAAAATGCCACGGATGATTTGCCAAACTTTCGACAGCAAAGATTGGGCAGTATTGGAAACTTGCGTTAACTGCTCGGCGAACTGCGAGGCTTGTTGATGAGCTTGCTGACCAGCGAATCCGGGCTGTTGTGGTTGCTGGCCGTATGTTGATTGCCACTGCTGATCGTAGCCAGCCTGGGGCTGCTGCGGATAACCAGCCTGCGACTGCTGAGAATAGGTCGACTGCCACTGCTGACCATAACCCTGTTGGGGATAGCCAGGCTGCATAGGCTGGCCATAACCGGGCTGGCTCTGAGCATAAGCCTGAGGATTCGTCGGATAACCAGACTGAGGATAGCCCGCCTGATAGCCCTGAGTCTCATACTGTGGAATAACCACAGTTGGCTCATTGGGATTGCCAACATTTGGGTTAGCTGCAGATGGTTGCTGGTTTTCCGTCGCGGAATCAGCTGCTGGCCCATCTTGCGTCGGAGCTTGCTCAGGCGCAGTTACGGGCTGCTCCTCTTCTGGCGAAATATCTTGTGACATCTTTCTTCCCCTTTTCCATAAGATTCATGAATTACTAGGTGCAACAACAAAAATACGTGAAAGCTACGCTAACATAATGCAGCGCTGACCTTGACAGACATTTACTCGTTTGACTAAATCGCTCAAATACAAAAGTTGCCGGTCAAGAAACCTCGACCGGCAACTTTCATTAGCTTATTTACTCGCCATTAGCTTTGGCAATAACCTCGTCAGCAATAGCCTTCGGAACCTCACCATAGGAATCGAATTCCATGGTGTAGGTCGCTTGACCTGAGGTCTTTGAACGCAAGTCGCCAACATAGCCAAACATTTCGCTAAGTGGCACCAGCGCCTTAATCACACGAGCGCCGTGTTCCTCGTCCATCGACTGCACCTGGCCACGACGAGAGTTCAAGTCGCCAATAACCGTTCCCAGATAATCTTCTGGCGTAGTTACTTCGACAGCCATCATCGGCTCGAGCAGTGCCGGGCTAGCCTTACGAGCAGCCTCCTTGAACACCATTGAACCAGCAATCTTGAACGCCAACTCGCTAGAGTCGACGTCGTGATAGGCGCCGTCAGTCAAAGTCACCTTGACATCGTCCACAGGGTAGCCAGCTAGAACACCAAACTGCATGGCCTCTTGAATGCCAGCGTCAACCGATGGGATGTATTCCTTAGGAATACGACCACCAGTAACAGCATTAACGAATTCGTAGCCACTGCCTGGCTCTTTCGGCTCCAGGTCGATGATGACCTTGCCGTACTGACCAGAACCACCAGACTGCTTCTTGTGGGTGTACTCGATGCCAGTAACTGCCTTGCGCAAAGTTTCGCGGTAGGCCACCTGCGGTTTGCCAATATTAGCCTCAACGTGGAACTCACGCTTCATGCGGTCAATCAGCACATCCAAGTGCAGCTCACCCATACCAGCAATAATCGTCTGGCCAGTCTCTTCATCAGTGTGAACGCGGAAAGTCGGATCCTCTTCAGCTAAGCGCTGAATAGCGATAGATAGCTTCTCTTGGTCAGCCTTCGACTTCGGCTCAATAGCCTGTTCAATAACTGGATCCGGGAAGTCCATTGACTCCAGCACTACTGGATCGTTGCCGTCGCATAGTGTGTCGCCGGTAGAGGTTTGCTTCAAACCCATTACCGCGCAAATGTTGCCAGCAGGCAGTTCTTCAATCTCATTACGCTTATTGGCATGCATCTGGTAAATCTTGCCGATGCGCTCACGCTTTCCGTTAACAGAGTTAAGCACCTGGGTGCCAGCCTTAAGCACACCAGAATAAACCCGCACGTAGGTGAGCTTGCCAAGATGGGGGTCAGCGGCAATCTTGAAAGCCAGCGCAGCCAAAGGCTCGTCTTTACTAGGTGCGCGATCAATCTCGACCGACTCGTCGCCTGGCTTGAATCCGACGATGGCCGGAATGTCTAGCGGTGAAGGTAGGTAGTCGACGATTGCGTCTAGTAGCGGCTGGACACCCTTGTTCTTGAACGACGTGCCACACAGTACGGCCGTGAACAAGTTAGCAATCACACCGCGACGAATAGCAGCCTTGATCGCCTCAGGGGTAACATCGCCACCACCAAGGTAGAGCTCCATGAACTCTTCGTCATTCTCGGCAATAGCTTCTAGCATCTCAGCGCGAGCCTGAGCGGCTTCATCTTTCAACTCTGCCGGAATGTCTTCTACGGTGTAATGCTCGCCAAGGTCAGTTTCACCGCGGTACATCTTGGCGTGCATTTCGATCAAGTCTACGACACCGATGAAGTCTTGTTCGGCGCCGACCGGCAGCTGCACAACCACTGGTGTAACGTGTAGTCGCTCACGGATAGTGTCTACAGCATGCGCGAAAGACGCACCAGTGCGGTCAAGCTTATTTACGTAGCAGATACGCGGGACGTTATAACGGGTAGCCTGACGCCACACAGTCATAGACTGCGGCTCAACACCAGCAACACCGTCGAATACCGCAACGGCACCATCAAGAACACGCAATGAGCGCTCCACCTCAACAGTGAAGTCAACGTGACCTGGGGTGTCGATGATATTGATTTGGTAGTTATTCCAAAAACAGGTGGTAGCAGCGGAGGTAATGGTAATACCGCGCTCCTGCTCCTGCTCCATCCAGTCCATAGTGGCAGCGCCATCATGGGTCTCACCGATCTTGTGGTTGATACCGGTGTAATACAAAATGCGCTCAGTAGTGGTGGTCTTACCAGCATCAATGTGAGCCATAATGCCGATATTGCGCACCTTCTTAAGGTCGGTCTGCAAGTCGAGGGCCACGGGATCCCCTAAATTCCTAATCGTTGTCTGTTTCTTACTTTGACGTCCTGAGGCCGCTTGTGCCTCATCACATCGGGTCTTTAGAACCCTTTTTATTGTTCAGTTAGCTGCAACCGTTGCAGAACATGCGAAAGGCCGCCCCCGAAGGCGAGGGCGACCCTCTAAATTCTCACCAACGGTAGTGCGCAAATGCGCGGTTGGCCTCAGCCATCTTGTGGGTGTCTTCACGACGCTTGACGGAAGCTCCTAAGCCGTTGGAGGCGTCCAGGATTTCGTTCATCAAACGTTCAGACATGCTCTTCTCGCGTCGATCCCTAGAGAAGTTGACCAGCCAGCGCATTGCCAACGTGGTTGCACGAGCAGGCTTCACCTCAACCGGAACCTGGTAGGTAGCGCCACCGACGCGACGGGAACGAACCTCTACGCCAGGACGGACATTATCCAAGGCTTTCTTCAAAGTCTGAATGGGGTCTACACCAGTCTTTTCGCGGGTGCCTTCAAGTGCGGTGTAGACGATGTTTTGGGCAACGGCTTTCTTACCGTCACGCAAGATCTTGCTAACTAGCTGCGAAACCAGCGGAGATCCATAAACCGGATCAACTACCACTGCCCGCTTTGGGGCTGGGCCCTTTCGTGGCATTATTTCTCCTTCTTTGCGCCGTAACGGCTGCGGGCTTGTTTACGTCCCTTAACTGCCTGAGTATCAAGAGCGCCACGAATAATCTTGTAACGCACACCAGGCAGATCCTTGACACGACCACCGCGAACCAGCACCATGGAGTGCTCCTGTAGGTTGTGGCCAACGCCCGGAATATAAGCAGTCACCTCAATTCCAGAAGACAGGCGAACACGAGCCACCTTGCGTAGCGCCGAGTTCGGCTTCTTCGGGGTGGTGGTGTACACGCGGGTACATACACCGCGCCTCTGTGGCGACCCCTTTAATGCTGGGGCGTCGCTCGTCTTAGTCTTATCAGTGCGACCCTTGCGGACCAACTGTTGAATTGTAGGCACCTTTTGGTTCTCTTTCGTTGTCTTGGTTGTCCCTAGCTCCACGATTTAGGTTCGGGCTGAATGGAACCACCGTTATTCAAGTCAGCTCGATTCCCAGCAAGCTCTACATGATTCGGCAGAAGAAACTTCTGCTTTCCCACCATGAAGCAACTCGCTAGGGTCGAAAATCGTTGTGCGGCCTTGCGCACTCGCTAATCGTCTTCGCAACGTTTAAGACGCCAGCGTCATGCCAGGGCGCGTAAATGCTCGCGCGCAGTGGAAGTGCACGCCGAACACGATGTACAAGGATACTATTCGCTTAACATTGGGTCAAAATGTCAGGCAATCTTGCCTAATATCTAGATTCATTACGATTTCTTGCTACGCCGGCAACGACAGCTGTTTACCTATATCGAAATGGATATTTTGCAAACTTTGGTAGATAGCTGATCGATAGTTGATAATCACATTATGCCTGACGTTTTAACTGGTGATTCCCGAACTCTCGTTGGGTATCTTGCTGAGCGAGCCAACGATCTAGCCAATAACCCGCACCCAAGAATAATAATTTTGCAAGGCGCGTCAGGTATCGGGAAAACTTGGATCATCCAAGAGCTATACGCTTACCTTCGAACCAGTACCCAAGACAAATACTGGGCTGATCTTGGGCAAGCCCAGTTGCGTCTAGGAGCTGGTTTGGATCCGATGCCTACCCGCAAAGAGGTCAGGCCGAGCTTAGAGAATTTCGTGTGGCCAGCGAATGTTCTACCGTCCTTCGGCTGGTGGGGGTTCAACTGCGAGAGGCTAAATAATGGCCAGTTCTTTGATGTGGTTGGGGCAATAAAACCCCAACTGGATGCTCACCTACTGCCACTAACCATGGCTTATCAATTTGAGTCAACTGTGTGGGAACGGCTATCCCAAAAGCAACGTGATTTTTACCTAGAGATTCGCTCCGCTCTGCTTGACGAGGCTGCTGGGGTCGCGGCAGAGCGGCTAGCCGAATTGATTGGGGCTGCCGGACTTCCTTTTATTGGAACTTTGAGTCAATGGGGAGTGCGAGGTTTCAAATATCTAAACCAGGCACGCCTAGACAATAAGGCTTTGAAGACAGACGTAGCCCTAAACAGTCAAGCACAGCAGCGCCGTGAAAGTGCCGGGCGCCAGCTGGCCGCCACCATATGTGCACTAGCTAAACCAGAACTTCCTGCCATAGCAGCAATAGAAGACATACACCTGATGGGGCCAGAAACTGCTGCCATGCTGGACGAATTTATCCGATTGGATAAGCCGGTGCTAATAATCGGCACCGCTTGGCCGGAATATGATTTGGATAGCTACTACGGCAAATGGCTAACTGGTGAGCCTGCCCACAAGAATTGCCAAATCATCAACGTTGCTGGCCTTGGTGATGAGGATCTTATTTCCATCCTCGAAGAATATGCCCCACGCACTGACCGCAATACGGCACTGCGGATTATCGAACGCACTCACCACAACCCACATTTCTTAAAACTCGCGTTATCCAGTTGGAATGCGACCCGCCATATCGCGGCTAATCGGGGACGTATTTTAGACCCAGAGCTGACCTTGCCGACAGACATCAATCAGCTCTACCAAGATAGATGGAGGAGCTTGAGCGAAGAAACCCGCCACGCTCTATGCTGCGCAGTAGCGATCAATCCCACCACTGACCCTAGCTGTCGTTTCCCACCTCAAATCGTTACGCAGACCAGCGCTAACATTCAGATTCAATCTAGCGAAAAAACAGCTCATGGCTTAGCGGAGGCTATCAACCCAGCTGGTTGGTGCCGTCTGGATGCAAGCACTGAATTATTTGCCGAAGAAGTCTTGGCTCAGCAGGTACGCGAGGCTATCCCCCACATATTGGACGAGACAACCATCTTGGCCGCTAAACGCGCGACGAAAGATATCTTGTCTGACTGGATTAAGACCCACACTGTCGGGACAAGGCTTGCCCCAAGTCAACTTGCATCGACCATCGCAAGTTGGTTTCTGGGATTAAGCGATGACAACGATCTTGAACAAGCACAATTACGAGCTATCGCCCACTACACTCTGGCTCACGCCGCCGACGAAAACACAAATATTCAGCTAGCCATAGACCAGGCGGAACAGACGCTCGCCGCCCGAGGGCGTGCAGGTCTGGCGAAAAATGAGCAGGATGTGGAAATCAACGGCTGGTACGCAGACAGGCTGCTGGAGGCTGGCCAGCTAGAACGCTCACTCAAGCAACGAGCAAAAACCCTGGACATGCGTCTTGAATTGGGCGAAAAAAGCAGCCAGTTGCTAAGCGCCCTATATGAGCTAGCTAACAATTTTTATGCCGCACGCTATTGCTTGCAAGCCGCGAAGTATTTCGGCAAAACCGCAAACCTATCCACAAGACTCGACGGCAGCGGGTGGGAAATTTGGACGATCAAATGCCTATATAGCCAGGGGCTAGCCTTATACGATGCAGGCGAAGCAAAGCAGGCCATAAAAGTTCAACGATTGGCCGCATCTCGTGCTGAGATCGCCTTAAAGATGTGTGGGTCAACACTGGTGACAGGAGGCGAGGGGCAGTCTCATACTTTCTCTACCCAACACAGCAACGTTGCTAAGAAGGACATAGAAGCACAGTATTTATTGATTCTGCTGGAAATAAACAAATACCCAACAGCGCTCAACCAGCCGACAAAAGCAATCTCTGCTATCCGCGAACTGATTGATCTTGCAGATCAATATGTGGAGCCAACATCTATTATTCACTCCGAGGCCAGACGGAGTCTTAGAAATGCGCTAGACAGCACCAAGCAATATAGCGAAGCTGCAGAAGTGGCTAAGTGGATTGTTGACTATGACATGAATGTCTGCGGGCTTGGCCAGACGCCACATGACTTCTTCCAACTGGCCTCAGCTTTCGATTTAGACGCTTTAATTGACTGTTACCTAAAGCTAGACCGATACGATGAAGCAGTCTCGACATGTCAGGATGCCATCAATTTTTTGAAACCCGGAGACCAAGGATATGAATATTTCGTTAGTAGCATCACCAGCAAACTAGGACAAGGGCTAGTTGCCTTAGGCAAGGTGAACGAGGGGTTAGCCAAACTACGCGCAGGGGTCGATCTGGCGGAGAAACTACTCGGCTCACGCAGCAGACAAACTTATAACTCTCATTTAGTTTTGCTAGCAGAACTGGAAAAAATCGGGGATCAGACGGAAATCACTGACGAGTACGAGAAAATTCTCGCTATAGCCGAACAATGTTTTACCGCAACTGGCCAAGAGACCATCAGCAAACTGCACGACTACGCCGTATACCTATTCAATATAGGCGACTACGAACGGGCAGCACTGGTGTTTCAGACGCTGGTTGAGCGTAACTCAGCACTTTATAGGTCTAATAGCCGCCAAGTGTATTCAGCGCTGTGCTGGCTAGGTGAATCTCTGGGCAGGTCAGGAAAATTGAGTCAGTGTGTAGTGGCCTACCAAACTGCCAGTACCGGACGCAGTCAGCTCTTGGGTACTGATCACGAAGCAACACTGGCAGCCAAGAAAGCTCTTCGTTACTGGCAAGACAAATTGCCTGAAACCAGCGATAACTAATTAAACGAAAAAGCTATTGGTTCGGCGCTAAGCCCGAGTCAACAGCTTTTTAGCGATTTAGTAGTGGCTGACCACGACCGTATTCAATGGTGCCCAATCGTAAATAAACTTGGCATCTGGAACGGCCATATTGATACAACCGTGAGAGCCTCCCGGACCCGACCATCCGAAATTATTAAACCAGGGGGCGCCGTGTAAGGCGTAGTCACCATGGAAATAAGTGACCCACGGCACGTAATCAATTTTCCACTTAGACCCGTCAGCATTCGTCCCGCTCATAGATTGTTGACTGGTCTTGTACCAGACCCGAAACGTGCCCGTAACAGTTGGGGTGGAGGGTTTACCTGGCACCATATAGAAAGTGGCTACCGCAGTCGCACCCTCCCAGGCAGTCACAATGGTATTACTCAAATTAATCTCAACCCAGTGCTCACCTGGAGCAGCTGGATACACCAAATTCTCTGCCCCATCAGCAATCAACTGCTGATCATAGACGGCTTCGGTCGTCTCAGTAGTGAACTCGCCAGCATAAGCTTGACCCTCATCGAGCGATTTAACGATTGCGGCAGTTACATCATCAGCGTTCGTTACAGTGCGTCCATCAACCTTTTCCTGCGGAGTAGCAACAACAGTGCCTGATGAATTGACTCGTTGAACACCGTTAGATACTTCGACGTTATCCTTTTCAACTGCAGAGGCCACCCAGGCTGCAACCTTCTCGGAAGACACCTTAGCGTCTTGCATTTCGCCGTCTGTGACATCAATTACGACCCAATCGGCTTTCGTGGGGGCATCAGCTTCATAACCACCAGAGCCGCCAGTAACGGTGACACTCAAAGCGACAATAGCGTTAGCTTGGTCAGCAACTTGTTTTGCTCGCTCATCATTAACCTCTGGATCAACTTCACCAACTTCTAAGGTGAGCGATTTGGTGGTTAGCTCTTTGGCCGCATCCAGTGCCCCTTTTCTAAGTTGCGCAACATCAATTGCTCTGCCGTTTTCGGACGAAGTGGTCTCGAAAGTTTGTCCGTCTTCAGCCAACTTCACTGTGGCATTAGTGGCCGGCACTCCACTGGCGCTGGCAATCTCCTCAAGGCTAGCCTGCTGCTTTTCTATGTCCGTACTTATTATCGGCTTAATCGCACGTGGATTAACCAACGCGCCAAACCGAGAAATGATTGAGCGGTTGTGAGCAAAGGCTTCTTCAACGCTCTTATCCGCATCAACCTTAATTCCTAAATCATCTAAAGAGTGGGTACTCTCCTGCGATTCAACAGTAAGCACCACTTTCGTTTCTTTTGCTCTATCAGAAATTTCACTGGTTACCTGGGCGCGGGTCTTACCAGTGGCAGAGATGTCAGCGACTGTTACGCCAGGTAAACCCCGATCCGCGAAGTATGCCGCATAAGCCACCGAAGAGATGGCCAACAGCGCAACCAAACCAACCACAATCCAAAAGGTCAGCTTGAAAGTCTTTGATCTGTTCCGAAACACAACCAAATGATAACTAATCGCTTTTCGATAAGCTAAACCGAGCGGAAACACGAAAAAGGGAGTTTTTGTCGCATCAATTCAACAAAAACTCCCTTATAGCCCTTGTCCATGGGTTATTTAACTTTTGGCATAGGGACTTTCTTATTACCCGAAATCGTTTCCCAAGGCACTTCATCTGGCAGATAAGAGTTAAACTCAGCAATCAGCTTTTGCTGATAGTCACCAGCGTAAGTCCCGTTGACGAATTTCGCTAACGCTTCATCGCGGAACCTAGCCCAAGACACCTTCTCGTTACCCGGCAGAATCGGGTAATAAAGAACGCCTTCCTTAGCGGCCGCATCACGATCGCCCGGTGCATCACCGATCAACAAGATGTGATCATCGGCATACTTGCCTTTAGCCGCATATTGGATGTGCTCAGCTTTAGAACCTTCTTCTTGACCAGCAATGATGCGCATATATTTGGCTAGGCCGTGGGCATTCCACTCATATTGCAGAGCATGCACCGGAGTGGCTGAAACCACCATCGTGTCACATTTATCTTGCATTGCCTGGATGGCTTCCCGCGCATTAGGGAACGGACCGCAACCATGCACCATGTCAGCAATCGTGGCATTTACGCCGTCACCCCACCGGATAGCTCGTGCGATAGTTTCGGACGGATGATCCTTGTAGTAGGCAGCAATGCCCTTGTCAGACAATGGGTAATCAGGATCGCTAGTGAAAGCAGCTAACTCGGGATACTCCGGAATGGTCACCCCGCGCTCAGCAACCTCAACTCGATCACGCAGTAAATCGAGCAGCTGCTTTAGTGCTAACCACCGGTTCAGTCCCCTAGTGATTGAGCCTAGGTTCACAAATAACGCTGTTTGACGTGCCAGCGTCGAGATCGGTTGCAGATCCCAATGCTTGATGTAATTAGGGGTGAAACATTCCTGATGTTTGATGTCCATCGCGTCCATGGCACAACCGTCAGAGTCGATACCAATAAAGAATTCTTTCTCGGGTTTCAACTCGACAAGCGGCTTAGCTACTTCGGGATAGTTCACTATCGGCTCCTTAGTCTTTAGCGGCGGAATAAGGCCGTCACTTTCCCATTGTCGAACTTTTGCTGGTTTTCCGCTTGAGACTAGTCATTGTTGCCAAGGGTTGCGTTAATGCCAAAACGGGTGCTGGATAATTCCAGCACCCGTTTCTAGGTTATTTATTTTGTTAGCGCAGCTCGCCGAAATCTAAATCGTCAAGCGGGACGGCGCCTGAGCCTGCCCCGAAATCGTAATCGTAGGGGTCATAGCTCATATTGAATGGCTCCGCTTTAGCTTCTTCGGTTGGCTCCACACGGATATTGCGGTAACGCTCCAAGCCAGTACCAGCCGGAATAAGCTTGCCGAGAATCACATTCTCCTTCAACCCAACAAGCTGATCAGACTTGCCATTAATAGCTGCATCCGTAAGCACCTTGGTGGTTTCCTGGAAGGACGCTGCCGATAGCCATGAATCCGTAGCCAGTGAGGCCTTCGTGATGCCCATAAGTACTGGACGACCCTCAGCAGGACGGCCACCCTCGGTGACTGCCTTACGGTTGGCCTGCTCATAGCGCTGCCGATCAACCAATTCACCAGGCATCATGTAG
This sequence comes from Vaginimicrobium propionicum, assembly GCF_900155645.1. Classification (GTDB taxonomy): domain Bacteria; phylum Actinomycetota; class Actinomycetes; order Propionibacteriales; family Propionibacteriaceae; genus Vaginimicrobium; species Vaginimicrobium propionicum. The sequence goes on from NZ_LT706985.1 coordinate 1,108,615, forward strand.
GTGTCACCAGATTCGATTACAGTAATGCGACGCAACATCTGACGAATAATGATTTCAATGTGCTTGTCGTGAATCGGAGCACCCTGGGTGGCGTACACCTTCTGCACCTCGGCCACTAAATGCTCCTGCACTTTACGCACACCTTGAGCGCGCAGCACATCTTGCGGGTCGATAGTGCCACCGGTTAACTGATCGCCCACCGAAACGTGGTCGCCGTCCTTGATGGAGTGGCGAACTCGATTGGAGTCTTCAAAATCGAGACGTGCCCGTCGAGCAATCTGGTATTCCACATCAGGTTGACCATCATCACGGATGATAATCAACTTGCGGCCACGATCAGATTCTTCAATCTTGATTCGGCCATCAGCTTCAGCAATCGGCGCCTTACCCTTTGGAGTACGTGCCTCGAATAGCTCAACAACACGCGGTAGACCCTGCGTAATGTCGTCGCCAGCCACGCCACCGGTATGGAAGGTACGCATCGTCAGCTGGGTGCCAGGCTCACCAATGGACTGTGCGGCTTGAATACCGACAGCCTCACCGACATCAACCAACTTGCCAGCAGCCAACCCACGGCCATAGCACATGGCGCAGATACCAGAGGCCGACTCACAAGTCAGCACCGAACGCACCTTGACCTTTTCTATGCCAGCAGCCAAGAGCTTGCGCAGCAGAGCAGCAGTTAGATCACTGCCAGCCTCGACAACAATCTCGCCATTGGCATCCACAGCGTCAACCGCCAAGGTGCGGGCTTCCAGAGAGGTCTCAGCATTACCAACTAGACGTAGCTCGCCTTGTTCATCACGCACACCTACCTGCTTGATCAACCCGCGTTCAGTACCGCAGTCCTCTTCGCGCACGATAACGTCTTGAGACACGTCAACTAGGCGTCGAGTCAAATAGCCAGAGTCTGCCGTACGCAAAGCGGTATCAGCCTGACCCTTTCGACCACCGTGCGTAGAGATGAAGTATTCCAACACCGTCAAGCCTTCACGGAAGTTCGACTTAATCGGGCGGGCAATAATTTCACCCTTCGGGTTAGCCACCAGACCACGCATAGCAGCAATCTGACGCATCTGGGTCATGTTGCCACGCGCACCCGAGTTCACCATCATGAAAATCGGGTTAGTCTTGGAGAAGTTCTTCTCCATAGCGTTGGTTAACTCGCTAGTGGCGTCCGTCCAAATGTGGATTAATTCCTGACGACGTTCATCCTCAGTAACCGCACCACGATCATAAAGACGGTCAATCTTGGTGGCCTTATTGTCATAGGCGTCCATCAGCTGAGGCTTATTCGGCGGAGTCTGGACGTCACCTATAGACACCGTCACACCAGAACGGGTACCCCACCTGAAACCGAGATCTTTCAACTTATCCAACGTGTCAGTAACGACTGTGCGCGGATAAGTTTCTGACAGCCGGTTAATTATTGAAGAAACCTGCTTCTTGCCGCATAGATAATCCACGTACGGGAAATCATCTGGCAACACCCGGTTGAAGGTGATCTTACCCAACGTGGTATCCATCAAGATAGTGCCATCTGAGCGCTTCTTATCAGCCTGATCGGCAGGCGGATTGAGCACGCTCATGCGAACCTTAATCTTGGAACGCATTTCAATTTCGCCACGGTCAAAGGCCATGATCGCCTCCGCCTCGGAGCTGAATGCACGTCCCTGGCCGGGCAGCCCATCTAGATCCATAGTCAGGAAGTACATGCCAATGACCATCTCGTGGCTAGGCAGAGCAACTGGACGTCCGTCTGCCGGCTTGAGAATGTTATTCGAGCTGAGCATCAAAATGCGCGATTCAGCTTGCGCTTCAGCACTCAACGGCAGGTGAACAGCCATCTGGTCACCGTCGAAGTCAGCATTGAAAGCCGCACAAACTAGCGGATGCAACTGAATAGCTTTGCCTTCAATAAGCAGCGGCTCGAAAGCTTGGATACCTAGTCGGTGCAGAGTTGGCGCCCGGTTCAACAGCACTGGATGCTCCGAGATAGCTTCTTCAAGCACGTCCCAAACCTGGGGACGCTGACGCTCAACCATCCGCTTTGCAGACTTGATATTTTGCGCGAAATTCTGTTCCACCAATCGCTTCATGACGAATGGCTTGAACAACTCCAAGGCCATCTGCTTCGGCAGACCGCACTGGTGAATCTTTAGCTGAGGGCCAACCACGATAACCGAACGACCCGAGTAGTCGACACGCTTACCTAACAGGTTTTGACGGAAACGACCCTGCTTGCCTTTCAGCATGTCAGAGATTGACTTCAGCGGACGGTTACCCGGACCGGTCACCGGACGACCGCGTCGCCCGTTGTCAAACAGCGAATCAACGGATTCTTGTAGCATCCGCTTCTCGTTGTTGACGATAATCTCGGGGGCGCCCAAATCCAGCAACCTCTTCAACCTGTTATTACGGTTGATGACGCGTCGATAGAGGTCGTTTAGGTCGGAGGTCGCGAAGCGGCCACCGTCCAACTGCACCATAGGACGCAAATCCGGAGGAATAACCGGCACACAGTCAAGCACCATGCCACGCATAGCATCGCCAGTGTCTAAGAAGGCGCGCACCACCTTGAGCCGCTTCAGGGCACGCGTTTTACGCTGCCCTTTACCGGTCTTGATGATTTCTTTCAGCTTGTCAGATTCAGCATCAAGGTCAAAGTCGGCCAGGCGCTGTTTAATCGCCTCGGCACCCATATAACCCTCGAAATACTTGCCGAAGCGCTGTTTCATCTCGCGGTAGAGAACCTCGTCACCCTCAAGATCTTGGACTTTCAGACTCTTGAACCGCGTCCAAACTGCATCCAAACGATCGGCTTTACGCTGAGACGCGTCACGCAACTGCTTCATTTCTTTCTTAGCAGCGTCGCGGATCTTCTTCTTGACGTCTTCTTTTGCGCCTTCGCTCTCCAGCTTTTCGAGGTCTTCCTCTAATTTGACGTTGCAAGCCTCAATACTGGCATTCAGCTTGTGCTCAATGAGGGTACGCTCGGTAGCGACTTTGGCCTCAAGGCTCGGCAAATCACGCTGCCTGGCCTCTTCGTCAACCTTGGTAATCATATAGGCCGCGAAATAGATGACCTTTTCTAAGTCTTTAGGCGCAATATCTAGCAGGTAGCCCAGCCGCGAGGGAACCCCTTTGAAATACCAAATGTGGGTCACCGGCGCAGCCAGCTCAATGTGACCCATCCGGTCACGACGCACATTAGAGCGCGTCACCTCGACGCCGCAGCGTTCACAAACGATGCCCTTGAAACGCACTCGCTTGTACTTACCGCAAGCACACTCCCAATCGCGGGTCGGCCCGAAGATCTTCTCGCAAAACAGCCCGTCGCGCTCTGGCTTCAGGGTGCGGTAGTTAATGGTCTCGGGTTTTTTTACCTCACCATAAGACCATTCACGAATCTGATCGGCGGTAGCCAAACCAATCCGAAGCTGATCATAATTGCTTGTATCCAGCACAGTTTTCTCTTTTTCTCTAAGAAGTCGAATGAGTTATCTCTGAGCTGGAGGCTCAGATTTCGTCTACGGCTGCGAATGAATCGGAGCCGGGACGACGCGACAAGTCGATACCGAGATCCTCAGAGGCGCGGAAATCGTCCTCGGTGTTACGCAAGTCGATAACCGAACCATCCTGAGCTAGCACCTCAACGTTCAGGCACAGAGATTTCATCTCTTTAACCAGCACCTTGAAGGACTCTGGGATACCAGGCTCAGGAATGTTTTCACCCTTGACGATGGCCTCGTAGACCTTGACCCTGCCGGGAACGTCATCAGATTTAATCGTCAACATTTCTTGCAAAGCCCATGCAGCACCGTAGGCTTCCAGCGCCCAAACCTCCATCTCGCCGAAACGCTGACCACCGAATTGGGCTTTACCACCCAACGGCTGCTGCGTAATCATCGAGTACGGACCGGTCGAACGAGCGTGGATCTTGTCGTCAACCAAGTGGTGCAGTTTAAGCATGTACATATAGCCGACACCAACCTTGGTCGGGTACTGCTTACCGGTACGACCGTCGTACAACACGGCCTTGCCGTCGGCGTCTACTAGATGTTGGCCATCCTCATTGGGTAGCCCGTTAGCTAATAGACCTGAAATCTCATCCTCATCTGCACCGTCGAATACTGGAGTGGCTAGGTGAGCATTGCCATCAACATGGCTCAACCCAACTTCGCGCAACCGGTCAGCCCAGTCACCTTCCACGCCATCCAAATCCCAGCCTGAATGCGCAATCCAGCCCAAGTGCATTTCCAGCACCTGACCCAAGTTCATTCGGCTAGGCACACCCAACGGGTTCAAAATGATGTCTACCGGAGTGCCGTCCTCAAGGAAAGGCATATCCTCTACCGGCAAAATCTTAGAGATGACACCCTTGTTACCGTGACGGCCAGCGAGCTTATCGCCCTCTTGTACCTTACGTTTCTGAGCCACATAGACACGCACCATCTGGTTTACCCCTGGTGGCAGCTCGTCATCAGACTCTTCCCGGTCAAAGACCCGAACGCCAATGACAGTGCCAGACTCACCGTGAGGCACCTTCATTGAAGTGTCACGCACTTCGCGAGCTTTTTCGCCGAAGATGGCGCGCAACAAGCGCTCCTCTGGGGTCAGCTCAGTCTCACCCTTCGGGGTGACCTTACCAACTAGAATGTCGCCAGTTTGCACCTCAGCACCGATACGTACGATGCCGCGCTCGTCAAGATCAGAAAGCATATCGGGCGAGATATTCGGAATATCACGAGTAATCTCTTCTGGCCCTAGCTTGGTGTCACGAGCGTCAACCTCATGCTCCTCAATGTGAATTGAGGTGAGCACATCGTCTGAAACAATACGCTGACTCAAGATGATGGCGTCCTCGTAGTTCAGACCTTCCCAAGGCATGAATGCCACCAGCAGGTTTCTTCCCAAAGCTAACTCACCGCGATCAGTAGACGGGCCGTCAGCCAATGGCGTACCTGGCTCAACATGCTGACCCACATGGACGATTGGCCGCTGGTTAACGCAGGTACCAGCATTAGAACGATTGAACTTTTCCAACCTGAAGGTTTGGTAAGTGCCATCGTCATTAGCCAATTCGATTAGATCGGCAGACACAGAAGTTACAGTGCCGGCCTTATTGGCCATAGTGACATCGCCAACGTCGGTAGCTGCTCGGTATTCCATACCAGTACCAACATAAGGAGCTTCGGTACGCACCAAAGGCACAGCCTGCCGTTGCATATTTGCGCCCATCAAGGCTCGTGAGGCATCGTCGTGCTCCAGGAACGGAATCAATGCCGTGGCTACCGAAACCATCTGACGTGGCGAAATGTCCATATAGCCAACCTCAGCGGGGCTGACCTCATCAACATCACCAAAACGTACCCGGACAACAACGCGATCCTCGGCGAAAGTACCGTCAGCGTTTAGCCTCGAGTTTGCCTGTGCGATGTTGTAGCGATCTTCCTCAGAAGCAGTTAGGTAGTCAATCTGATCGGTGACTACCCCGTCGACTACCTTACGGTAAGGGGTTTCGATGAAACCAAAAGCGTTAACCCGAGCGAAGGAAGCCAACGAACCAATCAAACCGATATTCGGGCCTTCAGGAGTTTCGATTGGGCACATACGTCCGTAGTGGGACGGGTGAACGTCACGCACTTCCATACCGGCACGATCCCTAGACAAACCACCCGGGCCAAGAGCTGACAGCCTACGCTTGTGGGTCAACTCAGCCAGTGGGTTGTTTTGATCCATGAACTGCGATAGCTGCGAGGTGCCAAAGAATTCCTTCAGCGCTGCAGTTACCGGACGAATATTAATTAGGGATTGCGGAGTGATCGAGTCAACGTCCTGGGTGGTCATACGATCACGCACCACCCGTTCCATTCGGCCAAGGCCAGTACGAAGCTGGTTCTGAATCAATTCACCGACAGTCCTTAGCCTACGGTTGCCGAAGTGGTCAATGTCGTCGGCCTCAACCAGAATAGTTTCACCTGGTTGATGACCGGGCAGCTCTTCCTTGCCCTCGTGGAGAGCGCAAATGTAGTGGATGGCGCCAATAATGTCGTCCATCGTCAGTACTTGCTGATCAAAAGGCAATGCGAGACCGAGCTTTTGGTTCACCTTGTAGCGGCCAACTTTGGCTAGGTCGTAGCGCTTAGAGTTGAAGTAGTAATTCTCCAATAGCGTTTGAGCAGCATCTCGTGCTGGCGGTTCACCAGGGCGAAGTTTGCGATAAATATCCAGCAACGCTTCATCCGTAGTGGTAACGGTATCCTTTTCCAGCGTCATACGAATGCTCTCGTAATCGCCGAATTCTTCGAGAATACGGTCTTCACTCCAGCCCAAGGCCTTTAATAAAACGGTGACGTTCTGCTTGCGTCGGCGATCAATACGCACACCAACAATGTCGCGCTTATCAATCTCGAACTCCAGCCAGGCACCCCTGGACGGAATCACCTTACAAGTGTAAATATCCTTGTCAGACGTCTTGTCGGGGGTTACCTCGAAATATACGCCTGGAGATCTCACCAACTGAGAGACGACGACGCGCTCGGTGCCAGCAATGATGAAAGTACCTTTATCGGTCATCAACGGGAAGTCACCGATGAACACCGTCTGAGACTTAATCTCTTCAGATTCGTTATTGATGAATTCCGCAGTAACGAACAATGGTGAAGCATAGGTAGCGTCGCGGTCTTTACACTCTTCGACGCTATACTTTGGATTTTCAAAACGATAATCGCGGAAACTCAGCGACATCGACTGGGCATAATCTTCGATCGGAGAGATTTCTTTGAAAATCTCCTCCAACCCAGACACGGTATTGACGTCAGTACGACCCTCAGCAAGGGCTTCATCAACGTCCTTCTGCCAGTCAGCGTTGCCGACCAACCAGTTAAACGAGTTGATCTGCAAGTCCAGCAGGTTAGGTACCTCCAGCGGTTCGGCGATCTTCGCAAAGGAGATGCGTCCGCTTGGGGATACGACATTCAGTTTCTTCGAGGCAGTGCGCGAGGCGGCCAAAGTGCGGTCCTTCCAAGAAGGTTCAAGGCACGCTCAACTAGCCCTGTCAAATGGGCATAGCTGTAGCGTTGGGGCAAATAGACACTTTAGACGAATGTCAACACCCAGAGCAAATCGAGTGACACCAAAGTTGGCTAGCTGATCATAGCAGCAGTTGTTATTCGCCTAAAAACAATTGCCTGGCAGCAAACTGCCAGGCAATTGCGATAGTTAACTTACTTAAAGGAAACAGTAGCGCCAGCGGCTTCCAAAGCCTCTTTAGCCTTGTCGGCAGCTTCCTTCTTCTGCTTCTCAAGCACAACCTTAGGAGCAGCCTCAACGAGATCCTTGGCGTCCTTCAGGCCTAGGCCAGTCAGAGTACGGATCTCCTTGATGACAGCAATCTTGTTAGAGCCGAAGGACTCCAGGACAACGTCCAGCTCCTTATCAGCGTCATCTTCCGCAGCAGCAGCCTCGCCGCCGCCAGCAGCGGGGGCAACCGCGACAGCAGCTACCGGAGCAGCAGCTTTAACATCAAAAGCCTCTTCGAATGCCTTAACGAAGTCAGATAGCTCGATGAGGGTCATTTCCTTGAACTGCTCTAGCAGCTCTTCTTTGCTCAATTTCGCCATGATTCTAGGCGTCCTTTCTAGTGTTTTGTAGAGCTTTATTCAGCAGTCTCGGCTGCCGACTCGGGGGTATTTTCTTCTTCTGCTACTGCAGGGGCTGCAGCAGATGACAACTGATCTGAACCAGCACCGCCAATAACGGACGGGTCGTCCTTGGCCTTGTTTTCTAACGCACCCAGCAGAAGGGCCGTGTTGGAAAGCGGGGCGGCAAAGGTCGCGACAGCCTTGCTCATGGAGGCCTTCATGCCACCAGCCAGCTTGGCCAGCAACGTTTCGCGAGATTCCAAATCCGCCAATTTCTTGGCAGCTTCGGCGTCTAGAATTCGTCCCTCTAGTACGCCACCTTTGATAATCAGTTGCGGTTGAGCCTTTGCGAAATCACGCATTACCTTAGAGGCCGCTGCAATATCGCCAGTAACAAAGGCGATAGCTGTCGGGCCAGTAAGCTGGTCTTCCAGACCCTCAATACCGGCTTCTTTGGCAGCAATAGCGGCAAGCGTATTCTTCGCAACGGCGTAGGTAGCGTTCTCACTTAATTGACGGCGAAGATCTTTCAACTCCGCCACAGTGAGACCGCGATACTCGGTGAGCACAGTCGCGCTGGACTTGCTGAAGGACTCCTTCAGCGCCGCGACGGCGGCTACCTTGTCTGGCCTCGCCATTGGTTCTCCTTCCACTTCTGTAAATCGCCGAAGATGGTGGAAAAAGAAAAACCCCAGGCGCAGGGCACTGGGGAGACGGCAAATCACCGTCTTAACAGTTCACCTGCGCAGGCGTCCGTTACGGACTTTAAGTTTCCACCGGCGGTCTTCGGCTCAAAAGAGTTTAGTGTAATCACCAGCAGTCACCAAATTGGGATGCCAACCCGGAAACGAGAAGTTCAAATAGAGCAGTGAAATATTTAAGGCCGACCCGCGAGGATCGGCCTTAAACACAAACTATATGTTTTCTTATTTCGCTTCAGCTTTGGTAGTAGCGATATCAATCGGGATGCCAGGCCCGAAAGTCGTCGAAACGACAATTTTACGAATGTAGCGACCCTTAGTGGTAGCCGGACGAAGACGCAGCACCTCGTCTAGGGCTGCCTTGTAGTTCTCGGCAAGCGCTTCTTTTGTGAAAGAGCTCTTGCCAATAATGAACTGCAAATTCGCGTGCCTATCGACACGGAACTCAATCTTGCCGCCCTTAATATCCTTAACAGCCTTTGCGACATCCATCGTCACAGTGCCGGTCTTGGGGTTTGGCATTAAACCACGCGGGCCAAGAACGCGGCCTAGACGACCTACCTTGCCCATCATGTCTGGGGTGGCTACTACCGAATCAAAATCGAGATAGCCCTCCTGGACCTTGGCGATCAGTTCGTCAGAACCAACTTCGTCAGCACCAGCTTCCATAGCCTCGGTGGCTTTAGCGCCTTGAGCAAAGACGAGGACCCTAGCCGTCTTGCCAGTACCGTTAGGCAGATTGACAGTGCCACGCACCATCTGGTCTGACTTTCTGGGGTCAACGCTCAAACGTATTGATACGTCAACAGACTCGTCAGATTTGCCAGTCTCGAATTGTTTAATAATTGCCATGGCTTCGTCTGGCGTATAGAGCTGGTCTTTGTCGACTAGCGCCGCCGAAGCCTTATAACGCTTACTATGCTTCATTTTTCTGGTTCCTTTCTCAACAGCCTCAAAAGCTGTTCCACCAGTTCTGGTGAGGGCGAGCAAACCCGTCCCAGGTTAAATTTCGTTATTCAGTGACGGTAATACCCATAGAGCGCGCCGAACCTTCGACGATCTTCATGGCTTGTTCCACGTCATTTGCGGACAGATCCTTTAGCTTAGTTTCAGCGATCTCGCGAACCTGAGCTTTAGTAATCTTGCCGACTTTCTCTTTATTTGGCTTGCCAGAACCTTTCTGCACGCCAGCAGCCTTCTTAATCAAGTCTGAGGCAGGCGGGGTTTTGGTAATAAAGGTGAAAGAACGGTCTTCGTAGATAGTGATCTCAGCAGGGACGATAGAGCCACGCTGAGCTTCTGTCTCGGCATTATAAGCCTTGACGAATTCCATGATGTTGACGCCAGTGGGGCCAAGAGCGGTACCTACTGGCGGTGCTGGAGTCGCTTGACCTGCCGCAATGGCAATCTTAACGACCTGCGCAACCTTCTTCTTGGGAGGCATTTTGGGTCCTTCTAGTAGTGAAATAAATTCGGCAGCAAAGTCTACGTCTATCGCTTCGATTTAGCGAAACACTAACTTCACTTGGGGCAGATTCAAAGTATTAGATAACCCTCTGGATCTGCGGGAAGGTCAAATCGACCGGGGTCTCACGACCTAGAATCTCGACATTGGCCTTCACACGCTGAGAGTGAACATTAATCTCAGTAATCGTGGCATGGACGCCAGCGAACGGACCATCCACAACCATGACAGAATCGCCAACCTGGTAGTCAGCGACCAAAACTTCTTGCATTTTCTGGGTCCGAGCACTGGTTTCGGCAGCAATCCTGGCAGCCACTAATGGCGTCATCATGCCTACCACTTCGTCCAGGGTTAAGGGCACCGGCTGATTCTCATAGCCAACGATGCCGGTCACGGACGGGGTATGGCGTACTGTCGACCACGCGTCATCGGTCATCTCCATGCGCACCAAAACATAGCCAGGCATAAAGGTACGAGTGACATTCTTTCGTTGGCCGTTGCGCATTTCGACGGCGTCCTCAGTCGGCACGACTACCTCATAGATGTAGTCCTCCATATTGAAGTTGACAATTCTGGCCTCAATATTTTGCCGGACGCGATTCTCCATGCCCGAATAGGTATGCACCACATACCAGTCGCCTGGTTTCATCTCTAATTCGTCGCGTAACTTATCAAGTTCACGCGCCAGCGCCTGCTCAGCAGCCTGAGCAGCAGCATTCTTAGCCGTCTCTTCCTTTTTTTCCTCTTCGTCATCAAGGACGGAAAGGTCAATCTCAGGCTCAGGTTCAGCAGCTACCTCATCACTAGACTCGGTTTCCTCGTCACCACCAAAATCCAGATTAATTTCTGGCTCCTGGGCTTGCGGTTCAGTATCGTCATCCAAGGCGTCTAGGTTGATCTCAATTTCGTCTGCTTGGTCATTTTCTTGAGCATCCAGGTCGGCAAGCAGATCTGCCTCGAAATCTTCCTTCGGGGTCTCAGTCATTAAAATCTCCTAGTTATCCGCCAAATAAGGCAAGCAGGCCGATGCCGAATAGATAGTCCAGCCCAGCAACAAAAGTCATGATGAATAGCACGAACACGAGCACCACGATGAAATATTGCCGAGTTGCTTCTGCCGAGGGCCACACAACTTTGCGCAATTGTTCGATGGACTGTTTGACGAACTCGACGGGGCCGGTGCGCTTTACAGACTCTGCCTCTTCACCTTGCTTAGGGGTGGGCTTGCTTTTTTTGACGGGTGCTGCCGTCCTCTTTCGCTTCACGGGCGCGCCGGATCGCGACGAGGCGGTCTGGCCGCCCTCAGTTTCGGGCGTCAGGTCAGCCGACTCGTCCTGCGAATCGCGGTTAGTGCTTTCAGCCACCGTTGTCCTTCATCTTCGTCCCACACGACAGTTATCTGGCTGTCGAGTTAGCTTCACGAAACTGCTCGTCTCGCTTCGCAGGGCAAGAGGGACTCGAACCCCCAACCTGCGGTTTTGGAGACCGCTGCTCTGCCAGTTGAGCTATTGCCCTTCGGTGTAACAGCCACCCTTTGCCCACGTTAGGCATGATCAAACTGTGGCTGCATACCACCAAGATGAAAAGTGTACCGGCAAAATGCTGATCTACGAAACTCTAGGCAATTTGGAACTATAAGCCAAGCCCGACAAGGACTGGTTCAGCAACCAAGTCAATCTGATAGCGTTCGGCTACTCGATTGCGGACTTGACGCGCCAAAGAAATCATTTCTGCAGCACTTGCCTGACCACGGTTAGTTAACGCCAAGACATGTTTAGTCGATAACCTGGCTTGACCTGTGCCCGGCCAACCACGCGAGAATCCGCAATGTTCAATTAGCCAAGCCGCAGAGGTTTTCACTCGACCGTCCAATTGCGCAAATCGCGGGGCTTCGGCCGGCAACTCTGCTGCCACGTCCGGCTCGAGAATGGGGTTAGTGAAAAAACTTCCGGTAGACCAAGTGTCATGATCATTGGCATCTAGCACCATGCCTTTTGACGCGCGCAGCTCCAAGACAGCCTCCCGCAATCGCGTGGCTGGCACTCGGTCGCCCACTTGGACAGATAGCTTTTCAGCCAACTGTTTATAGGCGATTGGCGTTGAATCGCTACCTAGCCTGAATTGGTACCAAACCTCGACAATGACATAGCGACCAGTTACCGAGTCTTGACCCATTTCACCTAGTGATCGCTTAAATATCGAGTCGCGGTAGCCGAAACCGCATTGATCGTAAGTGAAGGTGTGGAATTGCTTTGTAACCCTATCCCAGGTTCGAACTCTGGCTATGGTGGCGGCAACTTCTTGTCCATAAGCACCAACATTTTGAATTGGTGTCGCACCAACTAAGCCAGGTATGCCAGACAATGCCTCAATACCGACCCATCCTCGGGAAATTGCTAGCTGGACGAAATCGTCCCACACCTCGCCAGCAGCCACACGAACTAGCGCTCCCCCGCAATCTGACTGGGTGAAACTGATGCCGGTGGTTGCCACTTGAACGGCCGTGCCGTCAAAACCGTCATCAGCGATCAACATATTTGAGCCACCAGAAATGATTAGCAGCTTTTCACCGGCCTCATCACACTGGCTAACGGCAGCAACTAAATCGTCAGTCGTTTCAGCAACGATCAGTTTCTTAGCTTTGCCGCCAACTCTGGACGTGGTGTGTTCGGCAAGAGTCAGCGATTGACTCGGTTTCCATGCGGTCATGTCATTAATTTCGCCACGTTCAAATTCGCAGGAAGCACCATCGGCAACTGGATTAGTCAATTCGAACCTTCACTTTCGCTGCACTTAGCAATTTATCTTCACCACAGATAGCGCTAATCTCGACGCTGGCCACATCAGCGTCGAGATTGACTACTTTGGCTGAAACTTCAACCGTCACACCTTCCTCGCTATCGGGAACGACTAGGGGTTTCGTGAAGCGTGCGGTATACGAGATTACTTTCGATGGGTCTTTCACCCAATCAGTTACTATTCTCAACCCGGCACCCATAGTCCACATACCGTGGGCGATTACCCCCGGCATTCCGACGGCTTTAGCCGCACGATCAGAGTGGTGGATAGGGTTAAAATCATTTGACGCGCCCGCGTAGCGAACCACCAGATTTCTACTCACATTGATTTTGAGTGGCGGTAATTCTTCACCAATGTCAACGTTCATTTTGTTCCTTGCCGATGGTGAACTAATTGGCTTGTAGCGGTGACCACATGCTCATTTTCGACGGTGTCAATCTTTACCTCAATGGTTATCAATTCCATCTGTCCCCTGGTGCGCACCTTGGAAATAGCCAGCGTTGCAACAACCTCATCACCGCAGCGTAATGGGCGAGTGAAAGAAAAACTTTGGCTTGCATGGACGGTGCGTTCTAAGGCGATACCTAATTCAGGGTCATTAAAAAACGGCGCCCAAGCCCTAGCGGCGATAAGCGCTGCGAAAGTTGGCGGCGCAATCGGTGTTTGCCCTTGATAAGCGTGATTATTGTCGCCTAAGGAAGCGACGAATTCAGCAATTTTTTCTTTAGTGACCTGATAGGGGGAAGTTGGCGAGTAACAGCGTCCAACATGTTCATCGCTAATAGGCACGTCTTTAGCCTACCTGTTTCGTTTGCCTATCCCGCAGCTATCGGCCAACCGACTTAGAGTTTGCGCTAAAACGCATTAAAGCCCGCATCCGGGTGGACGGCGGGCTTTAAGAGCAATAAAAACTAGCGAGTCTCGCGGTGCACGGTATGCTTACCGTCGCGTGGGCAGTACTTCTTAACCTCGAGACGATCAGGAGTATTGCGCCTATTCTTCCTCGTGATGTAGTTGCGCTCCTTGCACTCAGTGCAGGCAAGGGTGATCTTCGGGCGAACGTCGCCTGACTTCTTAGCCATGATGTCCTTCTTCCGGTCTGTCCTTAATTTATTCGCCGCTCGGCGGCGAAAGGACGCCGAGTCTGCAATGTTTTTACGACACCCGTTGGGCATCGCCTCGTAGCGGGAGCGGGACTCGAACCCGCGACACAGCGATTATGAGCCGCTTGCTCTACCGCCTGAGCTATCCCGCCACAGTTGGGGTAACCAGCTAGCTGGATCCGAATCTCGGACGATACGCGCGGAAAGCGCATCTTACGACCAACAGAGCCCCGACGCAGAGTCGAACTGCGGACCTCATCCTTACCAAGGATGCGCTCTACCACCTGAGCTATCGGGGCCAGCCGACGTACTAATGTACCGGACGCGGCATATCACCAGCAAATCCTAGGGATCGGCAGGCAACTAAACCCCGTTAGATATTATGTGTCCAATTGAAATGTTGATTCTGCCGCACACCGTAGGAAGGGCCTGATGATCCGCGTAAGCAAATTAGTCAAGAACGCCATCGAAGATGGCCATCCTGTTGTCGCACTAGAAACTGGCATCGTTACACACGCTCTGCCACGGCCGATGAACTTAGAAGCCGCGCTTAGAGTCAGTAAGCAACTCATCAGCCAAGGCGTAGTGCCAGCAACCATAGCTGTGATTAAAGGTCAGATCGTTGTTGGTCTAGAGCTGGAAGAATTAGATCAAATCGCCAGCAACAAGAATGCCGCCCAAGTTTCTATTAGAGATATTCCAGTGGCCAAAGCTCAACAACTAAACGCTGGCGTCAATCTGGCTGCAGTCATCCACATCGCTAAGCGGATTGGAATCCAAGTTTGCGCCTCCACCGGATTAGGCGGCATCCATAGACTTGGACAGCCGGGAATGCAAGAATCTAGCGATCTAACAGCGCTTTCCAACCATCCGGTGGTTTTGGTCACTTCGGGCGTGCGCCCAGCATTGGACGAGGCCGCCACTCTAGAAAGGTTAGAGACGCTTTCAGTTCCCGTTTTGGGATACCAAACCCACAATTTCCCTGGATTCTTCACTACAGATTCTGGCTTTAGACTCACCCATAAAGTTGATAGCCCTAAAGAGATCGCTGAAATCGTCAAGGCTAGGGACGAGATGGGCCTAAATCAAGCTATCCTGATCGCCAACCCGCCGCCTAGTGATCTAGCATTCACCCCTGAGCGTTACCGCGAACTGGTGGAATCAGTGCAGCTACCAGATTCTGCTAATTGGGATATCGACTATGAACGTTCACGCGGAATCTTAGAGTTTATGGCTTCTAATGGTGGCGGCGACTCATGGCAATTGGATGTCGAAATATATCGCCGTAACGCCGAGCTGGCTGGCGAAATCGCCAAATATGTAACGAACCGTTTGGAATACACCGACTAAAAAGCTAAAGCCCCGCTATTGGCGGGGCTTTAGTGGCAGCTGATGGATTTGAACCATCGTAGGCGTTAGCCGACGGTTTTACAGACCGCTCCCATTGGCCGCTCGGGCAAGCTGCCTCATGCTGTTTGATCCAGCGACGAATCACTTTAGCAAAAGGGCGGAAAAAGAGAAAACTCAAGGTTTTTAGCCGCTTAGGACAAGATGTCGATGACTAGGCGCGACGGATCGTTAATGGTGTTTTCTGAGAAACTTGCTCGATAAGCTAACCCAATATAGACGAAGGCTTGACCTTCGAAAACTGGATCGACATAGATTCCTTTAACTATGCCTTGGGTTGAATTAGCTACCGGCCCCGATAATGTGGCGTGTTTGGGCGGAAAGCTCAAACCATCAATACGCACGGCGAGCACAGCTTCACCCGGGATAGATATTGCCTCGTCCTTGCCTTGGGTAGAGGGGGCATCAACGAAAGTAATTTCGTAACCAATATCGTCTACGTTAGCTCCACTGAAAGTTAGCTCAACGCGTTCGAAACCGCCTTCAGCATGGATGGCTACATCAGTTAAATCAACCTGGTCGGTTGCTCTCTCACTGCGCGGCGAGCTGGCAGCGGTTTTTGCTTGACCGGGGGTTAGGGATGGCACCATCGTCAGGCTGGGGTTAGTGGAGGAGCTAGGACTAGCGGAGGGAACACCCGTTGGGTTAGCTGCACATCCGGCAATAAGCAATAAACTTGCCACCACAACTGCCGACCTAGCTCTCATAGGTATTATCCTACGGCTTAACGGAACCGAAATCGGGTAACCTAGTGCGAGCCAGCCCAAATGCCTTACCGGAGGAATTGTGAAGAAGATAACGCGACTCGTAGCCGCCCCACTGGTCACCGTCTTAGCTTTAGGGTTTGTCGGCTGCTCAGGTGACCAATCTAAGGTCAATGGCTCGACTGCTGAGCAGAACCCATCCGCCACCTCTGAGGCTACTGATCCTAAGGTGTCAAAATTTCTCGAAGATCACGGATTTGATGGCATGCCGGTGGCATACATAATCGACAAGCTAGAAAAGGATAATACGGGCGACCGCGAGAACGGGCCGGAAGGCATCGTCGAATCTGGGTATTTGAAGTTGTCAGATGGCCAAGATGAAGTATCCGTACCGATCACTGATGGTTACTACCTGGCGATAGCACCGTATACGGATAACCCATTCGAATGCACAACACACAACCTCGCCACCGATCAAGGGGAATTGGCGAATCGTGAAATGCATTTCACCCTAACTGATGACGGTGGACAAACTCTTGTCGACGAGTCCTTAACCACCTATGACAACGGGTTTATTGGTTTTTGGCTACCGAAAGATAAAACCGGCAAAATAACAGTGACCTCAGAGGGTAAAACTGGCTCAGCAGATTTTTCTACCACCAAAGACTCTCCCACTTGTATAGGGAATCTGCAGCTTAGCTAGTCAACGCCCAAATGCTCGGGTAGCACTATCAAGATAGTGGCAACGATCAGCGCCAAAATACAACTAATTATGGCCAATGGCATCCAAATATCTGGACTGGTAAGTGTCGAATTAAAGGCCCAAACCAGATAACTGGCTACGACTAGGGGAATTAGGATAATAAGAACTGCTCCGGCGCGGATGCGTCCGCGATCTTTGACAGCAGCAACCAGAGCGAAAACCGTCGCCAAAACGCCAGCAACCACTGCACTCAACAGCATGATTACCGCTAGCGGGTTGCCAGGCGCCATCGCGGTGCTTGCCTGATATTCGTAGTCAAGCACCAGGTAGCCACTGATTCCCAATACCAGCGCTAACCACTGTGCAATAACCGCAAAGATCGCAGAACGCGTGCGCCACCGGTTTCCCATAACGTTACTTTATCGAGATCGACTGTGAGCTGGTTATGATTCCTTAATGCGAATCGCCTCCATAAACGTTAATGGAATCCGAGCCGCCACCCGCCGAGGTTTCAGCGACTGGCTAAAGGATTGTCGTCCAGATGTGGTAGCACTGCAAGAAATGCGTTGCCAACCTGAGCAACTACCGCAAGTTTTTGACGATTACTACTTGAGCATGGACGCTGGCACACTGCCGGGAAGAAATGGGGTGGCGATCATGACCCACCAACGGCTGAAGGGGGTGCGCACTTGGAGCGGGCGGTACTGGCGTCAAGATCCTGGCCAGCTAGGCTCTTTCGACCAGGTGAGCGATGGTGTGCAGCTGGACGAAGAGCTAACCCCTTTCGCTAAATCCGGGCGCTGGATTGAAGTTAATTTGGGCGAGAAAAACCTGTGTATAGCAAGCCTTTATTTACCGAAAGGTG
Organism: Vaginimicrobium propionicum; assembly: GCF_900155645.1. Taxonomy (GTDB): domain Bacteria; phylum Actinomycetota; class Actinomycetes; order Propionibacteriales; family Propionibacteriaceae; genus Vaginimicrobium; species Vaginimicrobium propionicum. Next base: position 1,126,008 of record NZ_LT706985.1, read on the forward strand.
ACACCCCCTTCACTAAGGCAACCGGTGGTGAAAAAGAGAAAGTCATGGCTCGCTATGAACGCAAAATGGCTTTCCTAAAGGGGTTTAATCGGCAGTTAGCGGTTAGCCGCGAAAATGCGCTATCTGGTGGACGCGAGTTTCTGGTGATGGGAGACTTCAATATCGCCCACACTGAATTAGATTTGAAGAATTGGCGAGCTAATCGTAAATCTTCAGGATTTTTACTCGAAGAACGCGAGTGGTTTTCAACTATCCTGCACCCAGAAACTTTGGTGGACGTCACCCGCCTTCTTCATCCCGACGAACCAGGCCCCTACTCGTGGTGGAGCTGGCGCGGGCAGGCTTATACCAATAATGCAGGTTGGCGCATTGACTATCACCTGGCCACCCCAAACCTAGCTAGCTCGGCAACTCGAGCCTGGGTAGATAGCAGCACGGACTACAACTCGCGACTATCCGACCACAGCCCCGTCCTAGTCGAATACAACATTTAACTAGGCATCAAATTGGGCGGCGACCATCGCCGGATCTACGCGATCAAGACTGGGCAGCGACCACTTTGGGTTGCGGTCTTTGTCGACAAGCTGGGCGCGCACTCCTTCCACAAAATCTTGTGGTTTTCTAGCCCAAGCCCTGCCTAAAGCTAGGTCTTGAGCTAACACTTGCTCAACCGACGTAGCCTTTGCGGCTCTGCGGACGGCTTCTAGAGCCACGGCAACCGATAACGGGTTACGGCCGGCCAGTAAATCAGCTGTTTGCCTAGCTCTTGGGTCAGCATGTTGAGCCAAAGCTTGAAGAATGGTCGCTGGATTGTCGTAGCCATAGCATTCGTCAATCCAGGTTTGATCTTTAGCTAGCGCAGATTCTTGCGGGTCTGTTCCGCCACTCACCTCGTCGATTAGCCCGGCATATAGCGCCGAGGAGGCATCAATGGTTAGGCCAGTCATCGCTAGGTGGGTGCCTAACTGCCCTGGACTACGAGCTAATTCATAGGTGAGACCAACATCTGGCCATAACCCGATACCGACCTCTGGCATTGCGTATCTCAGGTTAGGGTTAGCGATTCGTCGACCTGGTTTAAGACCTGCACCACGGTGCATGACAAGCCCTAGTCCCCCACCCATTGATATTCCAAACAGCCTAGCCACTAGTGGTTTTTCAAAATTGGCTAGGACTGCATCAACGTGATATTCCAACTCTAGGAATTCGACGATTGCCTCACCGCCACGTTCCTTAACTTGTTCATAAAGTGCTTTAACGTCGGCGCCAGCGCAATAGCCGCGCCCTGGCGCACCAGTAATTTCGACGCTGGCAACCTGTTTATTGCTAGCCCACTCATCAAAAAGTTCAGCAATTCTAGTTAGCATTGGGGCGCTCAACGCATTTATTGCGTTTGGACGATTCAACGTCAATCTAGCTACTGACTGGCTTACTCGATATGTAATGCTCATTTGTCGACCTTTCGGTTTTGGGCGCGACGCCAAAGATAATTTCTCGCCAGCCAATAGACGCCGCCACCTAATGCGACCCCTAAGGCTATGGAATCATTACGCCAAGCCATATTTATGCCGTCATAGCACAGCAATACCAAAGTGGTAGCACACGCATAGTTGACCACTTTCGGCTGCGGTTTCGCCCATGGAATCGCGGCTCCACCCCACAACAGATACCAGCTACGTAACGCTGGCAAGCAGGCAGCAACCGTTAAATAACTCCACGCCAAGAAAGCGTGTGGGCGCCGTCTAGCCATCGTTACTGCTAGATAGGAAACCACCAGTCCAGCCACCGCGACTCCCACCTGTTTAGCGATAACGATGGCGGCTCTGCCGCCAGGATCTATGGCAGTGAGGTTAATTAGGGCTTGAACTCCGTGCCCAATTAGCGAAAACGGGGCGACTGTAACGACTTGACCTGGAACATTTACCGCATTTAACCAACCGAAGCCTAAGCCGCTAGCCCAAGAGATTAAGACGAAAGACGCAATCGCAACCCCGAAACTGGCCAGCGCGCGGATGGTGACGACTACCACCTCGCGCGGTTTCATGTTCTGCCATGGGCGGGCGATTAACGGTAGCGCATAGGCGGTCAGTAGTGCGGGCTGTTTAATCGCTGTTCCCAAACCAACAATGACGGCAGCGACGAGCCACCAGTAAGGCTGTATCTTGACACCAATTTTACCTAGTCGTCCACCTGAATCCGTGTTGGTTAAACCAGCCACCCAAACTGCCAAGACAATCAACCCAACCATCAGCGAATCATTGTGGCACCCGCCGACATAGTCGATTAGCAGCAATGGGTTTAGCACCACGAACCAAGCACCAAAAGCGGGATCTGCCTTCACCTGTCGACAGACTCGCGGCACAAAATAGCTAATCAACGCCACCCCAACCAAAGCCGGAATGCGCTGCAAAATTGCCGCTAAATAAGGGTTGTAACCGCTGATAATCACCAATAGCGCTTGTATTTGCAGACTTAACGGCCCATAGGGAGCTGGAGTGTTACGCCAGATCCACGAGACTTGGTCTGCGAAGCTGCCGGGTAGGACAGCTGGGCCAGCCTCGTACGGATTTATGCCGTTAACGATTAACCAACCTTGAGCGGCATAGGAATAGGCATCATGGCTAAACACTGGTGGAGAAAATAAAAACGGTAACGCCCAAATCAGCAGAATTGCCCAATGTCTAATATCTAGGTAAGCGTCGTACTCGCCAACAAGTTTTGTTCGAGGACGAAGCCTGAACCAGGCGTCCACTAGCAGCAATAGCCCGGCGAAAGTAACTAACGTGCCAGCTATTCTGAATGGCATTCCAGTGGCATGAATATGATCCAGAGCACGCCAAATTGGGGTGGAACGCGGCAGATAGGCGGCAGAGGTGGTGCCTAAAGCTATCAATGCACTGCCCAAAAACCCGCGGCACACGCTAGGCCCTTGCCAAGCATGACGAACATGCTCAAGCACCGGAGCTATTGAGGCAACCATGGTCTTTAGGTTAGTGGACGCGCCAACGGATCTGACAAGCGTGTGGAGCCGTGGCAGCATTAAAGTTCGTCAGCAATCTTTCTGGGTGCGCCCTATGACCGATCTAGGTGGTCAACAACAATCTGTTGGCTACTGTTTGCCTACCAAATTTTGACGCGCTGTTCGGGGGCAAGCCACATTTTGTCGCCGTCTTTGACACCAAAAGCGTCATGAAAAGCCGGCACGTTTCGCACCGTTTGGTTACATCTAAACTCAGCCGGTGAATGTGGGTCAGTAGCTACTTGCTCCCGCATGGATTCTGGGCGAGATTTACCGGCCCACACTTGGGCAAAACCTAGAAAGAAACGCTGAACGCCGGTCAAGCCGTCAATCGGTTCGGGGGCAGGTTTACCGTCGTCTTGGCCAGTAGCAATTAGCCAGGCCAAGTAGGCTATGGACAGCCCACCCAAGTCGCCGATATTTTCCCCCAAAGTCAGCTCGCCATTAACATGAACTTCTGGGGCTTGACTTGGGTGTAACTCGTTGTACTGATTGACGAGAGCGCTAGTGCGCTCTTTGAAAGCTTTACGGTCAGCGTCCTGCCACCAATCACGCAGTTTGCCGTCCCCGTCACAGGTAGAGCCGGCGTCATCAAAACCGTGACCAATCTCGTGACCAATGACTGCCCCAATACCGCCATAGTTGACGGCGTCGTCCGCATCCGGGTTAAAAAACGGAGGTTGCAATATCGCTGCCGGGAAAACGATCTCATTTCTGAGCGGATGATAGTAAGCATTCACGGTTTGCGGATACATCAACCATTCGTCAGGATCTACTGGCTTTGATAACTGTTCGATATCCCAATCCAAACTAAAACTATTGATATTGAGCACATTGGCGACTAAATCGTCACTGCTTATCGCTAATTTTGAATAGTCGCGCCACTTATTTGGGTAGCCGATTTTGGGAACAAACTTATCAAGTTTCGTCAACGCCTCCTGGCGGGTGGCTTCGCTCATCCAATCCAATTCGCTGATTGAGCGTCGATAAGCCTCCAGCAGATTAGCGACTAGCTCGTCGGCTCTAGCCTTCGTCTCCGGCGGGAAAAACTGCTGCACATAGATTTTCCCGACGGCCTCTCCCATAGCGGATTGAACCATCATAGTGGCGCGTTTGAAACGCGGTTTTAGCTGAGGAATACCATTTAGCGTTCGACCATAAAAATCATGATTTTGCTCCACAAGCGAATCAGGCCCAAAGCTAGCCAGAGAATCGATGATATGCCAGCGGCACCAGGCTCGCCAGGAGGCTAAGTGGGACTCGTCCAGCAGACTATTCAAACTGGCTGGGAAAGTTCGCTGAGCGTTAACTACTTCAGCTAACACTTCTCTAGGCACCTTGGCGCCAGCTAGGAAAGCCTCCTGGTCGAATTGCGGCATCTGGGCAACGAACTCGTCCCAGGTTTGCAAACAATACATTTCCACTAGATCGCGGGTGCGCACTTTATCCCAGTGAAAACTGGCGATTTGCGTCTCTAAATCCACCACGAGCTGGGCTTGAGCGGGGTCTATACCGCATAACTCGAACATTTTTTGCACGTGAGACAGGAAAGATTCACGAATTTTGGCGTGCTGGTCAAGACGGTAATATTCCTCGTCTGGCAAGGAAATACCACCTTGGCCAATCATCATGATGTAGCGTTTCGGGTTGCCGGGGTCAGCATCAGGATCCCAATCAAAAGGCGCATCCAACCCATAGCGAATAGCCCAACCAAAGTATTGACACAACTGTTTGATATTAGTAATTTCGTCGACCTTGGCAACCAAATCAGTGATTGGTTTGATCCCAAGCTCTGCTATTTTCTTCACATTCATAAAAGACGCATACAGGTCGGCAATTTTCTTCGATTCACTGCCTTTTTCACCGTCCTGTTGGGTAATAATCTCGTTCACTCGCTTCTCTGAGAGTTCATGCAAGACATGGAAAGCTCCCCAAGACCCATAGTCGGGTGGGATTTCAGTACGATCCAACCAAGCCCCATTGGCGTGACGGAACAGATCATCGCAAGGCGAAATACTGTTATCGAAATTATCTAGTTCAAGAGCTGAAACAGTCACGGGCTAGAGGCTACCACCGCAAGCAGAATAGTTGGCTGTCAGAAACTAAAATTCTGCCTAGGAACTTCTGGCGACCACTTCGTCGCACAGGCGTAGCAAAGCACTTTTTGCTTGCCCTTCTGGTAAATCAGCGATCGCCTTCCTAGCCTCGTCAGCAATGGCAACGATTCGCTTTCTCGCCTGGCCAATAACCGGATTAGCGCGCAGCTCAGCCAGCACTTCAGCTAACTTCGCATCATCGCTTAAATCAGAATGAATTCTTCTGGCCAATTCCTGATCTGCTGGGTCTTTAGAGGCATCCAACAACAAAGTTGGCAGTGTGGGTATGCCCTCACGCAAATCTGTACCGGGCGTTTTACCGGTGGTATCCGAGGTGATATCTATCAAGTCATCGGAGAGCTGGAATACTAAACCGATTTTGGCTCCATACTCGCTAAGCGCTCTCAACACCGCATCGTCAGCATTGGCGACCATCGCCCCAACCAGACATGACGTTCTTATCAAGGAACCAGTCTTGCCCTCCAAGACTTTCATGTGGTGGGCTATCGGGTCTTCACCTTTGGCTGGGCCGATGGTTTCGGCTATCTGTCCAGTAACCAGCTGAGCGAAAGTATCTGCTTGCAGAGCGACGAATTTAACTCCAAGCTCAGTCACTAGGCTAGAGGCTTTGGAAAATAAATAGTCGCCAACCAAAATCGCGATGGAGTTGCCATATTTAGCGTTGCCACTCGGACCGCCCCGCCTAAGCTGGGCTTCGTCCATGACATCATCGTGGTAAAGCGAGGCCACATGGGTTAGTTCCATGACCATGGCACCGCTAATCAATTTGGATTCGTCTACTGCTCCACCAAAATCTGCACAAGCTAACACGAGACCTGGGCGAAAGCGTTTCCCGCCGGCTCCAATTAAATGACCAGCAGCTTCGGTGACGAAAGGGTTCTCGCTAACAATCACCTGATGGAGCCGTTGATCAACAATGTCGAGCTGACGGCTCAATCTCTCATCAAAAGTTTCCGACCCCAAAGTCACGTTGCTTAGCTTAGCGGTCTAATCAAAAGTTCAGCAGCTTGAGCAACCAGATCGATGAATGAGCCAGGCAAAATGCCTAGGATCAAGGTGGCTAACGCACCCACCCAAATCACCAGATTGGTGCCGATACCTGCAGGTACTACCTCAACATCTGCGTCCTCAGGTTCTTTGCCGAACATCAACCAAATAACTTTGAAGTAGAAACCAGCAGCAATAACTGAGGCAATAACTGCCAGGCCAACTAACCAGGCGTGTCCACCCTGCCAGGCAGATACGAAGACCAACAGTTTACCGACAAAACCGCCGGTTAAAGGTATGCCAGCCATCGACAACAGGAAGAAAGTCATGAAGAAAGCCAAAGCTGGATTGCGGCGGCCTAGACCAGCCCATGCTTTGAAACTAGTTGCCTCCGATCCAGAACGCTGCACCAAGGTAACGATCGCGAACGCACCCAATGTGGCGAAACCGTAGGCCGCCAAGTAGAACACCAGACCAGCAACAGAACCAACCCGACCTTCAGCTAAACCGTTGGCGGTAGTCACCGCTCCGGTTATGCCGACGATCAGGAAGCCGGCATGAGCAACTGCCGAGTAAGCGAGAAGACGTTTTACGTCACCTTGGATTAAACCGATAACCGCACCAACAAACATAGTGGCTACTGCGATAACGGATAGAATCAGCTGCCAGTCAAGCACTAACGCACCCAAGCCAACATAGAGTAGGCGAGTCAGGCCAAATACTGCAGCAATCTTCGTGCACACCGCCATAAAAGCGGTAACTGGGGTCGGAGCGCCTTGATAGACGTCAGGCATCCAATTGTGGAATGGCACAGCACCCATCTTGAAGAGCACACCAACGCACACTAACGCCAAACCAGCAACCAACAAATACGGGGACTGAGGCTCAAACCTGGTAGCCAGCAGGATATTCGTCAAACCGAAACCAGAAGAATAACCGTATATCAGCGCCACACCATAGAGGAAGAGTGCTGACGATAACGAGCCTAGCAAGAAATATTTCATGGCTGCTTCTTGGCTCAAGAGTCGACGCCTGCGCGCAAGACCACACATTACGTATAGCGGAAGGGAGAAAACCTCTAACCCAACGAACATTGTCAAAATATCGTTGGCTGCACTGAAGATCATCATCCCCGCGATAGCAAGCAGCAGCAAGCCGAATACTTCAGTGTGCTCGCGGCGTTCAGCTACTGCCTGACGTTCGTCTTGAGAGCCAGGGATAGCCGCTGCTGAAGCAACGAATGCAGACAAGCCACCGTTAGCTCGCCGCTCAGCAAATAACAGAGCTGACATTAGGCCGAATATCAGCAGCATCGACCAGACGATCCAGGCTGGCCCATCGACCGCTAGCGAACCGAGGGCAGCAAAATCGGTGTAACCAGATAGCCAGTTAGCCACCGTCCAGCAAGCAGCCCCCAATAAAACGGCAACACTCAAGGTGATCTGAGCTATCGGACGCACAGTGCGCGGCAGAATAAACTCCAACGCTACCGAAACGACACCGCCTAACAGCACCAGCAAAACCGGCGCCGCCGGGATGAAACTATCAAGCATCTCTTGCATGCTTACTTGCCTCCCTGCGACCCAGGAACAGGGTCTGTCATCTGAACGCTAGTCATCGACTGATTCGCTACCGGCTGAACAACATCTGTCAATGGCTTCGGGCAGAAACCAAAAATCAGCAGCAACGCGATTAACGGCACTATGACTAAGCGCTCCAAGCCAGTTAGATCGGTGGTTATATGTTTGTTTACCCACACGGTTGGCTCACCAGTAAACACCCGTTGATAGGCCCACAGCACATAGACGGCAGCCAACACTGTGCCTAGCACGCCGACCACAACGAACCATGGCACCCGAGCGAAAGCACCAACCATAATGGAATATTCACCGGCGAAGTTCATCGTGCCCGGCAAACCGAGGGTAGCTAAACCACCAACCAGGAATACCCCGGCCATAAGTGGTGCGACCTGCGCCACCCCACCGTAGGCATTGATTTCGGCGCTACCGCGACGATTGACCAACATGCCAACCACAAGGAATAGTAGCGCTGAGCTGAACCCATGAGCCAGCATGTAATACATCGAACCACTCAGCGATGCCGTGGTGAAAGCGAATATACCTAAGACCATAAACCCGAAGTGGCTAATTGATGTGTAGGCCACCAACCGCAACAAATTCGACGAGGCGATCGCCATTACGGCGCCATAGAGGATCGAAATAACAGCTAACACTAGGACGAAAGTAGCCGCCCATTTTGATGCCTGCGGGAACATCCCGAGACATAGCCGAATCATCCCGAAGGTGCCGATCTTGTCTAGAACGCCAACCAGCAAAGTGGTGGCGCCAGGATTAGATTGCTCAGCTGTATCGGGCAGCCACGTATGCACTGGAACCATCGGCGCTTTCACCGCAAAAGCAATAAAGAAGGCAGCAAATAGCCAACGTCCCAGCGCTCCTTCAGGCTCTAGTGGAGCAAAGTCGGCAACTAAGAAACTTGGATTTCCAGCCCCAGCAGTCACGGCATAGACGCCGATAACACCAAAGAGCATTACCAGACCGCCAGCTAGCGAAAAGATCAAAAATTTAATCGCTGCACGCGCGGCTTTTGCGCCACCCCAACCGACGATTAAGAAATACATCGGTATCAACGTCGCCTCAAAGACTACGTAGAACAGCAGGACGTCTGTTGCCATGAAAACGAAAAGAGCGAAGCTTTCCATAATCAGCACTAGTCCACCGAATACGCCAGCACCCCAACGCGGCCCTGATTGGCTGGAACCGTTGGCCTCATCGGGTAACCGCCATTCAGCCAGTAACACTATCGGCACCAGGACAACGGTTAATAGCACCATTGCCTTAGCCATGCCGTCTAGACCCAACGAATAGTAGGCGCCGATGGACTTAATCCATGGCAGCTGTTCACTCAAGTCGTTCGATCCTTGTAGGAAGAAGGCGGCTAAACCAAGCGCCAGCGTGACCAGCGAAATGGCAAAAGCCAGATATTTACCAACCCGACCGCGACAAACCAGCGCAATCAAACCACCAATCAGGGGTACCAGACCCAAGATAGTCAGTAGTGGGATTCCCATTACAGCTCCTCCCCTCAGGCCATCCGGCCGAGGATCAAAACGACGCCAACCAGCGCGGCACCAATCACCATTGCGGAGGCATAGCTACGTACATAGCCACTTTGCAACTTAGCAAGACAGCCGCCAGCCAAAGTCGAGAGTTTCGCTGAGCCGCGTACTAGACCATCAACCACGTGAGTGTCTGCACCAGCCACAACATTGACTAGGCCACCGCCGCCACGGACGAATACCAGGTCGTTTAAGTCGTCGGCGTAAAGATCCTTACGACCAGCAGCGACCAACGGGTTACGGGTAGCGGGTTGCTCATAGGTTACGTCCGTGCGGTAAAGCAGATATCCGACAACCACGCCGGCCGCGACTAGCAACAACGTCACCCAACCTTGCCATGGCACATGGAATAGCGAAGCCGGATGCGGCGTCAAACCAGTCACCGGCGCCAGCCAACCTTGAATCCAGTTATTCATCAGGGCGCCCAGCACGATGGCCAGCAAGGATAGGCACACCAGCGGAAATACCATTATCGAGCCGGATTCGTGAGGTTGGGCGTCGCGCCAGCGTTTCTGCCCCAAGAAAGTCATGGTCATCAAACGAGTCATGTAAAAAGCAGTAATGAAAGCACCAATCATGGCGATAGCACCAAATACCCAAGACCGCTCCCAAGCAACGACGATGATGTGATCTTTGGAGTAGAAACCTGAGAACCCGGGGAAACCGATAATTGCTAGATAGCCGATTGCAAAGGTGTAGAACGTCCATGGCATAGCCTTCGCTAATCCACCGAAGTGGCGCATATCCACGTCGTCGTTCATAGCGTGCATTATCGAACCGGCGCCAAGGAACATATTTGCTTTGAAAGCACCGTGGGTTACCAAGTGGAAGATGGCGAATACTGCACCGGCAGGCCCAATAGCTGCGGCCAACATCATGTAACCGATTTGGCTCATCGTCGAACCGGCAAGCACTTTCTTAATGTCATCCTTGGTCGAACCTATCCAAGCACCAAATAGCAACGTGACGGCACCCACAATTGCCACGGCTAATGCAGCTGCATCGGACAACTGGTAGATAGCGCCAGCGCGAACCACCAGATAAACACCAGCAGTGACCATTGTTGCCGCGTGGATCAAAGCAGAAACCGGAGTCGGACCTTCCATAGCGTCCAATAACCAGGACTGCAAAGGCACTTGAGCTGATTTACCGCAGGCGGCCAGCAGCAGACAGAACCCGATAATTGTCACCCAGGCCGGCGAGACGGCGGAGATATTGGCGTCTACATCAGTGAACTTCAAGGAACCGATTTGGGCGAATATCGCGAACATTGCCACAAGCAAGCCAAGGTCGCCAACCCTGTTTACTAGGAACGCCTTCTTGCCAGCCAACGCTGCCGAACGGCGGTGCTGCCAGAAACTAATCAGCAGATAGGACGATAAACCGACGCCCTCCCAGCCAAAGAACAACAGCAGGTAACTGTCGGCTAGCACCAGAGTCAGCATGGAGGCTACGAATAGATTTAGGTAAGCAAAGAATCTTTTACGTTTCGGGTCGCTAGCCATGTAGCCAATTGAATAGATGAAAATCAGCGAGCCGACGACCGTTACCAGCATGACGAACAACATGGACAGCGGATCAACAAGTAACCCAAAGTCAAGCGTCAATGAACCGGCTTGTAAGAAAGTAAACAGTGGCACCAGCACAGATCTGGAGTCCGGCGCTAAGCCAAACAGTTGGGCAAAGATAACCACTGCGAGCACCAAAGACATCAATATAGATGCCGTACCCAGCCAGTGCCCCCAAGAGTCAGCAGCTTTACCGGCAAGTAACAGAATCGCGCAAGCAGCTAGTGGGATAGCTATCAACAGCCAGGCGAGGGAGAAAACTCCTGAGGTTGCGATTATTTCTAGTGGATACACCCGTTCCCCCTCAGTGCTTCAGTTGGTTTTGGTCGTCCACCGAAGCGGAACGCCGAGTACGGAAAATCATCATGATAATTGCCAAGCCAATAACGACTTCTGCGGCAGCCACCACCATCACAAAAAACGCTGCTACTTGACCGCCAAGGTTGCCATTGGCATTAGAGAAGGTCACTAAGGCCAGGTTGGCTGAGTTCAACATCATTTCTATCGACATGAACATGACCAGCACATTTCGACGAATCATGAATGCTAATAAGCCGATGGCAAACAAGATGACAGATAACACCAGGTATGCGTTCGGGTTCATCACTGCTCCTGACCATCGCTAGATTCGGAAGTTAACTGCGGGTGCTGCGGATCCGTCAAGTTCGGATCAGCGAAACGCGCCGCCTCATCGGTGCCATCCAGCTCATCCCAAGCCTCAGCAATCGCTCGACCAGCAGCCAAATGCGCACTGACTAGGCCAGCAGCCTGTTTCGAGTCGCCACGAACTTTCAAAGTTGGAGACACAGATGTCGGCTCAGCTTGACCGTCTGGAGCTAGAGCCGGATAGTCAATCGAGTTATGGCGAGCATAAGACCCAGAGCCTGGACGAGTGCCCGGATGTTTACCGCTAGTTTCAAATTCGCGAATTTTACGGGCTGCCCGAGACCGCTGGTCTTCTTTCTTAACCCGCGGAGCATGAGTGAGAATCATCGCAGCTAAAACAGCAGTGATTAGCAGTGCCCCAGTAATCTCGAAAGCGAAAATGTAATCATTGAATAGCAGGTGGGCTAACCCTTCGGTATTACCACCAAATTTATTGTTCGCGGTTTCGATACCTGCCGGATTTGTCACCCGGATACCATCAACAAGTGCGCCGCCCACTAGGCATAAGAAACCAAGCGCCCCGATGACCGCTAAGACACGCTGACCACGCAAGGTCTCAACCATCGTATCGATCGAGTCGATACCAATAATCATCATCGTGAACACGAAGAGCATCATGATGGCACCGGTATAAACAATGATTTGAGCCACAAATAGGAATGGTGCAGATAGAGAGGCATATAAGCACCCCAAGCAAACCATCATGCCCGCTAATGACAACGCCGAATGAACGGGTTTACGGCTAAAAACCATACCCAGGGCTAAGGCTATCGCCAGCGGTGCGAACACCCAGAACGCTACCTGCTGACCGGTTACTAGAGCTATCACGACTGGCTCCGATCTGCGATTGTCTTCTTTCTGGTCTCCATCGTGTCTGGAGTGCCAGTGGCTGGTAACCCTAGGAAGTAATCACGCTCATCGTCGCCTAACTGACGTGGATGCGGCGGCTCTTCCATTCCAGGTAGCAGCGGGGCGAGCAATTCGTCTTTGGTGTAGATCATGATTTCGCGAGTTCGGTCAGAGAATTTGAACTCATTAGTCATGGTCAAGGCTCTAGTCGGGCATGCCTCGATGCACATTCCACACAGAATGCAACGCAGATAGTTGATTTGATAGACCTTGCCGTAACGTTCGCCGGGGCTGAAACGTTGCTCCTCAGTGTTATCGGCAGCTTCAACGTAGATTGCGTCCGCCGGGCAAGCCCACGCGCATAATTCGCAGCCAACGCATTTTTCTAACCCGTCAGGCCACCGATTTAACTGATGCCTTCCGTGATAACGCGGTGCGGTAACTTTCTCTTTGCCTTTCTCCGGATAACCCTGGGTGAAAGACTTTCTAAACATCGTCCGGAATGAAACTCCGAACCCAGACCAAGCACCCATTAGGAATCAACTCCTTCGCTGCTTGCGCTTATTGTTCGTGACGAAACCTGATCACCAGCAACCACCGAAGCCAGCAATTTATCGCTTAATACGGGGGTCGGGTAAGCGTCGGGCAATTCTGCTCTCGCCTCAGCATCAGCTATCGGATCAGCAGCTGGCTCTTCCTTATCACCAGTGAACCAAATGGCCACCAAAACGATGATAAACACCACGACTACGGCAGCAATGAAGATTGGGGAAGCGAACCAGCCCTCGCGTCCAGCAACCCGGAAAATAGCAACCAACATCGCCCAAATTAGCGCTATAGGGATAAACCACTTCCATCCCAATCCCATGAATTGGTCGTAGCGTAATCGAGGTAGCGACCCACGCACCCACACGAAGAAGAAAATCAGTACCTGCACCTTGAGGATGAACCAGATAATAGTTATCCAACCATCATTTAAGGATTCGATACCGCTCAGCGGCCACGGAGCTAGATAACCACCCAAAAATACCGTGGTACAGATCGCAGATGTGGTTGCCATATTGATGTACTCGGCCAAGAAGTAAAGGGCATAACGGAAACCGGAGTAGTCAGTTAAGTGACCAGAAACTAATTCGGACTCGCATTCAGCAAAGTCGAATGGCAGTCTGTTACATTCCCCAAACATCGAAATGACGAAAATGATGAAGCTAGGAATCAGCAGTAAGAAATACCAGCTAGGTAGATCTGGTGCGGCACCCGGCAACTTTATCCACGGCTCTTTTTGAGCCATGACGATAGAACCCGTCGAAGCCGAACCTGATAGTAGGAAAACTGGAATCAGCGACAATCCCATGCACGCTTCGTAGCTAATCACCTGAGCGGTGGCGCGCATCGAACCGAGTAACGAATAAGTGCCGTTAGACGACCACCCGGCGAGCACTACCCCATAGAAACCAACTGCCGCCACTGCCAAAATAAACAGCACTGAAACCGGCAAATCAGTAATTTGCAGTCGGGTAGGAATGCCGGCGATGGTCACATTGCCACCCAACGGAATTACTGTCCAAACAGTGAAAGCGGCCACAGCTGTCAAAGTTGGTGCTAACGAATAGACGAAAGCGTCAGTGCGTGCCGGGCGGAAATCCTCTTTGAAGATTAACTTCATACCGTCGCCGAGGGCTTGACCTAGACCTAGCGGGCCGTTCATCGTCGGACCGCGTCTATTTTGCATCCGTCCGATGACACGACGCTCGAACCACACATTGAAAATCGTCCAAATCAATAGCAGTGCGAACACCACTATCACCTTAACGATTACCAGCCACACCGGATCGTTGAGCGGGTTGAGTTCAAAAGGTCTCATGCCTGGCCTCCTACGAGGTTTAGCTGCACGCTGTCACCAGGTGCGGCCTGCAAGGTTTGCGTGACGCGGGCGCCAGAGTTTTGCGGCAACCACACCACATCGTCAATCATCGTTTCGATGATTTGCGCTGGCGCTGCCAACTGGCCGTTATCAGTTGCCACCGCAACCATTTGACCGGCGGTTACGCCGTATTTCTTTGCGGTAGCAGCAGACATTCTCACTACTGCGTTTGGGGCGGTAGATTTCAGGGCGTGGGCGCCGTCTAGGCTGCGGGAGTCGTCGATAGCCAAATGCCAGGACGCAAGAATCAACCCGTCACTAGAACCGTTAGCCGACTGATCCGCAATCATTTCAACCCGGGCGCCGCTCCAATCGGCGATTTCGTCATAACTAGCTTTTGCTTGAGCGGGCGAGCGGAAACCGAGGTCAGATTCCATCGCGTCAGCAAGAGCCGCCAACACCCTAACGTCACTCATTGGGTTAGTGCGGTGATCTATCACCTGGTTAACATGACCCAAGCGATGCTCCCAGTTGATTAACGTGCCGTATTGTTCCTCAAGTAGGCAGACCGGGAAAACTACATCAGCGTACTGGCTGACATCGCTTAATCTCCGCTCCAAACTGACCACGAAAGACTTATCCAAAGCCTGTTTCGCGACAGCGACCTCCGGTAAATCTGCCACCTCTAAACCGCCCAGGACTAGGGTTTTTACCTTACCGTCTGCGGCTTGCTGCAAGATTTGTTTGGTGCACAGGCCAGTCTCGGCAGGTAAGGATTCCACACCCCAGGCTGCTTGTAAATCAACTCTGGCGCCAGCATCGGATACTGGACGCCCACCCGGCAACAGATTCGGCAAACAACCTGCTTCAATTCCAGCAAGCTCACCGCTTCGCCTGGGTATCCAGGCGAATCTGGCGCCGCGTTGGCCAAGGCTAACTAGCTGCTGAAGTGCTCCAGGAGCCGAGCTTAGCCGCTCCCCCGCTAGCACGATAGTATCGGCATCCAACTCAAGATTTTCCAGTGCTTTCGCTTCCTGACCAGGCACACTAGCTATCAGCTCGGCGTTCAATTTCTGATTACCACGGCTCAAATAAGGAGCGATAGCTCTAACTTTCGTGTGATTCTTACGTACGGCTTTGCGTAGCCTCAGGAATACCATTGGGCATTCTTCTTCTGGCTCGAAACCAACCAGCACTATCTGCCTAGCATGCTGCAAATCGTTGTAGGTCACCGAGTCAGCAAGAGTTTTACCGGCCACTTCCGCAGCCAAGAAACCCAACTCGTCTACGCCATATGGACGAGCTCTAAAGTCAATGTTGTTGGTGCCTAAGACGACGCGAGCAAAACGCGAATAGGCGTAAGCATTTTCTAAGGTCAACTGACCGCCCGGCAACACGCCAACGTCTTGACCGCCAACTTTTAGACCGGCTACTGCACGATCTATCGCTTCCGGCCAGCTAGCGGGCACTAACTCGCCATCCACGCGAACCAAAGGCGTGGTCAGGCGGTCTTCACCCCTACCCGAGTAGAAACCGAAACGCCCCTTGTCACAGCTCCATTCCTCGTTGATCTCAGGAGCATTGCCAGCCAATCGACGCTTCACCTGGAAGTGTCGATGGTCAGTGCGCAGTTGGCAGCCCGCAGCGCAATTCTCACAAGTGACCTGAGTCGAAACTAGGTCGAAAGGACGCGCTTGGAAACGGTAGTCTGCGCTTGTTAAAGCACCAACCGGACAAATCTGGATGATATTGCCGCTGAAATAAGATTCATAAGGTTTGGTCTGATAATTAGCAATCTGGCTTAACGCACCCCGCTCTGCCAGAGAAATGAAATCATCGCCAGAAATTTGGGTTGAGAACCTTGAACAACGCTGACAAAGGACGCAACGTTCACGGTCGATAAGCACGTTTTCCGAAATGTGAATGGGTTTCGGATAGGTGCGTTTAGCCCCTTCATATCGCGATTGGCCTGGGCCAAACGACATCGTCTGATTTTGCAGCGGGCACTCGCCGCCTTTATCACAGATCGGGCAATCCAGCGGGTGATTGATGAGCAAGAACTCCAACATGCCGGACTGGTGTTTGGCTACTCGCTGAGAACTAGCCGCTGTTTCAACGACCATATTCGGCATCGCCTGCAAAGCACACGCTGGCTGAGGTTTCATGGCTCGTCCGTTGCCGGCGTCCGGAACTTCCACTACACAAGCCCGGCAGCAGGCCACCGGATCTAGCAGCGGATGATCACAGAATCTAGGGATAGCTATGCCGTTTTCTTCGGCAGCGCGAATCACCAAGGTGCCTTTAGGAACCGTCACCTCGCGTCCGTCGATGGTGAAAGTCACCGTGTCAGGTTTGACGTCCGTACTCACCGCTGGCCTCCCTCAACGCTAATCGTCTCGCGCCGGTACTCCGGAAAATAGAGACTGGCTTCGTAGGGGAATAATTCCCAAGCCGGAGTGTGATAGCCGGCTTCAAACTCCGAACGGAAATGCTTGATTGAGCTGGTGATATTGGCAACAAAGCCGTCTGCCAAAGTGCAGAAACTCTTCATCGAGACGTTGTCACAAATATCTAGCAACTTGTCTACGTCACCTTCTTGACCTTTGCCAGCCTCAAGGTTACGTAGCGTCTGCACTAGCCACCAGCTGCCTTCACGGCAAGGCGTGCATTTACCGCATGACTCGTGCTTGTAGAACTCCGTGTAGCGCAAACATGCCCGAACTACCGAAACCGTTTCGTCATAGGTTTGCAGCGCTTTGGTCCCTAGAATCGACCCCTTGGCTGCAACCCCCTCATAATCCATGACGGTATCAGTGTCGTCGGCTGTCAAAATCGGGGTCGAAGAACCACCTGGGGTAAAGAATTTCAGTTGGTGCCCCTGACGAATACCACCAGCCAATTCTAATAATTTTCCGTACGTGATACCCATTGGCGCTTCGTACTGGCCAGGGTATTTGACGTGACCAGACACCGAATAAATAGTGGAACCAGGAGACTTCTCTGACCCCATCGCCCGATACCAATCGACTCCGTTAACCAAAATAGTTGGCAGGGAACAAATCGACTCGGCGTTATTTACCACTGTCGGGCAGGCGTATAAACCGGCGACGGCGGGAAAAGGTGGACGTAATCTTGGTTGACCACGACGTCCCTCTAACGAATCCAGTAGAGCAGTCTCTTCACCGCAGATATAAGCACCAGCTCCAGCGTGAATAGTTAGATCCAAGTCGTAGCCGGAACCCATAATATTTTTGCCGAGATAACCTGCATCATAGGCTTCACGCACCGCCGCTTGTAGCCGGCGAATAACGTGCAAAACTTCGCCACGCACATAAGCGAAAGCGTGATGGGCGCCCACAGCTTTACAGGCGATAATGGCACCCTCAATCAGGGTGTGTGGGGTGGCCATCAACATCGGCACATCTTTGCAAGTACCCGGCTCTGATTCGTCACAGTTGATGACTAAGTACTTCGGGTTCGGGTTATCTTTAGGAAGGAAACTCCACTTGACGCCAGTCGGGAACCCTGCCCCGCCTCGGCCGCGCAAGCCAGCGGCTTTCACCATATTCGTAACGTCTGACCCGTCCATCGCTAGAGACTTGCGGGCACCTTCATAACCACCGACCGCTAAATAACTGGATAACTTCCAGGATTCAGGCTGATCCCAGTGGGCAGAAAGCACCGGAGTTAAAGTGTCTACACTCTCGCTCACTTCTCGGCCTCCTTCTCTTCGCGGCTCGCCTTAATAGCAGCAGCCTCTTCAAGAGTGGGCGCGTGCCAGCCGTTTTCTTTCGCAATTTTTAACCCACGCAAGCTGGCTTCACCAGCGCTGGGACCCTCATCAGCTAAGCCATCGTTGAATCCGGCTAGAACTCGCTCGTTTTCTTTAAAAGTACGAATCTTTGGTCCTCGGGTGGAATGTACCTCACGCGCGGCACGCAGATCTTCGATTAATTTATCTGCCTTCGCCGGAGTCATTTGATCCATGAACTCCCAGTTGACCATCACCACAGGAGCAAAATCACAAGCCGCATTACATTCGACACGTTCTAGGGAGAACTTACCGTCACTAGTCGTTTCACCCTCGTCGATACCCAACTTATCCTTCATCTGGTCGAGTAGGGCATCACCACCCATCACTGCGCACAATGTCGTGGTACACACACCAATGTGGTATTCGCCGGCTGGCTTGCGGTGATACTGGGTATAGAAGGTAGCAACACCGTTGACCTGCGCCTCTGGCAAGCCAAGAAGTTCGGCACAAATCTTCACCCCGGCATGCGAAATATAGCCGTCTACTGACTGAACCAGGTGCAACATCGGCAACAGTGCAGACCTAGCCATTGGATAGCGCGCCATGATCTCGCGCATCTCAGCGATGGTCTCCTCGCCGATATTGGTCTGCTCAGTGCTGGTGTCAATACGCGCCGAGTCATCATATTTCGACACGAATTCGTGGCCACTCATCGCTTGCTCCTTCTTAGGGCACTCATTAACGATCAACTCCACCCATCACTGGGTCAATTGACGCGACCGCCATGACTAGATCGGATAGCATTCCGCCCTCGCACATTAGCGGCAGCGCTTGAACGTGGTGGAAACCTGGATCACGCATGTGAGAGCGATAAGGCCTAGTGCCACCATCTGAAACAACATGCATTCCCAACTCGCCAGACGGACCTTCAACAGCGACGTAAACCTGTCCGGCAGGCACATTGAAACCTTGAGTAACTTTTTTGAAGTGATGGATCAAACCTTCCATCGACTCACCCATGATGTGCTTAATGTGCTCATTCGAGTTACCTTGACCATCTGAACCAACCGTCAAATCGGACGGCCAAGAAATCCGCTCATCAGTAACCCGATAGGGCTCGCCTCTGGATTCAACCAATGCGTCACGAACCTGCTCAACAATGCGAATAGATTGCTGCATCTCATCGCAACGAATCTTGAACCGCCCGTAAGCGTCACAAGTGTTTTCGTAGCAAACATCGAAATCGTATTCAGGGTAAGTCAGATAAGGCTGCGTCTTGCGTAAATCCCAAGGAATCCCAGCGGCGCGCAGCACTGGCCCGGTAGCACCCATCATCGTGCAACCGGTAAGATCCAAATACCCGGCCCCTTGTAGACGTCCCTTGAAAATGGGGCTTTCTAGGGTATAATCGCCAATCTCGTGGATATTTTTCTTCATATCCACAATCAGCTGGTCAAGTAGATCAATACCATCATTGGGCAGATCATTCTGAACACCGCCTGGTCGAATATAGGCGTTATTCATGCGTAAACCAGTGACCGCCTCGGTAAATTCGAGAATACGTTCCCGCTCACGTAACCCAACCTCTTGCGGGCTAGTAGCGCCTAACTCCAAACAGTTAGCACCCACAGCAGTCAAGTGAGACGCAATACGGTTGATCTCAAGCATCAAGACACGTAGATCTTGGCCGCGACGCGGAATCTGATCTTCGATTCCTAAAAGTTTATCGACCGCCATCGAATAAACCGCCTCATTGGAAATCCCAGAAACGTAATTCATTCGAGTCGTGAACGCACTACCTTGAGTCCACGAACGGTATTCCATGGTCTTTTCAATACCGGTATGTAAGAAACCAATACCCGGACGCATGGACTGGACAGTTTCCCCGTCCATTTCAACAATAAAGCGCATCACGCCGTGAGTCGATGGGTGCACCGGCCCGATATTGACGACGATTGCCTCTTCAGCTCGACCCGCCCGCTCGGCAACTATCTCGTCCCAATCGCCGCCATTGACATAGTAGGTAGCGTCAGTTGGCGCTTCATCTGGGGCCGCGTAAATATCTTCTTGGCTCATAGCTGGTAGCTCCTACGCTCGTCTGGCGGGGGGACGACGGCACCCTTAAACTCCACTGGGATACCGCCAAGTGGGTAATCTTTGCGCTGCGGGTAACCCTCCCAATCGTCTGGCATGAGGATTCGAGTCAACCCTGGATGGTGATCAAAAATCACTCCAAACATGTCATAAGTTTCACGTTCGTCGTAGTCAGCCATGGGATAGATAGGAGTTAAAGATTCTACATGCGGGTTATCAACCGGCAATTCAACCTCTAACCCGATCCGTCGGTTGTGCGTCATAGACAGCAGGTGATAAACCACGTGAAGTTCGCGCCCTTTGAGGTTCGGGTAGTGGACGCCCGACAGATTCATGATGACCTCAAAGCGTAGTTCAGGGTCATCGCGTAGCACTTTGGCCAGCTCTTTCAGCTTGTCTGCAACGACTACGAAAGTTATCTGGTCACGCCAAATAGAAACTCTGGTAGCAAAACCTGGGACTAACTCAGCCATCCGGTTAGCCACATCGTCAAACCAACCACCAAATGGCGGAACTACTGAAGCACCACCCAACTCAACTTCTCTTACAATTCCAGCAAAACCGGACGTATCCCCTGAAGCTCCGGAGCCGTCACCGTACATACCCTTGTGCACCGCAATTACGTTGTCTTGACTGGTGATGCTTTCACAAAATAGTTCACGCAGATGTGGGTGCGTGGCGTAGATTTCTGGCTCTAAATTTGCGGTGGTGTCTAGCTCATCGGACTGGCTCATCGCATAAGCCCTTTCTGCTCGATCAATGCGGGCTTGGTCAGGGCTTTTGCTTCGTTTTCAGCGATCTCATCGATACGATGACGACCCATCTTAGCTCTATATACTTCACTGTTGCGCAGCTTAAAGATGGCGTCAATCAACATATCTGGACGCGGCGGGCAACCAGGAACATAGATATCAACAGGAATAATATGGTCAACGCCTTGAACAACAGCGTAGTTATTGAACATGCCGCCACTGGAGGCGCAAACACCCATGGCTATTGACCATTTCGGATTGGGCATTTGATCCCACATCTGCCTAACCACTGGGGCTAATTTCTGCGGAACTCGCCCTGCCACAATCATTAAGTCAGCTTGACGCGGGGAAGCTCGGAAAACTTCCATACCCCAACGCGCACCGTCATGACGTGGCCCACCGAACTGCATCATCTCAATGGCACAGCAAGCCAGACCCATCGTCAACGGCCAAAAAGAAGTTTTCCGCGTCCACCCAGCAATGGTCTCGACGGTAGTAAGAGCCACCCCAGCGGGGATTTTATCTTCCCAACCCATAGCTTAAAATCTCACTCCCATTCCAGGCCGCCACGGCGCCACACGTAGAAGAACGAGAACGCGACTGCCACCACAAAAACGATCATCGCCACCAGAGCAAAAACGCTTAGTTTGTCGAAAGCCACAGCCCAGGGATAGAGGAAGACGATCTCGATATCAAAAACGATGAAGAGCATGGCGATGATGTAGTACTTAACCGAGAACCGAGCGCCACCCGCAGGTTGCGGAGTGGGTTGAACACCACACTCAAAGGAATCGTACTTCGTCAGGTTAAAACGCGACGGACCTACTTTCGTCGACACGAAGATCATAACCACAACGAAAATGGCCGCCAACGCCACCATAACGATGATGGGGATGTAGGGATTCACTAGACACCCTTCCTTTCCATCCGCTCAAATTCTTGGTGCAGAACCTCGAGACCGAAAGTCCTAGATTCTGCGGACATAGCGATTCTACTTCTATAGTCTGATAATTTCATCTGCGGTACCTGACCACAGCACCCTGACAGCAGGGATTCTACCTATTCTAAGGGCACACGCCACCTGGTGTCCATCGTCTCTAACCTAAGCATTCGGAGCCATTCTCGCTAATGCGTTGATGAGACGATCCATCCAGTCACCGTCGTAACGATCGGTCAGATTGGCTAATAATTTATGAACTAAACGCATGAGAGTTTTTCTGGGCAATCCGTACTTGACACACAGACTCATAATCGTCGGATTGCCGATTAGTTTGGCAAACACATGGCCTAGCCTGAAATATCCACCAAAGCGATCACCTAATTCGCTGGCATAGCGATTAAGCGCTAACTCACCACTTTCAGTTCCTATACCTCGACCGAAAGCTTCAACTATGCACTGGGCGGCGAGTTCACCAGCCTCCAGGGCGTAATCAATCCCCTCACCGTTGAATGGGCTAATCATGCCGCCGATATCGCCAACCAGCAGAACACCATTTTTATAGTGCGGTTTGCGATTAAAGGCCATCGCCAGCCCAGCGCCCTTTATTTCACACTGCTGATGTTGCGAATCGAAATGCCAATTCGGGTCAGTACTAGCTAGCCAGCGTTCCATCAAGGCGCGGTAATTGGTTTTCTGAAAAGCCGGAGACGAGCTCAGCATCCCTAATCCAACGTTGCAGACGCCGTTACCGGCAGGAAAAATCCAGCCATATCCGGGCAACAAATTAGATTGACCAGGTCTTCCGTCCCACAGTTGAAGATGAGAAATCATCCAATCGCTGTCAGCAAGCGGCGAGCGATAATAGGCGCGTACCGCAACACCCATCGGACGACGCTGGTTGCGCCTGATACCTAATTGGGTAGCCAACCGACCTGAATTACCAGTGGCCAATACAACCACCTGGGCGCGCAACCGACGCTTATCTGCCGTCCTCACACCACATACCCGGCCTGCACCATCAAAAATCCAGTCCTCAACTTTTAATCCCGTTAATAGTTGAGCGCCTGCCTCTACTGCTACGCCTGCCAAAATATCGTCAAGTATTAGCCGTGGGCATACCAGACCGTAGTCAGGAAAATCAGCCAATTCCGGCCAAGGCATATCGAATGGTTCAGGACGGTCACCGTAGACTCTAAGCCCTAAGTTTCGCTGCCAACCATTGCCCGGCGAAGTATCCAACCCAAGTCTGGTCAGCATTCGCACAGCACGCGGCGTCAGTCCGTCCCCGCAGATTTTGTCTCGCGGAAATTGCGCTTTATCTACCAGTAGCACGTCCAAGCCGCAACGAGCCAAGAATGTGGCAGTCGACGAGCCAGCTGGCCCAGCCCCGACGACTATCACTTGAGCATCTAGGTCACCTGCTGGCAAAGGTGCAACTAATTGCGACGCTCGTGGGCCCTTTGGCTCAACAATGTCAGCACTCATTTGTGACCTTTCTGTAACGAAAGCAGTCTAGGGCTTGAAGATGACCTAGCCAAACCAGATTTGAGTTAACGAAAGCGGTTTTGAAAAGCAACTGGGGCTCTCTAAGACGCTACTATTTTTGCTCAAGGTTCGCTAACGTCAGAGACGTGTTGATTAATCCGGCATCTTCGCGACTGCATGCATCGACTATCCAAATCAAGAATCCAGGGTCACTAAGGAAGTTCCTAACGCCAGACGGGGTGGCTTTCGGCGATGGCCTAAACTCAGTTGTCGGGGTCGGTGAAGTAGCCAGATTTGAGACGAAATCTATAGATGAGGCTTCTCAGTGGTGGGCGGAATTGACCGCAATACTGGAAAATGAAACTGAGATGCCCGGAAAATACGGTGTCGGCCCGTTAGCTCTAGGCTCTTTTCTTTTTGACCCTGAATCCAGCGAACAAAAATCCGTATTAGTGGTGCCAGAAACCCTCATTGGCCACCGCGACGGAATCTTTTGGCTAACTAAAATTGGCTACGACCGGGTAGAGGCGACGTTACCCCCGGTTGCAGAACCAGCTATTAAGCCTGGGAAAGTTGAATTCCTGCCAGGCCAATTAGACGAAGCCACCTGGATGCGCACTGTTGAGCAAGCAGTGACGGATATTCGAGCGGGCAAGGCTGAAAAAATTGTGCTAGCACGAGATATCTGCGGGCAATGCGAGGGCGTGATCGATCCTCGTTGGGTCTTTAATAATCTGCTCGCCGAATACCGCAATTCCTGGAATTACTTGGTTGAGGGCCTAGTTGGTTCTTCCCCTGAGATTTTGGTGCGCCGCGAAAATGGCTTAACAACTTCTCGTGTATTGGCTGGCACTATGCCCAGATTGGATGAAGTATCCGACACCGCTCAAGCCGCACGGCTGATTGCCTCTAATAAAGACATGCGCGAACATCGTTACGCTGTTGCCTCAGTTATTGAAGCATTGAAGCCACTGCTAAACGGCATGCATGCGCCCGAGGCACCATATGTTCTAACGTTGCCGAATTTGCTCCACTTAGCCACCGACATCTGTGGGGTTTCCGACCCTGATATGAACACACTTACTCTGGCACAAGCAGTTCACCCCACTGCTGCAGTATGCGGCACACCGACAGCACAAGCTAAAGAGTGGATTGCTAAGCACGAGTTAATGGATCGTGGACGCTATGCCGGCCCGGTTGGGTGGATGGATGTCCAAGGCGATGGAGAATGGGCGTTAGCACTGCGGTGCGGGCAAGTCTGCGCAGACGACCCACACAAGATGAAGCTCTTTGCCGGTGCTGGAATTGTCGCGGAATCTCGTCCCCACTCTGAGCTAGTTGAGACTGAAACGAAATTCAGGTTGATGAAAACCGCACTACGCGGTGCCGTTTAGAGCCTTGATACCCAGCTTTACTAGGGACGACGTCTAGGCGCAGCCGCGGAACGATGCACTATTTTGCGTTGCACTGGTTCAGACTGCGCTTTTTTGGCTGCGGCTAACTCTTTTTTCGCTTCCGCTTGACGTTCCATCATCTCTTCGGTGTCAACTCCACCAGAGCGCATAACCAAGTAGGCGATCAGCAGGATCACTAGCGAGATCAGCGGGGACAGGTTGAAGATTAACGGCAATGTACCCAAAGCTACGATGTCGAAACCACGCAGCATATTCATGATCATGCCTGGTGGCATCGCTCCCATGCCGGTAGCGATCATCGGCGAGGAGTAGTCCGGGGGTTTTGCACTAACCCAGCGAATAGCTGCTATCCAGCCGGTAGCACCCATAACTAGAGCCAATTCAAAAGCCGTACCAATTTGATCTGGTGTCAAACCTGCTGAATCGGTTAACAAGAATGCTGGCGTAACACCAATCACCCACAGCAAAGCCAAGATACCTGGCGCAACGGTAGCAGCTGTCCTTAACCCAGTAGTGTCAAATGGGAAAGCCCTAGCCAAACCCTTAGTCCTGGTCAGTACCCGCAGCGAATCGAAGAAGGGAATCATCACGAACATCAGCAACAGAGACGAGAGCATTACCCCGAATAGCCCCATGCCAAGTGACTCCACTGCATAAGGGACGACAGCGCTAACCAGTAAAATAATGACGTTTACCGGGTTTCGGACAAAGCGTTGAATATCGCGCCAGATAAGCGCCTTTGTGCCGGTGCCGCGTCCTCGAGCTGGCTTAACCTGCCCTTTGGCCAGGTATTTACGTTCAACGAGAATATCTCTCATCAATGCGAAATCGAGGGCGAAAGCAGCACCCTGCATACCAGAGAGCAAATCACCCCCACTTACGAGGCGAGCTCGACGTAGCCGGTTTAATCTGGCGAATCCGGCGACAGCAAAAATCAGAGCCAACAGGGCGCCTGCTCCTAGCGCTACATAAGAAAACCCGTTTTGTGCTGACAGCCCAAGATTCAACCATTCCACTGAGACCCCGATGACCGCCAACAGCACAACAGTTGTTAGCGCGCCTATGACTGCTTGAACGATACTAATTAAGACAGTCGAATCTGCTCCTTGCTGACTAGCCACAAATCCCGTAGCAGCACTAGCTGCTAGCCCAGCGGCAACAGCCCATGTGGCAGCTGCGGGGATCGCAAGACCCGTCAACATGCAAACAAGCATGGTAACCGCTGCAGCCACGGCGAATGCCAACACTAGAACTCCAGCCAGGCGGGCACGCAAAATCCTGGCTCGGTTTATCGGCGCATCTAATAGCCAAGAGCCTTCGGCCGCAGAAGCAACTACCGGGCCAAATAATTTCGACAGACTTATGGCTAAAGCTGCCATAGCTGCGACCAGCAGCCAGGGCACCAACGATTGTGCATTTTTGCACGCATTAGTGTTGCACGTGGCTGCGTTCGCTTGAGCTTGGACGATTCCACCGATGAGCATTGCCCCGATGACCAAGATTGAAAAGACGGTCGTATAGCCAGAAGTTATAGCGTCCCAAATGGTTCGGGTGGCGCGTCCTTTGCGCCAGTCCCTCATCAGGAGTTGGAGAGCTTTTTCGTCCGCTATGCCTAGATCAAATTCTTCAACATCAGCGAAAGTACCCTCATAGACGTAGTCTTTTATAGCTTTGGCACGCTGGCTCGCCAACTCGGCTGACCGGTCATTTTTTTGACTGGGCTGGACTTGTTTTGGTCTAGACTGCTTGACGTTTCTCTTGCTACGTTTGCGACTCACAGTTCGTTCTCCTCAACGAGGGACTCGCTAACTTCAGCTGATTGTCCGACGCGAACCAGACGAGCTCCAACCGCTTCTACCAGACTTGGCTCGTGGCTGGCCATGACTACGGCTAGCCCTTTAGAAACCTCGTGTTTGAGCCGCTCACCTAACCAAGCGACACCCTCAACGTCTAGGCGTTGTTCTGGCTCGTCGAGCACCAATAACTTTTTCGGCCTAACAAATGCCGTAGCCAGAGCCAATCGACGGCGTTGACCACTGGACAGTGTGCCCGGCAATTGGCCAGATTGTGCCACCAATTGCACCTCTTCTAGCACGGAATCAACCAACTCATCAGGGTCTACCAAACCGTGTGCGCGAGCCAAGAGATCAAGATGTTCAACCACCGACAGGTCGGGGAAGAAATCTAGATCGTCAATCACAGTGGCCACGTCAGCCCTAAATTGGGGATCTGTTTCGCTAACCTTGCGACCGAAGACCTCGACCCGCCCTTCTGTTGGGCGATCTGCCCCAATCAAACACCTCAAGATGGTGGATTTACCTGACCCATTACGTCCGGTTAAAGCTATAGCTTCACCCGAAAATACCTTGAGGTTGAATCGGGAGACGATTGTGTGGTCGCCATATTTCTTCGTTAAGTCGGTAACTTTTAATACCAGTTCGCGCTTGGCCATGGAATCCATTGTGGCCTGAACGAGACCGTGCGCCAAAGTTTTCTCGTTTGTGGCAATGTATATGGGGTGCATAAGCGGGCAGATCTAGACAAGAAACGAGCGCACGTTGCCGCCATGTTTGATGGTGTGGCTAGCCGCTATGACCTGATGAACGACCTAATGAGTTTCGGCCAGGTTCGACACTGGCGCACTCAGACAACGAAAGCCCTCGGATTAGAGCCCGGTCAAGTGGTGCTTGATTTGGCTGGTGGAACTGGAACCTCAACTTTGGCTGCCCGCAAGGCCGGTGCCACAGTATTTCCAACAGATATTTCTATCGGGATGCTTAAAGAAGGCAAACGACGTCACCACCAGGTGACTTTCGTTGCAGGCGATGCCCTACAACTGCCCTATATGGATAATGCATTTGACGCTGTCACCATCAGTTACGGCTTGCGTAATGTGGAAGACACCTTAACCGCATTAAAAGAGATGAGACGGGTTACTAAACCTGGGGGACGTATCGTCATCGCAGAATTTTCCACCCCAACTTGGGCTCCTTTCAGGCGCTTATATCAATGGCATTTGCATAATGTGCTGCCCGCTTTAGAAAAATTTAGTTCTAACGATGTGGCATATGACTACCTGGTCGAATCAATCTTGGCATGGCATAACCAAAGTGAGCTTGCTCAGCTGATGAACCGAGCTGGTTGGCGTCGAGTGGAGTGGAAAAACCTTACCGGCGGTATTGTCGCCTTACATCGTGGCTGGAAATAACTGTGGCGTCCCACCCGATTATTTTGAACGCCTTCGCGGCAAGCTCCTGCCCGGTTAAGGTTCAAAACACATTCTTACAACTGAGGGCCACTGCACCTAGCCCAGTGCCGAATGAGAACAGTGAATTTGAGCAGAAAGTTTTGGCGACTCTCAGACGGTTTCACGACAGTGTTGATTTGGGCGATCTCAGCTATTCTGAGCGGCTTGATGCTACTCGTAAAGCGGTCAACGATGCTAGAACACTAATCATTAGTCCAGCCATCGGATCCAATGCTGAAACTCATCGCTGCGGCCAGCCAGACTTTTTGGTAAAGGATCCACGGCACCCAGACGCCAATCCCCAATATCTGCCGGTAACCATCAAACACCACCGAGTTTTAGAGCGGTGCTTTAATAATCCTGATTCTGCCGCCAGCAAGCTAGATCACCCAACCTTTAGTTCAAAAACTATGCTTAATAACGCCAGATTCCGCTTCTACAAGGAGGCAGATCTGTTGGAGCTCGCCCACTATTGGCGCCAGCTTGAAGATTTGGGCTGGGCTGGCACTAACGCGGTCGGCGGCGTCATCGGCATGGACGAATTTCGTGAGGCAAAAGGACGACTAACCCTGGCGGATAAGGCGCCAAATGACACCGTGACGCTTGGAGTTACCTGGGTCTCGCTTACCGCACGAAAAATAAAGACTTTCGCTCGCACCTCGGCGTCCAATTTCCGCTTTCACAGCGCACTGGAACGCTACGACCACGAATTTACTTTTCGAGTAAAGGTTGCAGAAGTAGCAGTTGCTAAAAGCACGCAGCCCGAACTGAAACTGATGGTTCAGCCAATCGTCATTCGTGAATGTGAAACCTGCAGATGGTGGCCGAGTTGTGCTCTTGAGCTGCCAGATGATGACCTCAGCCTAAATATAGACAAGTCCCCATTGGACGCTAGAGAAATCTCGTCCTTGCGCAAACTGGGCGTAACTACCGTCGAAGATTTGGCTCAAGTAGATATGGATGTGCTGCTCCCCCGTTATCTGCCAGAGGTAGAACACCGAACAGGCGCGCGTGAGAGGCTGTTGTTAGCTACCAGACGTGCGAAAATGATTACTGCCGGCATCGATTTAGAACGCACTACTGCTGATCCAATTCAGTTGCCGGAGGGACGTTGGGAAGTCGATTTAGACATCGAGACCTCAGCCAGCGACCAGGTTTATCTTTGGGGGTTCCTGATTCACGATCGCGACAACCCTAGAGACTTCGGTGTTTATCGCTCATTCAGTTTATTTACAGATTTCAGTTTGGACGCCGAAGTAGATTTAGCGCGCCGAGCTCTGTCTTGGCTGTGGCACTTCTTGGAAGCCCACCCAGACGCCAAGGTGTACCACTATTCCGATTATGAGGTCATCCACATCAATACATTGACTGCACAAATGAACGATAGCTGGGTGCCTGATGTGCCTAAATATATGGATCAGCATTTTTTTGATCTGTTTAAGCTGGTACGCAGTAATTTCTTCGGCGCCCACGGATTAGGCCTTAAAGTTGTCGCCAATCGCGGTGCCGGATTTAATTGGCGAGACGATGACCCCAGCGGGTTGAACTCTCAAAGCTGGTTTGATGATGCCGTACACTCGCCTGACCCGCATACCCGCCAGGCCGCCAAACAGCGCGTCTTGGAATATAACGAGGACGATGTGCGCGCCACTTTGGCATTGCGTCAATGGCTTAGGAAAAACCCACAGCAAGCTGGCGCGGGATTAACTGAAAGGCCGCTGCCACTAGCCTGATGGCAACAAAATTAGTTATTCTCGACGCTCTGACAAGGTATGTTGCCGGAATAGAGCAACTTTTGGCAACAATTTGACGCTTGTTTCTTGGGTTGCTGCAACAACTCTCTTAAGGTTTTAGATGTACGCAGAAAGCCGCGAGAAAGGAATAAAAAATGTTTGTGGTACCTGCTGATATCTACACTACTCGCGCACTCACCGAGTTCGTCGAGACCGCTTTTGCCTGGAATGAAGAGCGCACCGCTCGCAAGGCGAAGTAGTAGAAATAAGACTTCAATAAAAAACGAGCTCGGGTTGAATCAAAGTTCAACTTGAGCTCGTTTTTTGTGTCGGCTAATACGCTGCCACTACCACACAGACTTCGTTGTTATGAGTGACGAAATTCGACGATGTCGTCGGGTTGCATAACGTAATCTTTACCTTCTAGGCGCATCTTGCCGGCCGCCTTAACCTCTTGCTCAGAACCGAGTTCTACCAAATCTGGGAAACTCATCACCTCGGCTTTGATAAACCCCTTTTGGAAATCGGTGTGAATAACACCGGCAGCCTCGGGAGCCGTCCATCCTTTACGGATCGTCCAGGCATGGGTCTCTTTAGGGCCTGCCGTCATAAAAGACTGTAACCCTAAAGTGGCATAACCCACACGCGCCAACTTATCTAGGCCTGGCTCCTCGACACCTGCCTCTGCCAAGAATTCTTTAGCCTCTTCTGGCGTCATCTCAACTAATTCAGACTCAAACTTGGCGTCTAAGAAAATAGCTTCCGCTGGTGCCACCAATTCAGCTAGCTGCTTCTTCAATTCCTCGTTGGCTAGCTCGTCTTGATCAACGTTAAAGACGTAGATATAGGGTTTGGCAGTCAACAAGAACAGTTCACGCAACGGCTCTAGGTCAAGGCCAGCCTGATAGACCCCCTCACCGGCAGCCAGCTTCTCGTAGGCTTGGCGCCAAGCCTCAAATTTCGGGCGTGATTCTTTCTTAATCTTCGCTTCTTTCTCCAGCCTGGGCATAGATTTTTCCATGGTCTGAAGATCGGCGAGAATTAATTCCGTGCGAATAGTGTCAATATCACTTGACGGGTTAACTTCACCGTCCACGTGGGTAACATCCGGATCATTAAAAACCCTAGTGACTTGGCAAATGGCGTCCGCCTCGCGGATATTGGCCAAAAAAGCATTACCCATGCCCTCTCCAGCAGACGCGCCGCGCACAATACCGGCAATGTCGACGAAGCTAACAGTAGCTGGAACAATTTTGGCCGAATGATAAATCTCAGCCAGCTTGGCAAGTCGTCCATCGGGCACCCCGACCACACCAACATTTGGCTCGATAGTGGCGAACGGATAGTTCGCCGCCAACACATTATTTCTGGTTAACGCATTAAATAAGGTGGACTTGCCAGCATTTGGCAGCCCAACAATTCCGATAGTCAGTGCCACAGGGCGCATTCTATCGTCTCTACCGCCATAACCAGCATTACCGCTAGTGTGGTTGGTGACAGAAGGGACTTTAGGAGCGAAATGTCCAACGAAAATGACGATTTTTGGAGCAGGCCACAACCACCTGAACCCGATTACGCCAACCCTTCAGCCAACCAAAGTTTTAACCCAAACCCTCAACAACAAAACCCCAACGCCACCCCACAGCAATACTGGCAGCCAGAATCTGCCCACAATCCAAATTTCTATGCTGGTCAACCTCAGCAAGACATGGTCACAGACCAAACACCAAACTATCCTCAGCAGGTTGGCGTGTTTTATCCGGCATTAATAGAACACCCGAGCGCCAACGGGGTGCTGGTTTTAGGCCTGCTCAGCATTTTACTGCTCCCACCACTAGGGATTATTGCGGTGGTTATGGGGAATAAAGCACGCCGTGAAACTCGTGATAACCCTCAAATCTATACCCCAAGTAGCACATTAAACGTTGGCTGGGCCTTCGGTATCGCAGGAACGGTCATCACCACATTAATTGTCGCTATCTTGACCTTTGCGATCATAGTTTTCGTCCTAGCCCTCGGAACAATATAAACCGCTTAAATCCCGCGAAAATAAGCGTTAATCACCTCATACAGCGCCACTAAATCTTTAGTACCACACATCTCTCGTGCCGAATGCATGGAATAAATACCAATCCCGACATCGATAGTGCGAATACCTAGGCCCGTAGCCAGTAGTGGGCCAATCGATGTACCGCCGCGAATATTATTGCGATTTACGAAACACTGTGATTCGACGCCCGCCTGACGGCAAGCTCGCTGCCAAATTGCTGCCCCCACGGCATCTGTTCCGTAACGTGCCTGCGCACTCAACTTCAATGCCGGGCCACCATTTAGCACCGGATAGTTGTGCGGGTCGTAATGATCTTGTTTAGTCACATTCAGTGCATGAGCCACGTCAGCAGACAAGCATGAACCACGTTGTATCCAGGCTCGATACTGTTGCTCATCTTGACCCAGCGCAGCACTTATTCGGCCAAGTACATCACTAAGTAACGTACCGCATGCTCCAGACGCAGTACCCGAACCAACCTCCTCATGGTCGAAAGCCGCGAATACCAGCACATTCTTACTCTGTTCTGCGTCCAGAATCGCCATTAGACCGGGGAAGGTACTGGCTAGATTGTCTAGCCGGTAAGAGGCCAAAAACTCATCTTGGATGCCAAAAATCTGGGGTTTTTCGCTAGGGACGACAAAGAGATCGAAACCGCCGATTTGAGACGCTTCTAACCCGGCCAAGCGCCACAAATAGTCAGCCAGATTTTGCTTGTCGGCAGAAAACAGAGGTTGCAGATCGGCCTGCCGGTCAACTTTCAGTTCATCCGAGGAGGCTCTATCTAGGTGTGGAGCCAAGGTAGACATTCTTAATATCGGATCAGTATTGACTAGATAGGTTTTACCGTCGTTATCGACAATTCGACCAGCCAGAGCCAATTCTCGATCAAACCAGGTAGTTAGTTTCGGCCCGCCATAAACTTCAACATCCACCATGGTGTACCCGCTAGATTCAAAAGTGATACCTGGCTTTAACTTCAAAGCTGGCGAATCAGTGTGAGCACCCATAATTGCCAAGCCGGTATTTTCATCTGCCCGGCTAGGAGCTACCCAAGCCACAACCGCGCCATCGCGAATAATAAAATGTTTTCCAGATACGTTTGACCACGTCTGAGTTTCATCCAATTGAGTAAAGCCGGCTGCCGTTAACATCTCCCCCGCGTTTACGGCTGCATGAAAAGAGGTCGGTGAAGCGGCAATGAATTCGGTGAAAGTTTTAAGCCAAGCATTCGTCACTTGACTAAGCCTAGTCAAAAATTGTCACCACCATCTGATTAGCTATCTGGCATGGATTCGACAGCGTTAATTTTGCCTTTAGTAGCGTTACTTATCGGGCTAGCGATTGGTCTAGCTATCGGCTGGGCACGCGCTAAACAACTCGTCCAAGACCGCGAATCAATGGTTAATTCTTTCAAAGCATTGAGCGCGCAAGCTTTGGCCGAGGCCACCGAATCAGTAGACAAAACCGCTAGTCACCGGCTAGCTGAGACAAATGCTGCGCTAGCCCCAGTCAAAGAAACCTTAGCTGCGCTACACAACCAACTCAGCGATGTTAGCGTTCAAAGAGAAAGGCTGGGCGCGCAGTTGAGCGAGCAAGTGCGCGCTGTCGCGCAAAACTCTGAGAATTTGCGTCGCGAAACGAATGCCCTTTCAACCGTATTGCGTAAACCGCAAGTACGCGGGCATTGGGGTGAGTTACAGTTGCGCCGCGTTGTTGAGCTGGCCGGGATGGTCAACCACGTAGATTTTTATGAGCAAGCTACCAGCCAGAACGACCAAGGCCAGATTCGTCCAGACATGAAAGTGATGTTGGGAGCTAATCGGTTTATTTATGTGGATTCTAAGGTGCCATTAACGTCCTATTTAGACGCTGAATTAACAAATGACGTGGATACCCGTGCAGCATTACTTAATCAGTTTGGTGAAAACGTAAAGGCTCACGTTAGCCAATTGGGTAATAAAAATTATTGGCAAGCCTCGTCCAATAGCCCAGAATTTGTGGTGCTATTTTTACCCTCCGAATCGCTAGCGGCACAGGCTTTGAATCAGAAACCGGACTTGATCGAATATGCTGCCTCGAAAAATGTGGTGCTGGCGTGTCCAACCACATTGATTGGTTTGTTGAGGGCAGTTTCCTATGGCTGGAAACAGGCTGCACTGGCGGACAATGCCCAACAGATTTTCGAGTACGGACGCGAGCTTTATGACCGGTTAGGTGTGCTTAGTGAGCATTTCAACAAACTTGGTCGCGCGTTAACTACCAGCGTGGCGTCCTATAATCAGGCCATCGGTTCCCTGGAATCTAGGGTGTTAGTTACTGCAAGAAAGTTTCAGGATATGAAGTTGGCTGATAATCCGCTGGACTCGCCAACTCAAGTGGATCTTAATGTTAGGCAACTATCCAGCGCTGACGAGCCGTTTTAGTCCTCAATTAGTTGGTTCGACGTTTCCGCAATTGCGGGGGAAGAGAAAAACTCATCGACTCATCAATCAATTTTGCTTCTTCATGGTCTGGATAGCCCAATTCTTTCAGACGAGCCAGCACACCTTGCACTAATTCTTCCGGAACAGACGCGCCAGACGTTAACCCAACGGTTTCAACATCGTCGAGCCAAGTAGGGTCAATCTCGCCAGCGTTATCGACACGCTCTGCCCGGCCAGCTCCCGCTTCCCTAGCAACTTCGACCAGTCGAACAGAGTTAGAGGAATTAGCGGAACCGACGACGATCATTAGATCACAACGAGGAGCTATCTGTTTTACCGCCCATTGGCGGTTTTGGGTGGCGTAACAAATATCACCTGACGGGGGTTCAACAAGTTTGGGAAAACGCTGGCGCAATAGATTAACGGTTTCGCTAGTTTCATCGACACTAAGCGTGGTTTGCGACAGCCAAGCAACCGGCTGGGTGGTATCCAGTTCAAGAGACTCGACTTCATCTGGATGTTCGACGAGGGTAATTGATTCCGGCGCTTCACCGTAAGTGCCCTCGATCTCTTCGTGCCCAGCATGTCCGATGAGAATTATCGGTAGCCCTTTAGCCGCGAATCGTTTAGCTTCGTGGTGGACTTTGGTCACCAGCGGGCAAGTGGCATCAATAGCGCGCAGATTACGTTTCTTGGCCTCAAGCCGCACTGCTGGAGAGACCCCGTGAGCTGAGAAGATGACTATCGCGCCGCTGGGCACCTCATCTAGCTCGTCGACGAAAATGGCTCCTTTAGCCTCCAAGGTCTCAACTACATGTTTGTTGTGAACAATTTGTTTACGCACGTAGATAGGGGCGCCATACTCGGTTAGAGCGCGGTTAACACTGACCACAGCGCGATCCACTCCAGCGCAATAGCCTCTTGGGGCGGCAACCAAAACCTTCTTCGTCATGACCTCTAGTCTAAGTGCCTAGCCAATCACTGCTCGACGCTGGTTTAAGCTTACTGAGTGACCACCGCACCAAACCCCAGCAACGACGCCACATCTGCACGCCCGTTAAGCCAAGTCGTTCACCAGTTAAAAGGTTGGGTTGAACGTTGCGGTTGGGTTTGGGTTAGCGGCCAGATTATCGAGTTGAACAGGCGAACAGGTCTACAATTCTTAACTCTTCGCGACCTTAACGAAGAAATTTCGGTACGCGTTCACTGCTCAGAATTGGTTCTGAACCAAGCCGGCCCGATAGCTACGAATACCGAAGTAGCTGCCTTAGTTCACCCAATGGTTTGGCCAAAAAGCGGTTCACTGAGTTTTCAGTGCCGTCAAATTGAGGTGGTCGGCTCAGGACGACTACTCGCACAGCTTGAAGCACTAAAGAACAAGTTGTCAGCTGAAGGGCTATTTCAAACAATTCGCAAGAAAAAGTTGCCAATCCTTCCTAGCGGTATAGGTGTCATAACTGGCGCAAATTCAGCTGCCGAACATGATGTCATGACAAACATTTTGAATCGCTGGCCACAAGCACCAATCAAAGTAGAGCACACTCTAGTGCAAGGGCGACAGGCCGCAGCCCAGGTCATTGACGCTCTGACAAGGCTTGATGTCGATCCATCGGTGGATGTCATCATCATTGCTAGAGGCGGGGGCAGCCTAGAAGATTTACTGCCGTTCAGCGACGAAGGGTTAGTTCGCGCAGTTTCAGCAGCAAAAACGCCGGTAGTTAGCGCCATCGGACACGAATCAGATATGCCACTAATTGATTTTGCAGCGGATGTTAGGGCTTCTACCCCAACAGCAGCCGCAAAAATAGTGGTTCCCGTAGCCCAAGATGAATTGGCTGATATTGAGACGCACAGAGCAAGATTGCGCCAGGCTATTGCCCGAAAAATCCACTTGGCTAGACAAGACTTAGCGACTTGGGCGTCCAGACCGGTACTAAAAGATCCGTCTACAACACTCAAGATTCATGCAGAAAAAGTCACCCAGCTTGATGGGAGGCTAAATCACGCTATGCGCATCCAATTTAAGACCCATCGTCAATGGGTGGAAAATAGTCTTGCCAGGGTGCGCGCCATGTCCCCCAAAGCAACCTTAGAGCGCGGCTATGCAATCGTGGCCGACAGCCAAAAACAGTCGGTAACGTCTGTCCGCGACGTGGATCCGGGTGACCAAATACAAATTTACCTATCCGATGGGCAGCTTTATGCCGAAATTAACTATGGAGACAGTCATGAGTGAAGAACTGACTTATGAGCAAGCTCGAAAGGAGCTAGCTGACATCGTGCAAAAGCTAGAGTCTGGCGGAATCGCACTAGCCGAGTCGATGGCTTTGTGGGAGCGCGGCGAGAAACTCGTCGAAGTATGCACAAAGTTCTTAGACGCTGCGGAAGCTAAAGTAGCTCTTGCTAGCGAGGCCAAAAATACCAAGGCAGCTCAATAACTGCCTAAGGATCACAACACAGCCAGCAATATGGCAACCCAGTGACAAGCTGCACCGAGCACCGTACCAGCGTGGAAAAATTCGTGGAATCCAAACCATTCCGGCCATGGATTCGGCTTTTTTAGCGCATACATTAACGCGCCACCCGTGTAGCACAACCCGCCTACGACTAGCAGAATCACGACGGCCGGCCCGCCGGTATGCCAGAAAGTCGGCAGCCAAAATAGTGCCACCCAACCCATCACTATGTAGAGAGCCACATAAAGCCAACGCGGAGCCGAGAGCCAAAGGGTGCGAAAGACCACCTCTAAAACTGCGCAGGCCCATATTACCGATAACAAGATGATTCTAGAGGTGCCGGTGGTCAAGCTTATCGCCAACGGCGTATAGGTGCCGGCAATAAAGATGGCGATATTGGAATGATCTATTCTTCTAAGCAGCTCTTTGACGTGATCAGACCACGAACCACGATGGTAGAAAGCGGAATTTCCGAATAGCAGGATCGCCGTTAACGTCCAGACAGCACACCCCAGGCGCACCATCTGGTCGTCGGCTACGATCAGCAAAGCCAGGCCACCAATAAGCGCAATCGGGGTGTTTATCGCGTGAAGAACACCTCTCAACTTGGGTTTAGATATCACTGCTTGCACATAACCTACGGTACCGTAGGTTAGCGTCTTAACCAACACAATTAGCCCACACTATTAGGCTTTGATTATGGGCAATCTGTTTCGCAAGATTTTGGCAGCTATCGAGGACATCATCTCGACTGCCGTTTCATGTGCCCCAAATATTCTTGCCGAGCCACTCTACAGATTCTATGAAGGACGGCTACGCAAAGGATTCACCCGCACTAATCTGCCGCACCACGTTGCCGTCCTAGCAGACGGAAATAGACGTTGGGCTAGGCTAAATGCGCCTAAAGACCCTTACGAGGTGGGCTATCAAGCTGGCGCCGATAAGCTGGTGGAATTCGTCAAATGGTGCCAAGACGTCCACATCGAAATCGTCACTTTGTGGGTGCTGTCCACCGACAATTTGAAACGCTCACTTCACGACGAATTAGAACCGCTGTTAGAAGTGATTGTGGGGCTAGTTGACCGACTTGCCCAAACAAACCAAGTAAAAATTGTTGGTGACCTCAGCCTATTGCCCCAAGGTGTTGCTAAACGTTTACGCGAAGCTGAAAATCGCAGCCAAAACAAGTTTCATCGAGGCAAGAATACTGACCTCGTAGTTAATGTTGCGGTCAGTTACGGGGGGCGCCAAGAATTGCTAAGCGCCGTAAAATCCCTGCTAAAAGAGGAAGCTCAAACAGGAAAAACGCTCAGCGAAGTTGCTGAAACCATCGACTTAGAACAGATTTCTGAACACCTCTACACCAGCGGCACCCCTGATCCGGACTTAATCATCCGCACTTCTGGCGAACAACGACTATCTGGTTTTTTAATGTGGCAGTCAGCCCATTCCGAGTTCTATTTCTGCGAGGCACTGTGGCCAGATTTCAGGAAGGTCGACTTTTATCGCGCACTGCGTTCTTACTCTCAACGTGAACGCCGCTTCGGAAAGTAGCTTCGTCTTTAATCGCTGAATCTGGCAGTCTGGACGCATGGCGAAACGATTATTAACTGCCCGTTCCCCTTACCTGCTAGCCCACGCGGAAAACCCAATCGATTGGTGGCAATGGAGCGAGCAAGCCTTCACCGAAGCTAAAGATCGTAACGTCCCGGTTTACGTCTCGGTTGGATATTTATCCTGCCACTGGTGCCATGTCATGAATGCGGAAACTTTTTCTGACCCGAAAATTGCGGCTTTGCTAAATGAAAACTTTGTCGCGATAAAGGTTGACCGTGAGGAACGTCCTGATGTGGACACCGCACTAATGCGCGCCACCCAAGCTCTGAACGGCCAAGGTGGATGGCCAAATAGCGTCTTCTTAACCCCCGAAGGTAAACCGTTTTTTGCCGGCACCTATTTCCCGCCAACCCCAACAGATAATCAACCTAGTTTCACTCAAGTACTGCAAGCCGTTCGTCAGGCTTGGGCGTTGCGCGAACCAGAAGCGATCGAAACTGCCGATACGTTGACGAAATACCTAGCCGAGCTGCAAACCCCAACAGAAGTAGCAACCGAGCTGGAACCAGTTTCACTGGTCAACCAAGTATTGGAAGATTTCGACAAAGTACATGCTGGCTTCGGGACGGCACCAAAGTTCCCGAATGCTCCCCTGCTGGACGCATTGCTGGTGCGCACCGACAAAATCGCTAACGATGTGGCATTAATCACCCTGGAGTTTATGGCCAGAGGCGGCATTTATGATCAAATTGGTGGCGGTTTTCACCGTTACGCCGTCGACACTGGTTGGCAAGTACCCCACTTTGAGAAAATGCTGGACGATAACGCCTTACTCTTAGGCACCTTGATCAGGGGTTGGCGTCGAGCACTGCCAGGTGGCCAAGAAGAGCAACGCGAGTTGTTGGAGCGAGTAATTCGTCAAAGCGTGGGGTGGTTGCTTCGAGAAATGCGTGTGGACGGCGGAGCTTTTGCCGCCAGCCAAGACGCCGACGCCTCCTACTATTTGTGGAATGCCAAAATGTTCGACGAAGTTTTGTCGGGCAATTCGTTATTTGCTCAAGGAGTATTTCACGTCACAGCTAACGGAAATTTGTCTGCGGCTACCGACTTAGCTGCTCGTTTTCCGGGCATGTCAACCCTGCAGTTTCATTCCAACCCGCATCCAGACAGGTTGCGTCGTGTTTGCCAGGCTTTGCTTGAAGCCAGAATGGAGCGTGGCCTACCAGCAAGAGACGATAAAGTAATTGCTGCCTGGAATGGTTGGTTGATAGATTCTTTGGCTCAAGCGGCCGTGATGTTGAATATGCCGGAATGGCTGAGTGCTGCCAATGAGAGTGCAAAATACCTTTGGGAACATCACTGGCATGAAAATGCCCTAGCCAGGACAAGTTTGAATGGCGAAATTGGGGCGAGGGGCGTCCTCAGCGACTATGCTGCCTGCGCTTTAGGTTTCGCTCGACTATCGGCCATATTGGGTGAGCCAGCCTGGCTAGAAAGAGCTGAGCTGCTACTCGATAGTGCCCACAATCAATTTGCAGCACCTGATGGCGGCTATTTTGACGCCAGACAGGATTCACTACTGTTCGAGCGGGCTAGATCACTTAGCGATAACGCGGCCCCATCAGCCTCATCGACGATGCTGGCAGCACTTCGGTTAACCTCAGCCCTGAGTGGACGCGCTGACCTTGCAGATCGTGCTGACCATTGTGCTCAAACTCTGCACGAAACTCTTTGCCAGGCTCCACGTTTTGCTGGTTGGGCATTGGCGGACGCTTTAGAACAGCTGGAATTAAAAGACGGTCGTGGACCTGCCCAATTGGTGATTGTCGACGATCAGGCAGACCCGTTCTCGATGTTTAGCCAGGCCGCCGCTAGGGTGGCGACTGCCGGCTCCGCCATCGTTATCGGCAAACCTAATACGTCTGGCTTTGGTGGACTATTTGATTCACGCACAGCCATAGATCATCAACCCACCGGATATTTGTGCCGCAATCGTTCTTGTCTGCCACCAATCACACAATGGGCTGATCTTCGTAGCGCATTTTGGGGCTCACCAGACGAAACAGCCTAGATAATCCAGAAATCACTGAAGTCTTGCGGTACACAGCGATCGTCTCGAAGCCCCGCAAAGAGGTCATTTTCTGGTATTCGAGTTGGAACTCTGGAGTAAACGAGTTGCCAATCTTCGGTTGGCCAGGCCCTTTTCTCGATTTCCCGAGGCACCGCGAACCATCCACCATGCGGGTCAACTTGTGTTTCGTGAGCGAGTAAGGCTTTATCGCGCACCGAGAAAAAATCCGCACATTCAACTTTGGTGGTGATCCGGTGCTCGTAGTTAACGTCCGCCCAATGAGCTAGCCGCTCGGCATAAGGAGAGTCCAAACCCTCAGCTAACATCGCTTGGTTCATGGCAGCGTATTTCGCGCGGTGAAAGCCGAATTGATAGTAGACCTTTTGAATCAACCACGGTTCACCTAATTCTGGGCTGACGTGAGAGTCAGCAGCTTGCCTAATGGCCTCCATCGTCACCCGATGGCACTGCACATGGTCTGGATGCGGGTAACCACCGTTTTCGTCATAAGTAGTTATGACATGCGGCTTGAAATCGCGAATAACCTTAACTAGTGGCTTGGCTGCGACCCTGGCCGGTAGGGTTGCAAAACTACCTTCGGGTAATGGGGGCAGCGGGTCACCTTCGGGCAAACCAGAATCCTCGAAACCTAGATCAGCGTGTTCGACGCCTAAAATTTTGCGAGCATTATCCATTTCCTCACTTCGCACCTTGGTGATGTTTTCCCACACCTCTGGACGATCCATCGCTGGATTCAGTACCGAGCCGCGTTCACCACGAGTACAGGTTGCCACCATAACTTGCACTCCTTGGGACACGTATTTTGCGGTGGTGGCAGCACCCTTCGAGGATTCATCGTCCGGATGGGCATGAACATGCAGCAGCCTAAGCACAGAACCATCAACAGCCCTGTTACAAGGCACATCGCAACATTTAGACATATTTCTATAATGCCCCACCGGCCAACAGGTAAATTCCAATTGCCCCGCCAGCTAGACTAGAAGAATGTCCGATTCTGTGATTTGGCTTACCCAAGATGCATATGACAAGTTGGCGGAAGAACTGAACTACCTCAAAGAGGTAGGACGCCCAACAGTCAGCGCGAAGATTGCTGCTGCCCGCGAGGAAGGTGACTTATCAGAAAATGGGGGTTACCACGCTGCCCGCGAAGAGCAAGGCCAACAGGAGGGGCGTATCGCCCAGCTTGAACACATATTGGATTTGGCTCAGGTTGGCGAGGCTCCGACAAACCCTGACGAGGCTGCTGTCGGCACACTAGTTACAGTTGCCTACTTCGGCGACGAAGATGATACCGACATTTTCTTGCTTGGCAGCCGTGAAATGCTCGGCTTAGATGAGGATATTGACACTCAGGTGTTTAGTCCGCAGTCCCCGCTCGGTGAGGCTGTCGTCGGCCACCGCAAAGGTGACGAGGTATCTTACGTTGCCCCCAGCGGCAAACAGATTTCAGTCACCATCGTAAAGGTTGAGCCATTCACCGATAGCTAAACCTAATCCGCTTTTATTGCCGCCCGCCCCATGATGACTTGCACGTCTAGGCGGGCGGTACCATTACCAGCCACATATTCATCTAGAGCTAGATTATTTTGGCCAGGCCAGATGATTCGTCCGAGCTGGCTTTCAGCGTGGACAGCGACGTCCGCGTCAGGGCTTAGATGGATGTCTAAATTCCCGGACTCGACGCTCAACCTAGATTTGCCAACCTTGAATGATCCCTCAACTTTAACCGAACAAGCTTGGATTAAGGCTTCTGATACTTGTTGCACCCCATAAAGTTGGGCGGAAGCTACAGATATCCGCACTCTGCCAAGATTCTTCACACCTTCAGTGATTAACCGGCCACCAGTTATTTCAGCGTCTAGCACAAGGTCCGGGTTGATACGGATAATTAATTCCTTACCGCCAAGAGAAAACTCGTCAAATTTCAATGCGCGTATCGAGAAAACGTCTAGTTTCGGCTTAAAATCACCCTCCGAGATGATCTCCAAAACCTCACCGTTGGAATGTAATTTGTGCGGACCTGAGGCCACAACAGTAGCTACTTTAGGATCAGCGATTACGCGTACTCGACGTGCGAGGCTGCGAAGTACGACTCTTAGTGGGGCAGCTGTAAACTGGGCGCGCTTTGGGGTCTGCACAGGCAGCTGGTCGTCGCATGCAGACATACTATTTGGTGATTGGACGAAAGAACGGAAAGTTTGGTTAGCCAGCGACCCAAGTTGAGCCGCGATAGTGCCTAGCTGGTTAACGATTGATACTGGTTGATCATCGTCTGCTACCTGTTCGCTAGATTCTTGGTGAGCGATTTCGTTATAGAAATGCTCTGGCCAGCGCGGCGTGGTTAGCTTTTCGCTGGCTTGCTCGGGGGTAAGCGTCCCATTAGCGACCGCACGCAATATCTCGGTTATCTCTGCACTATTTGGCATGTCCATGGTTAGAACTCTACTTGCCTGGTTGTTACAACCCATGGCACAGCCGGGCTATCAGGAGATAATCGGGGTTAAATCAGGCTGATGCGGACTCGGCTGGCGCTTGCGAAGTCGCCCGTCTGACTACGCCGGAAGCAAAAGCGACTATCGGAATCGCGAATAATGCCCCCGGGATACCAGCCAAAATTGAGCCAACAGCGATACCCAGTAACACCAGCAACGGATGAATATCTGCCGCCTTACCCAAAATCATTGGCTGTAGCACATGGGCTTCAATAGACATGACAGCCACGAACACCACTAACATGATGATGGCTTTTATCGGGCCAAGGGTGACCAACACTACTACGGTGGCAACTGTGCCAGCCACAAAGGCACCAACTAACGGTACGAAAGAGCAGATGAATGTCAACACCAATATGGCCAACCACATATTCGAGCCGATAGCGAGGGCGCCGATACCCGCACCCACCCCATCTATACCCGCGACGATAACTGCTGCCCGCATATAGACGACTAGCGAAAACCATCCTTCACGCACGGCTGGCACGACGTTAGCTTGGGCATAGCCAGGCAATTTGTGTGCTGCGTGGTTCATTATGCGTCGACCGTCTTTCATGAAGAAGAAAGTCGCGAATAGGCAGGTTGCCGTCCCAGCGAAAAAATTTCCCACCTTAGAGCCAGCCGAGGCAACTGCAGTAGCGATAGCTTCTTTGGAATTATTGGCAACCTGAATTGCTTGATCAATCCAACCGTCTAATTGACTTTGAGTGATGTGAAGTGGCCCTTCACCTAACCATTTCAACAAGCCAGTAATACCTTCGGTGGCTTTTGACACCAACATCGACCACTGAGTAGCTATTTGAGCCCCGACTAAGGAAATTAGGCCAATGAATATCAGCATCACTGCCAGCATAGGAGTTAGCGCACACAACCATTTAGGCCATTTAAGACTAATCAACCAACGTTGAATAGGCGCCAACGCGGCGGTAAACATTATCGCCACCATGATTGGGACAACGACCAAACTAAGTTTTGCACCTAGCCACCACAAAACAACTACAGCCGCAGCAACCGCCACGATCCGCCAAGACCATGCTGCTGTAATTTGTAGGGCTTGAGGCACATAGTGCTGGCGCGCAGCCTCATCAACGTCATTTCGCTTCATCTTCGCCCTTCATACCATTTTTCTAAAGAGACTACCCTTTGGAGTTGTGCCACAAAAAACTGTTCTCCCCCGAGATGCTTGGGTCTTGACGTTAATAGCGTTCCTGGTGGCATTGGGCTTTGGTGTAGTGGTGCCGGTTTTACCAGTTTTTGCTCGCGAATTCGGCGCTACTAATACCCAAGTTGGGTTGGTGGTTTCTACTTTTGCGGTGTTAAAGCTAGCTACTGGACCATTTTGCGGGCCGATAAATGCTCGTTTCGGGGAGCGACGGGTACTAGCTACTGGCATGTTCATAGTTGCCGCTTCTAGTCTGGGATGCGGCCTCGCCCAGTCATATTTACAAATGTTGTTATTGCGTGGTGCTGGAGGGTTCGGTTCAGCAC
Organism: Vaginimicrobium propionicum; assembly: GCF_900155645.1. GTDB lineage: Bacteria > Actinomycetota > Actinomycetes > Propionibacteriales > Propionibacteriaceae > Vaginimicrobium > Vaginimicrobium propionicum. Next base: position 1,170,198 of record NZ_LT706985.1, read on the forward strand.
TGTTCAGTACTGCCGCAATGAGCCAACTTCTGGCAGCCACCAAGGTCAGTAACCGTGGACGCGCCACCGGGCTGTACCAGGGTGGCTATTTGATTGGCAATATGACCGGGCCTGCTCTGGGCGCAGTTTTCACCGCCATCTCTATCCGCGCACCATTCTTCTTCTACACTTTGACCCTAGTTATCGGCGGGATAGCGGGAATGATCTTGCTGCGGACCGGATCCACTTTCGATTCTGGGGCTGACAAACGTACTGGAATTGGCGAAGTCTGGCGAGATCGACGATATGTGCTGGCGTGTTTAGCTAATTTCTCTGTCGGTTGGCAGGGATTCGGAGTGCGCTCAACATTGATTCCGATCCTGATCGTAGAAACAATGGGTAAACCAACCACTTGGACAGGGATCATTTTGGCAATCGCCGCTGGCGTCCAAATTTGTGTAATCCCACCCGTTGGCCGTGCCGTTGATACTGCGGGACGCAAACCTGTTTTAGTAGCCGGTTTGGTCATATGCGCTGCAACTAGTGCAGTCTTCGCTCTAGCGCCCAATGTGTTTTGGTTGACACTAATGCTTAGCGGATTCGCTATTGGTTCGGCGATGCTCGGGACAGCGCCGGCGGCAATGGTGGGCGACATTGCCCCGAAAGGCACACCGGTAGCTGTTTTCCAGATGTGCGCCGACCTAGGCAATATTTTCGGACCACTAGTAGCCGGGGCAATTGTTGACATGTGGTCAATGTCGCTGGCTTTCCAAACTGGCGCCGCATTGATGGCCTTGGTGGCATTACTGAGCGTCACAGTTAAAATCAAACCTGCCCCTTAAAGACGAGGACGATAATGACGCCTAAACCAATAACGGAATTACTAGCCGATGACTGGGCTGAAGCATTAGCGCCGGTGGAGCCGCAAATCCACGCTATGGGCGATTTTTTGCGCGCTGAGATCGCTGCCGGGCGTGGTTATCTGCCTGAAGGTAAGAATGTTTTGCGCGCTTTCACGAGACCGTTAGCTGATGTGCGGGTATTGATTGTTGGTCAAGACCCGTACCCGACGCCTGGCCACGCCATCGGGTTGTCTTTCGCAGTTGATCGCAACGTGCGTCCGCTGCCAAGAAGCCTAGTAAATATCTATCAAGAGCTTTCCTCAGATCTTGGCATTCCGCCCGCCAGCCACGGGGATTTAACCGGCTGGTTCAACCAAGGCGTGTTATTACTAAACAGGTGTCTGACGGTACGCCCAGGTAAACCTGCCTCCCATCGTGGACGCGGTTGGGAGCCAGTAACAGCTTGCGCCATTAAAGCTTTGACTAGGCGTGGCGGACCGTTGGTTGCGATTTTATGGGGTCGGGACGCGCAAACCTTAACCGACCAACTGACTGAAGCCAACATTCCTATCATCGCTTCACCCCATCCATCCCCCTTGTCTGCAAGATACGGCTTCTTCGGTTCACGTCCATTTAGTCGAGCCAACCAAGCACTTGTAGATCAAGGCGCTCAACCAATTAATTGGGATTTGAACTAGACCACGCGAGATGGTGATCTGGTGACTTTTGAGCGTTGGATAAACCAACCTGAGGTGCGTTATCGTCATATCAGCCCGGCTCAACCCGGCAAAACTACGTCATGGCCTGGGTGGTTACCGAAAAATGTCGTTGCCTCCATTAACGCTGCTGGCATAGCTAGACCTTGGATTCACCAATGCGAGCTTGCTGAGCTGGCTCACGCCGGACACCACTGTGCGATCACCACATCAACAGCATCGGGAAAATCGCTGGCCTATTTAATGCCAGTACTAGCTGCCCTGGCTGGTGGCGAACAGGCTAGTCCACCCACTTCGAGCCAAGATTTACGCACCCGGTTGGGTCTGGCACAGCACAGTGCCTTATATTTGTCAGTCACTAAGGCATTAGCTCATGACCAATTGCGTTCAGCTTGCGAGCTTGCCCCCAAGCGTTTACCCATAGTTACCTTGGATGGGGACTCCTCACCAGCTCAACGCCGCTTCGCCCGTGATGAGGCAACCTTCGTCTTAACTAACCCAGATATGCTGCATATCTCAATACTGCCTAATCACCTACGCTATCGACGATTACTCTCCTCGCTGCGTTATGTGATCATCGACGAAGCGCACCGCTATCGGGGCATATTCGGGTCTCAAGTTGCCAACGTCATTCGGCGTCTAAGACGCATCTGTAGACATTACGGCTCCAATCCGGTTTTCATCTTGGCTTCCGCTACAGCAGCACAAACCCAATTCTGGGGCGCAGACTTAATCGGTGAGCCAGAGCCGCTAGCAGTGGTGTCCGAAGACACGTCACACCAAGGCAAACGCACCACTTTGCTTTGGAAACCTAGTGACAGCACTGCCCACGATGCAGCAGATTTGATGGCTGACCTAACTAATGAGGGTAACCAGGTAATCACCTTTGCGGCAAGCCGTAATCAAGCAGAACTGATAGCACTTCGGGCAGCAAAACATACTGACGCCAAGATAGCTTCTTACCGAGGCGGCTATCTTGCTGCCGATAGGCGAGCTATAGAGAATGGCTTAGCTAACGGCACGATAGCCGGAGTAGCAGCCACCAACGCACTTGAACTTGGAATAGACATCGCCGGTATGGATGCCGTACTAATCGCCGGCTTCCCCGGAACACTGGCTTCCTTTAGGCAACAATCTGGCCGGGCAAGCCGTAGCGCCAAAGAATCGCTAGTGATTTTCTTGGCAAACGATGACCCTCTAGATGCTTATTTCTTAGAGCATCCTGAGTTAATGTTCAATAGCCCAGTAGAAACCGGCGTCCTGAATGCTTCTAACCCACACGTGCTGGCTGGGCATCTTGGCGCTGCTGCTCAAGAATTACCGCTTAGTCAAGACGATGAACGCTGGTTTGGTCCGCAACTAGAAGATTTAGCTAATCAGGGCGTGGCCGCTGGCTTACTGAGGAGGAGAACGAGCGGGTGGTATTGGGTGCGCGAGGATCGCGCCGTAGATTTTATTGATTTGCGCGGCAGCAGCGCTAAAACCGTCGAAATCATAGAGCGCGATAGCGGGGGCGTGATTGGCGACGTTAACCCCGAAATGGCAGATCGGGCCGTACACACTGGCGCTATCTACTTGCACCAAGGCCAGCAGTGGTTGGTCACTGACTACCGACCCGACGAAGGGCGCGCCTTGGTACGCCGCACTGAGCCCGCCTACTATACCCAGCCAAAATCAAACATAGAATTGACCATCTTGTCTCTTAGCGCATCTAGCACTCTAGGGCTAGGAACAATCTGCCATGGCCAAGTACAGATAGCTAGCCAAGTAACTGGTTTCTTGCGCCGCGATCTGGTGACCAATGATGTATGGGATCAAAGTGACTTGGATCTTCCGGTAAGAACCTTCAACACGCATGCCTTCTGGTGGACGTTGGAAGAACAAGAATTCAACAATCTTCATCTGAAACCAGGAGTATTGAACGCTGGCGCACACGCTAGCGCTCACTTGGCCACATCTTTGCTACCCGTTTTCGCCTCCTGTGATCGTTGGGATATTGGCGGATTATTCACCCAATTCCACCCCCAAACTGGTGGGTTATCAATATTTGTCTATGACGGATCCAGCGGCGGAGCAGGTTTCACAGAACGTGGATACCAGGTTGCCCAGGAATGGACAACAGCTTGCTTAGACAGGCTGGCTGGCTGCCATTGCGAATCCGGTTGCCCGGCGTGCATAGTTTCGCCTAGATGCGCGACCGCTAATCAAATGCTTGACAAGCAGGCAGCTATCGCATTATTGAAACTGTTTTGCGCACGCACATAGCTTTTGAAGTCAGCCCCCAAGAAACTTGAAAGCACGGGCTTCTGGTGACTTTACTATCTAGGCTCAACGCGTCATTCATCGATAATCCCGGCTTTAGCAAGCGCCTCAATTTTTCCTAATCCCGGTAGTTGAATTTTCGAATCTGATTCGGCTTCGACGCTAACTACAAATTCTCCGTAACCAGTATCTATTTGGCAGTCAGCTATTCGGGCATGATTCGCTTCAGCGCTCTGCCTCGCGAAGTCGCAGGCTGGTTGACCGCGAGCTTGGGCGCGTGCCGCACTTAAGGCCGCTAAATCCGCGACTTCACGAATATGGCGTGACTCGTTGAGGCGGGCAGCCATCATGCCGCCTACGAAAGCAACCACCAACACGACCATGATCACTCCCGTCATCAGGAATGATCCACCGCCACGCTCATCAGAAATAACTGCCCCTAAGCGGTTGCTCACCACATTTTGTAGTATTTTCATTCCTGTTCCAATCACCGTGGTTCGATCGGCTGGCTAACTTCGGCACTGACTGGAATAGGCCCTAGCAGACCTAAAGATCTTTCAGCACTGACCGTCACAATGATTTCATTAGCCTTGCGCTCAACTTCGATCACCGAATCGCGCGGCGCTTTCGTCTTGACAACGGCGGCCGAATGATTATCCCCGCGAGCCTCAAATCTGGCTATTTGCGAGGCAATATCTGAGCACACAGCTTGTAATCCGATAAGTGAAATCGCCCAAACAAGTAGAGCTGTAACTACACAAGCAGCAAGTATTCCTACTGCTAATTCAGCAGTAACCATGCCCCGATAATTTTTCGTTAACTGGTTGTTTATAGCCATAGTTCCGCCTTTCTGTCGGGTGGAGGCGCCAACCTGCACCCGACAGAAACTCCCACCAAATTAGGGGATTTGTTCGCCGACTTTGGAGATCAGTGAAACAACGAATTTCAGCATTGCCGAGAAGAAATCTTTTCCTGTAACGATTTTCAACAGAACTAGGGAAATTGCTACCGCAGCTAGCACGCCTACCGCATATTCGGCGGTAGCCATGCCTCGCTGCCAGGCACGACGAATCTTAGTGGGTGGATGCCTGACAACAGGTTGCAGCATCGATAACTGTTCATCCACACTCAACTTTGGCGACGTTTCTACAGTGGTGGCCATATTGGCTCCTTTCATGTTTCCTCACTAGGTGAGGTAGCTTCTTGCTGCTTTTGCAGTCGCCTAAAATATGGCTGCGCCCTGACCTTAAGTTTCAACCGGACAACAGGTTGTGGACAACTCTTGCAAGAGGGCTAGAAAATGCCTTTCAAAATAACGCCAGCGATAATCGGAATTACCCCCACCAATATGAAACTCGGTAAGAAACAGCACATCAATGGCAGTACTGAACGCACGGCGACAGTTTTAGCTTTCGTTTCTTTTCGAGCCGCAAGCTGAGCGCGCACATCGTCTGCCTGGGTGGCTAATAAATCGGCAACTTTGGCTCCTGCCCAAGACGCCACCGCCATATCAGCACCAGCGTCAGACCAACAAGGCTCATCTGCTAGCACCTCCCAGGCTTTTGCCGCGTCTCGACCAATATCTAATTGGCTTACCACCTGGTCAAGGAGCTGACTGGTTGGTGGCTGGCTAACCTTCGCTACTTGAGCAATAGCGTTACGAATCGGTAGCCCGGCGCTGAGTGTAGCCGCCAATAAACTTGCAGTATCTGGAAACTGGCTACGTACTGCGGCACGTTGCCGCCTACGACTAGCGGCTTCACGTTCATTCAAAAGATATTTAATACTTAGAGCCACAACAGTCATTACTGCTACCCAACCAGGCTTACCGCCAGTTAGAAAACCCAAGGCGACACCTAATCCTGACCACCATAACCACGACAACCATTCGCCGGTAATCTTAGGTAATTCAATAGCTTTACTAGGGGTTGGCTTAGCCACCAGAAAAATACTGACCCCAGCTGCCACTGCTGCTAACCAAATCATTCCTCCGCCACGCAATCAGCAAGTTTCTCCGTCCAAACCAAACCAAGACTCGCTAGGACGATAGCGACAGTTAGGCAGATGTTGCCTACTGAGTTATTTACTAAGAAATTGATCGGATCACCACCTGCAACGTAACCGAGCGCTATTCCTAGCAGCGGTAAACACGCCAGCAGCCGTCCGGTGGCTCTCGCCGAAGCCAGCTCAGCATTAACGGTACGTTCCGTTGCTTGGCTAGTACGCAGCCCATCAACAACCCGCAGCACAGCTGGAGCTACTGGAGCGCCGGTGAGTTCACACAATTGCCAGGCTGCCGCTAGTTGCCTTAGCCCGCTTGCCCCATCTTCTTTAGCTAGCCTGCGCATGGCTGCTGGCACGTCGGCACCAACCTGCCTAGCTGAATCAACAGATTTCAACGCTTCACACTCGCCAGCAGCAACACCTAGCGCAGCGGCAGGGATTTTGCCTGCTCGAAGTTGCCCGGCAAGGATATTGCACCCGCGCATAAGTTGTTTAGCCATTTGATCACTGCGACGCTTTGCTCGCCCGGCTACTAATAGCCAAGAAGCTAACCCTATTAGGATGCTAACTGACGCACTTACCCACCACAGGCTCAAATTTATGGCGGCTACTACGGCATTTATCCCAACCATCAGCATTATTAGACGAAATTTTCTGCTCAATGGTTTAGCTATTTTCCCACTCAACCTTAAATTGGCTGACCGGGATGCGTTAGCATGCCCCGTGAGCCATACGGTAAACCCGACGAAACCAGCAGCTAACCAAGCAAACATGGGGCACCAATCAATTCTTGAAATCGCTTAAAACCTTCTCGGGCCACCATTCGAGCACCTTTTCCACCGTCATACTCAAGCGCTAGAGCGACCTCTACTAGAGCGTCTGGACGTCGAGACAGCACGCCAACCTGGACGAGTCGACGCACCCCGTCTCGGCATCGCTTCACATGCAAAATGGCTTGGATAGCGGAGGCTACTTGGGCGTGACATGCTAATCGGTCTAACCCACCCAATGCAGCCAGCGCCTCTAGCCTCGCCGGCACATCAGCCACCGAATTAGCATGAATGGTGCCACACCCGCCCTCATGTCCGGTATTCAAAGCGCGTAGCAAGTCGCAAAGTTCACCACCGCGAATTTCGCCAACAACTACTCGGTCTGGACGCATTCTCAAAGCTTGTCGCACTAGTGTGGTCATCGTTATCGCCCCGGCGCCCTCGGCATTTGATGGCCGAGATTCCAAATGAACGCAATAGTCATGTTGCGGGTCTAATTCGCGAGAATCTTCGACAATAAGCACCCGTTCACTAGAGTCAAGCTCGCAGAGCATAGAGGACAGCAAAGTCGTTTTTCCACTGCCAGTACCGCCGCTGATAAGGAAAGATATTTTCTTAGCGAGCATTTGGCGCAATAGTGCAACAGTCTCTTGGCTAATAGAGCCGCGACTCAACCAGTCCGCTAGCCGAAAACCTGATTTTGCTGGCACCCGCAAGCTAATGCAGGTACCTGGGGCAGCTATTGGGGAAAGAATGGCATGAAATCTGAGCCCATCAGCCAACCTCGCGTCTACATATGGGCAGGCATCGTCTAGCCGACGCCCAGCACTGGCAGCTAGCCGCACCGCCAATCGACGCACCTGGGCATCCGAATCAAAACTTACCTCGCTAACTTCTAACCCGCGCCCGCAATCTACGAGCACCCGCCCTGGCCCATCAACCAGAATGTCAGTAACCCCAGGCAGACTTATTAGCGGCTGCAATGGCCCCAAACCAACGCTTCCTACCCGCAAGGCTTGCACGGTTACTAGTACCAATGCATCAGAAACAACCACCCCTATTTGGCTGAGAGCATCTGCCACATCTTGAGTTGTCCAAGCTCTACCTAATGAAGCGAGGATAACGCGAACCGCTTCTAGATCTTCTTCATTCATGCGCTAAACCGATCTAGAATTTTGGTGCACACTTTCGAGAACCGACTACGAGCGCCTAGGCCAGGGGCTGAACCGAAGGCAGCATCCACACCTAGTTTTCTATCCTCGTCGATGACCCCGATGACTGGCACTTCTAACGTCTCTTCAACCAGTTGCGGATCCAAAGACCAAGCTGGGGAACGTCGCACCACAACCTCAACATCAACCAGTTTCGCTTTGGCGAGCCTGGCTTTAGCGCTCAGCATGGGTTTAATGTCGCCTGCTACCACAACTAGGCAGTTCGTCATCGCTACTTCAAGCACCCGATCGGCCGTACCAGCATCCAACACCACTAGATCATGGGTGCGCTGCAATGACCTAACGATGGCTTTTACTGCATCAGAAGAAGGTAAACCAGGTGAAGCTCTCGAAGTAGACACCAAATCAACGCCAGTAGTATTCGGGAGCCGACCACTTAACTTACCTACATAACCGGTAGCCGAGCTTAGGTCTGGCCAACGCCACCCTGGCTCACGTTCAGCCCCAAACAGTAGATCTAGCCCGCCGCCGTATTCGTCAAGCTCTACTAAAGCTACGCTATGGTCAGCTTTGACAGCGCGTTGAGCAAGACCGGCAGCCAAGGTTGAGGCGCCGACTCCCCCAGACCCGCCCAACACTGCAACAGTTAAACAATTATTGCCAATATGAACTGTCGGCCCAGACATCAGTGAACTTAAGAAACTTGATTGATCCGGCAGCAATAAGGCTGGCGCCGCCAAGGGCACTGACCAAGCTAATAAGTCGCGCTGGTTTGTGCCGATCACGTGAGTGCCAACTTTGCCCTCTAGGCCAGCTCCAATAACCGAACTAGCCTGATCGGTGCCGATAAGGATTAAATTTGCTTGTCCCCAATATTTTTTAGCTTGATCGGCATGGGCAACTAAACGCGGTTGGACACCTAATGCAGCAGCCGCAGCCTGAACGCTCTGAGCTAAAAGTGAATCACCAGTAACCACCAAAATCACACTGAAAATATGGTCACCCAACCGAAAAAACGTCACGATTGTGGATAACTTTTTGGGTCGGATTTGCCACAAGTAGCTGGAGCACCTACCAGTTTCCTAAACTGGTCGTGTGGGACTACGGTTTTCGCTTCCTAGAGCAGCTTTAGAGTGGCAAGTTGGCTCCGGACACTCAGTGTTGAGTCTTGGTGCCAACCTGCGCATAGTTGCCCCCCTACTTGAGGCAGACAATTTCGTGGTTAGCGTTGTGGACAACCAACCCGCATTATCGAGATTGGTCACCACATATCGAGAGCAAGCAGCGGCGGGACGCCTAGTTGGCATTGCAGGAAAGATCACCTCATTGCCGATAGCTCCCCAAAGTTTCGACGTAGTTATGGTTAATCGTGCGTTACGTTCACACGTTGATCTAAAACCGGCTTTTATTGAGATTGCTAGCGCGCTCAGAGATGACGGGTGGGCTACCGGCTCTAGCCTTGAACGCGACGATAGCGTGCCTTGGGTATTTAGATTGACCCAGCTGCTGCGTAGTGTTGACGCTAATGCGATGACCGGCGACTTCACCGACCATCACCAAGAAGCCTTGCTAAACAGCAAATACTTCCCTTACCACGAGCGCCACGATTTCCGACTTTGGGTTTCCGCCACCCAAGACGATCTACTTGAAATGGTCAATTCTCAGCCACAGGTAGCACAACTCGATGAGCCTGATCGCAAGGATTTAGTGGCGCAGGTGCGAAGCTTGAGCAATGATCGGCAATTGCGTCTGCCATACGTGCTGCACTGTTGGCGAGCCTATGTCAACCAAAATGAACTAACTTGCCCGATCAGCTTGGATTCTGGGGCGATTAGATTTCGCCTTTCTGGGCACTAGAGAGCTAGCTAAATCTCGCAACATCTGACTTTAGCAACTAGGCTGATGTGAAGAAGTTACTGCGCCAGGCGTGGAAGGAGATCTCGGATGGCTGAACGCCAGTCGATCATGGACGCTATCGATCAGGTCAAGACCAGCGCCGGAAAAATGTTTAGCCAAATCGGTGATTTGGCTAAAGCAGAGCTGAAACCAGCCGCAAAGAACGCTGGCTTAGGTGCTGTTTTCGTTGTTGCGCTGGCTGTAGTAGCTGCCACAGCACTGTTCATTCTGTTACTGACTTGCGGTTTCGCGTTATCGATTATCTATAATCAGGTGCTTGGACGATCCCCCATAACAGCGTTGACATTTGGTTTCTTAACTCTTTTTGTACTGTGCATCATATTGGTTGCCTTGTGCGCTATAGCAGCCTGGAAACGTTTCAAGAAGGTACAAGGTCCGAAAGCAACTATTGCAGAAACTAAGGCGAGCCTGGGTGCCATCACTGACGCCATCAAGGCTGGCTTGAACGCTGAACCAGAACTCAGTAGCAAAGCGCAAGTTAAACCCGATTTAGTACCAGAGCAACAATCAGTTCCCCCAACCGCTCATAAACTCAGCAATTTCCGGGCTGACAAACCAAAAGGCATGTTCGACTAACCTAGGAGATTCGGCTAGGGTCGGTTAGCTTTCATCCACTAGCTCACGCTTGAAGTAACCAACTAAAGAGTCCGGATTCGGGCCAGGCACTAGCTGTACTAGTTCCCAGCCCTCAGATCCGAAATTATTCAGCAGCTGTTGAGCTATGTGGCTAATTATCGGGGCAGTGAAATACTCCCAGCGAGTTATTTTCGAGGTATCCATGGCGCCTAGCCTAGCGGGCTAGGACGAGATTCCATCGTCTCTACCTCGACCGGTTAGCGACGCCCGAGAATGGTTACTTGAGTCGCGATATAACTAGTACCGTCTGGATGATCAAACCTGCGATCAACCACGCGTACGCAACTTTCGTCAGCTTCAGCGGCAGCTTCGAGCACCTTTGCCCAAGACTCCACATCAGGACGGCTACGAAGCACCTGTCGGCGTTCGCGCTCAGTTAATCCGCCCCACACCCCCCATTCAATGCGGTTATCTAAGGCTTCTGCTAGACACTGCGTGCGCACTGGGCAGCCGCTGCAAATGGCCTTCGCTCTTTTTTGATCTTTGCCTTCGGGGAACAGCGCATCATTCATTCCCCGGCATTTCGCCATTAGTTGCCAATCATCTGGGGTGGCAGACATCAAGACCGCTCCTTCCATGGCGACGAATACGTCGACCGAGAGACTCGGACCTCGTCAGTGAGGCAATACCCAAGTTACACCTTGTTAGCGATTATTAACAGCCCCCTGCGGGGAGTGAGAAACGCCAACTCTATACCCCTGCAGTCCCTTGTTTAACGAGGCAAAATATGCTAAGCCGCTTTTTCTAGGGAAAGTGTAGCCATCTAGTTAGCGTCCTTACAGATAAGTAACGTACCCTGGTAGTCATGAGTTCTAGCGGCGAAACTAAACTCTCTCGTTCCATTATGTTCGTCTCGATTAGTTTGCTAATCGGCGTGCTAGTGGCTGGCTTGGCTGTGCCTATAACTGCGCTAGTCGCCGGACTGACGAAAACAGCTTCGGCTAGTCTCAAGCAGATGCCTGCTGACTTGACGGTACCGCCTCAGCTCGAAGGCTCCACAGTCTTGTTGTCGGATGGCTCAGTTTTGACGAATTTCTTTGATCAAGACCGCAAATATGTGCCGCTGGATCAAATTTCTAAAACCATGCAGGATGCCCAGATTGCTATCGAAGATCACCGTTTCTTCGAACATGGCGCACTAGATTTCAAGTCTGTCGTTAGGGCGGCATTAGGGAATGCGGCCTCTGGCGGTGTTAGTGGCGGCGGATCAACCCTAACCCAGCAGTACATAAAGTTGGTGCGCCAGCAGTTGTGCAATAACGAACCCACCTGTGTTGCCGAAGTAACCGCACCTAAACTTGATCGCAAAGTGTTAGAGATGCGCTATGCGGTTGCACTAGAACAGAAATTGACTAAACACGAAATTTTGGAACGCTACCTCAATATCGCCTACTACGGTGATGGCGCTTACGGCGTACAGTCGGCGGCTCAACACTATTTTGGGGTCAATGCGGCCGACCTGGATTTAGCACAGTCAGCATTATTAGCCGGGCTTGTACAAAACCCGTCAAACTCGGATCCGGTCAATAACCCAGACGCCGCACTAGCCAGGCGTCACGATGTGCTTAACGCTATGGTCACCTACCAAAATCTTGACCAAGCGGAAGCAGACGCAGCCAATCAGGTGGAATTCGACCCGTCAAAGGTCAGCTCTAGGGTGAATGGTTGTGTCGGAACACGCTACCCATTCGTTTGTCAGTTTGCCCAAAATGTTTTGTTGAGCGATCAGATGCCAGGCCTAGGTAGTAACCCTACTGAACGTGAGGAAACTCTTAAACGAGCCGGTTTAACGATTACTTTGACCGTTGATCCGCGCATTCAAGACGCCGCGCAGTCAGCGGTCAGCTCGGTGGTCGGGCCACAAGATGCGCCGATTGCGGTAGCCGATACTGTCGAGCCAAGCACTGGACGAATCATCGCTATGGCTCAGTCTCGTTCGGTTATGGGCACGGATAAAGCTGCTGGCGAAACCTTCTACAACTATTCGGTCAGCCACGACATGGGCGGTAACGAAGGTTTCACCATGGGATCTACGTTCAAAACTTTCGCGGCTGCTGCTGCCATTCAGCAGGGTCACTACCCCGATACCACCTGGTATGACGTGCAGCGAACACAGTCTTGGAATGGGCGTTCCTTCAAAGACTGCGAGGACAAAACTATTGTTTTGAACGATAATCCGCCGTGGACTACCACTAATGCCGTCTACAGCCACTCTTCAGGACGATTCAACATGGTTGACGGCATGATGTGGTCGGTCAACAACTACTGGGTGAACGTCACCTTGGATAACGGCCCATGCCGTACCGCTGATATGGCTGAACGAGCAGGAGTTCAGTTGGCTTGGCCTAGAGATCTTGGCGGGTATGGTGAGCACCTGCGCGATTATGGACGACTACCCGCTTTCGTGCTGGGTTCTGCAGACGTCACTGTACTATCAATGGCTACGGCATATGGCACTTTCGGCAATCGTGGTATTCGCTGTTTACCGATCATTTTAGACAAGGTAACTAACAAGGATGGCTCCGAGGTTCCAGTTCCTAGCGCAGACTGCCAGCAAACTATCGACGCGAAAGTCGCTGATGGCGTCAACTATGTGCTGAAAGCCGTACAAACTAGGGGTCTTTCTGCGAATGCGTATATTCCTAACGGCATTGACCAGGCGTCAAAAACTGGTACCGCTGACGATTCTAAATCTGCGGTAGCTTTCGTCGGCTATACCCCTTACTACTCCACAGCAGTAGCCATCGCTGGTGATACCGCTAATGACAAGTGGCTAGCCACACCAGAAGCTCAACGAAACGTTGCGGCAGAGTATTTGACCCCGCTAAATGGCCCGCTGGGTTGGCGTGATGCTGGAATAATCTGGAAACCACTAATGCAGGCTGCCTTGGAAGGCAAAGAGCCAGCTACTTTCGAGCCGTGGTCGCCGCCTGGCCCGGTGGTGCCCACTTGGAATAATTCGACAATTGATACGCGCAAACCTTCGGCCACTCCTCGACCGGATGGCTCATCAACCCCACAATCTAACCGCTAATGAGAGCAATCAATTTAGCGGCATGGACGCTAGCCGCAGGCACCGGGGCGCTAGTGGGCGCATTAGCAGAAGCAGAATTTGGTTTCGTTCTACGCCATCAAAACGTGCCGGTATTAAAACCTGGTAGCCCCAATGTCAAGGTCTTGCACATCTCAGACATTCACTTGATGCCTTATCAAAAACACAAAATAGCGTTCTTGCGTCGACTATCGACATTGACACCGGACTTGGTGATAAATACTGGTGACAATATTTGCTCTAACGAGGCAATCGATGTGCTGATTGACGCTCTAGGACCGCTATTGGATGTGCCTGGCGCGTTTGTTTTCGGCGGCAATGACTATTTTGGTCCCGTATTCAAGAATCCCCTCCAATACTTGTTCTCCCATTCAAAGCCACCGAAGAAAGCCCCTGAATTGGACTGGCGAGGCTTACGCGACGCATTTACTGCCCATAATTGGCAGGATTTGAATAATCATTCAGCAATGGTGAAGACCTCAAAAGGTTTAATTGAGCTGCGCGGTACCGGTGACGCACATATCGGGGCTGACTTCTATAAAGCCGTTAGCAGCTCGCCAGCACAAGACACGCTGCTCAACATCGGAGTCACGCACGCACCTTATCGCCGAATTCTCGATGATTTCGTTAACGACGGTATGGAAATGATTTTTGCCGGCCACACGCATGGTGGCCAAGTTTGTCTGCCGATAAACCGAGCGCTAGTGGCAAACTGTGATCTGCCTCTCGATCAGGCCAGCGGGCTAAGCACATGGGGTAACATCCCACTTCATGTTTCGGCAGGTATAGGCACTAACCCATTCACGCCGATCAGACTGTTTTGCCGTCCAGAAGCAACATTGTTGACCTTGACCGAGGCCGCATAGGTTCGGCATCGATTTGGCTAATCGAGGGCAAACTGAGATAGACTGGCCGACGGTTGCCACAAGGTGGCCAACATAATCGGGGTGTGGCGCAGCTTGGTAGCGCGCTTCGTTCGGGACGAAGAGGTCGCAGGTTCAAATCCTGTCACCCCGACGCAGGTCGAGAGCAATGGGAAACGAAGTTTAACATTGCCGAGACCAAGGAGGGGGTTGAAGCCCCTGCGGCGAAACCCCGACGCAGGTCGAGAGCAATGGGAAACGAAGTTTAACATTGCCGAGACCAAGGAGGGGGTTGAAGCCCCTGCGGCGAAACCCCGACGAGAGCCGAGAGTCATATGAAAACGTAGTTTTCATATGACCGAGGCCGAGGAAGGGGTTGTAGCCCCGAAGGGGCGATAACCCCGACGATTCGCAAGATCACCATCCACCCCGAGAACACGATGAGAAAGCTAGCTTTCTCATTAGCAAATCCAAGGAGGGGGTTGAAGCCCCTGCGACAAACCCCGACCGTATTCAGAGTATGTTTTATGCCTATTATCGAGGGTTGCGCGTGCAGCGAATATGCAGCGAACACTAGGCAACACCACCTAATGCATTCGGTTTGTGTAGCATGAACGCAATGGAAAACGAAGTTTAACATTGGAGGGGGTTGAATCCCCCAGGTTAATCAAGCTGCGTTTTAAGAAAGTTTTTGGTTTCCGCACATTGCAGACATAGCTGAAATCAACAAAGTGCCCGGAGTATCGCTTTATCGACACACCGGGCACTTAATCAATAGGGTTTACAAATTAGCAGCCTGATTTAGGTAGTTTCTTCGCTTTCACGATAACGCTCGGGCTAGCTGACGGCTTGGCATCTTTTGCGTAAGTGATTTGCCAAGCCACATTAACCCCTGGCTGAGCGTAAGTGAGGCTGGCGTTAGATAGATCTGCTTGGCTCAGCCCAAGATCCTCCAACGTCACTCCTTTAGTTAACAGTTGCCAGGTAGCAGTGAAACCTTCTGCCTTTGGGGCAGACAAAGTTACCGCAGCTCCTGGAGCAATCGCTGGCGTTGTGGTGCCTAGCGCATTCGCCAGCGCATACTCACCGTGCTTTACTGAAATATGTTTAGCGGCAATAACCTCGTCGGTCGCTACACCATCAACCTCGACAGAAGTCTTTGCCTCATCCGCATTTTCGACCGCCACATCAACAGTATTAACCTGGCCAACAGTCACCGATCCTGCCGGGGATTTACCGTCACTCTCGCCGCGGAACAGCCCGAAAGCCCATTCCCCTTGGATA
Organism: Vaginimicrobium propionicum; assembly: GCF_900155645.1. Lineage (GTDB taxonomy): Bacteria > Actinomycetota > Actinomycetes > Propionibacteriales > Propionibacteriaceae > Vaginimicrobium > Vaginimicrobium propionicum. The sequence goes on from NZ_LT706985.1 coordinate 1,185,695, forward strand.
GAGCTAATGTGTGACGTGTTAACCGGATCTAGCACCCCAATAAGCGCACCTTCGGCAGCTTTCGGTTCGCATGCTAAATAAACTTTGTCGGTTTCAACCATAGGTTTGTAAGTGACATTACCCTTACCGGAATAGGTGCACGTCCCTTTATCACTAGCAATGATGGCGGCATTTTGATTCGCCACTAGATTCACCGTGCCAGTGGTGTCAAAAGTGACATTTGAACCGGCGCCCATTACCCAAATAGGCAGGCTCATAACCGACGATGGAGCATCAAGGTTGATATTGAGTGACGCGTTTCCAGTAACGAAAAGACCAGAATCTGTCGTTACTTCTACACCTTTCAGTTTTGGCGCTGTCAACCCGTTGCCATTGTTGTAGTCGTCAACGTTTTCTTGGGTGATCGTGCCAGTGATATTAATGGTGCCTTTGGTCAGCTCAACCTTATTGGCTGATTCGACAGCGATACCGGCCAAATCAGCCATGACTTTCATGTCTTGGCTATAGAAAGCCTTTGGGTGCAAGTTCAGAATTGCCGAATCATCAGCACCCTCAAAGACGACATTCCCTTTACCAGCAAAGATTTGAATCCCGGCAATAATGGCATCGCTGCGGGCTGTCGCCGACAGTGTGTTGTTGCCCTCAAACTTGATCGTCAACTGCTGATCAGAAGTCATTCCACCTAGATAAATACCTAACCCGGTTCGGCGCTGGTGGGTGGCATCCTCTTCAGTTGGTTTAGTGACGTTGTAGGCGGAATCGTCGTAATTGCGTAAAGTCAAAGTACGCGTTGCAGCGTCCCAACCCCAACCATTTTCGCCATCCGCCAAGGGGACCGATGGTGAATCAGCGGTCAACATTGTCGTGGTTTTGCCCGGCAAATCGGCTGGCCCGGCAGCATTAGCTGGAGTCGCAGCCAGCGTCGCTCCTAAACCGACCACGATCGCAGTTGCCACTGAAGCAAGCCGCTGCATCGTTTTCAACATCAATATCCCTTCCTCACAATAGGCACTAACAAGCCTCATATTTTATGGCTCAAAAAATACTAGTGCTTCATTAAATCATGATCTGCTAGATAATCGTTGGCTGCTGTGTGGAAAATATCGGTTGGAATAATTTTTCCTTCAGATAAATCTATTTGGTTAGCCAACACATACTTCTTAAATAGGCGTTCCACCGACTCAACGAATCGCTCTGCCCAACGACCGTTAGCACGTAAAGATGTATTCCCAACTGGTATTTGGTTATAAGTTTGGGCAACTATTTGACTAACTTCGCCCACGTCGAAGCTGTATTTTGGCTGGAGCCGAAGTTTAACAATTTGTGCGATTTCTTCAGCACTGTAGTCGGGGAATTCAATCGTTCCGGTAATTCTGGACGTGAGCCCTGGGTTAATTTTCAGAAAATCAGCCATTTCATTCGTATAGCCAGCAAATATGGCCACAAATTTATCGGACTGCTCGGCCATCGCGTCCATCAAAACCTCTACCGCTTCACCACCAAAATCGTGAGCCCCCGAGTTTAGGCCTCTACTGAGTTGATAAGCCTCGTCTACAAATAGGACTCCACCAAGTGATTCTTTAAGAACAAGTTTTGTCTGCGCTTCAGTTTGGCCAAGATACTGACCCACCAAGTCGGATCGAGTAACTCTTTTAACGGTCGCTTTTTGTAGAATATCCAGGTTATAGAACAGCTCCGCAATCAACTTAGCGACCGTAGTTTTACCGGTACCAGGGTTACCCGTAAATATCATGTGATAAGCCGGACGCTTACCGGTACTGGTTTGTTCAAATTCTTTGTCATATTTCGCTTCAGCAAGCAAGTTATGCACGAATTCTTTAACTGGCGCCAAGCCGACCAACGAATCTAGCTTTGTCATAATCTGGTCAACGCGAGCTTGTTTGATATCCAAGTCACCACCGGAAACCGCGTAGATATCTGCTGTGGTGATGGTTTGGACGTCGTCGCTACCCTCGTCTAACACCCGTTTCTGCATGGCGTCCAGTAACGGACTGTTAAAACGCTCCCTAACCCAGCGAGCGTTAGCCGGGTCAATCGCGCGAGAATATTCTGCCGCAACCAGTTCTCGATAAAGAGTCTCGTCCTCAAGGTTATAATCTTGGTTAACCAAAGATTGATAGCCGATTTCAGCGATTTCATCACCACTATAGCTTTCGAAGGAGAATCGATTAGCAAAACGAGACTCCAAGCCATCATTTAATAGCATGACTTTCTGCAAATCCGCTTCGTAGCCAGCAAAAATCACCACTATATCGCTGCGATTATTTTCCATGAACGTCAGAATTTTGTTTAGCGCTTCAATGGCAAATTCATTGTTATTTTCTTTATAGAAACCGTAGGCCTCATCGACGAACAACACGCCACCGCGTGCCTTTTCTAAAATTGCTTCTGTGGTTTGAGGAGTGTCATGACCATTTAGAAAATCGTTGGGTTGAACCTCTACGAAACTCTCAGATTTTATGGCCCCTGCTTGAAAGAGCGCCTTACCAAGCAATCTGGCTACCGTCGTTTTGCCAGTGCCTGGTGGGCCAATAAAGAAACTATGCATCGTTGTTTCGCGGGGGCTAAGACCCTTTTCTATCCGACGCTGATTGAATTGGACAGTGCGCAAAAATGATCTTATTTGCTCTTTGACTTTAGCCAACCCAATAAGTTCATTAATCTCGCTCAAAGCATCGCTATCATCTTTTGAGGCTAGCTCATCTTGATCCCTTGAGGGCTTCGGATCTTCTGTATGGCCAGCACTTAAAGCCTGCCCTGCAACGGACACTGCTGTTTCATGCCGATCATAGATCTCATAGAGGTCACCAACCGAATATTTTGAACGCTGTTCACCAATTACTAATCGCGGCACCAGAGAATCCGGCACAATTGTGTTTTCAATAACAAGTTGCGAATCTGAAGTGTAAAGCTCATGATCGCTTCCAAAGAATTCAATATTCGCAATTTTGGCGTTGGCTGATTCAAGGATTATAGAGCGCTGATTGCAATCATTCTCCAGCAGTTTCAAATTCCCTGTCGCGGTAACTTCAGCACCATTCCCCAAATTCAACTGAAACACTTCGACATCTTTAAGCATCGCACTGGAATTATCGCATATGCGCACCCAACCCAATTGGCAATTACTAGCGTCAAGCTTTGATTCACTTTCCAAATAAACCACACCAGAATAAGAATCATTAGCCTGAGCCACAACCTTAGAGTTAGTTATCGTTAACTGCGCCTGGTCGCCGCAATAAATGGCTGGATAATGGTCTTCGTCCGCCTCGTCTATTTGGTGCGAAATTATCATATCTCGCAAATCTATTTGCGCTGATTCCCCCTTGACATTAATGACGTTACCGTAGACTTTATTTTCTAGAGTAAATCCTGACAACTTAATGGATTTGCCTGACTGAACCCATATCCCACCATGCAAAATGGTCGATTCTGGATTGGAGTGGGAGATGACGTCGTTATTTAACGAAAAACAGCCATCGCCCGGCAGAAAGTAGTCACCTTCTTCAGCTAACACCAGCGTGTCCTGAGACCTCAACTGTGGCGCAATCACTTCTTCGAATCTGTTGGCATCATCGAGTCGCCAAATAATTTGTTTTGGCTCCTGCGCTTTGCGAGCTAATTCATCCGCGTCGTACACCTGAACCGACCCTGGCGGAGCCTGAACTTTAGCATTACCGCTGGCTACAACCTCTATTTTCCCTATCGCTAGTGAATCTACAGAATGGACGCTTAGCAAGCTTTCGCTCAAAGAAATCTTTATGGGGTTAGCGCAACCTAGACTATCAATTTCTATACTGGATTCATCGTCAACATCAAGCGCCCACTTATTTTCTGGCGGCATCAACACTAATTTGCCACTGGCTCTGACCATAGAACCATTCGAGATTTCCAAATACGCGATTGTGGAATGCGCGATTCGTACATTTGATTGTTGACCAATTACCCCATCTATCTTTGAGTTTTCTATAAATAATCGTGTCTTTTTCTCGATCACTATTGGGGCTCGACAATTTCCATCAGGATTAGCCGCATAAACTTGACAATTTCGCAACGTTACCGAACCAGATGCCGAATATATTCCTGGGTATTTCCCAGCCGGCTCGGCATTTAGTTTTACGCCGTCTAATTCAGCACCAGAATCAGATCTGCTCAGATTTAAGGCGTTGCCATACGGCGGAGCATAGAGTGAAAGATTCCCTAGAAAAATCCCACCCTTAACACTGATTCCGGTTCGTAAAATAACTTTATCTCTGGCACCATTACCAATAATTTGAATGTTACTGAGCGTAAATCCATCGGGAAAATCATAGAATCCTTCATCAAGAAAGATTTGATCTTTTGGCCGAGCGAGCCTAATCGCTTCGGGGAAAGATTTCTTAAATACCCCTTGACCCACCCGGATAACAGACACCTAATTTCCTCCTCAAGATCGTTGTGATGGCTGGTCATCGCCAGCTTACATTATTTCATTTACCGCTTAACTGACGCTTTGACCTAAGACAGTGGCACTCGCCTAAGCAGCAATAGAACCGCTAATGTTGGTCAGGTGTTGATGATCGCGTTTTCCACTAGACGCTCGCTAATAACACCCGCACTAGAGCAGCCCACGCCCTCACGCCCGCTTTGGCAGGCAGGCCATCGCGATCACCAAATCGTTAAACAAATTGAGTTAGCAATTAAAACTTGCCCAACTGCTACTAACCATCTACGCGCTACCCAGCGAGTCTATTTCTTAACAGTTGATTTAACCGATGTGGAACAGGCCAGCACACTTACTCGCTGGGGTAAGGAATCGAGCGCCCTTCTGCTTGCTGGGGCAAAAATTCTCGACCCAGCCGGTTTTGACATCAACGACCCGAAAGCTGAAGTGCCGGTGTTGGCCGAGCGTCTGGAACGGGCTGAACGTTGGCGCACTTTCCTGCGCACCAAAGGCGTCTCGGGCCCTATTCCAAAGCCAGTACGCTGCCTGGACGAAACCATGCTTCAAGATGAACAAATCGTAGGGTTAAGAATGGTCACCCTAGCATTAGTAGCTTTCGGAGCGTATGCAGCCAGTGAACACTCTCAACTGCCAGACCCAGATATTTTCCCGCGCGCTAAAGCAGCTATGACTAACCGAGAAGCCGAACGTTACCCCGCCAGAAACAATGCCCAAGAAAGTGCCGAATGTCTCAAAGAATTAGCTTGGGCTACCAAACGAGCTCACTTAGATTGGCCTAGCCGCCCTGGCGATTTACTAGAGATCGTCGGCCAAATTCTGACCCGCGATGAAAATAGTTTTATTGCAGAAACCAAACTCCGCCCTGCAGAAGAACTATTAGATGAACACGAACGTATGAGTCAGCTAACTGCCGCCATAGCTACCACGGCGAAAATTAACCCTGAAGTAGTTAAAGCCCGAACTAAAACTATGGCATGGCTGACCGATCGTTCCCGCTCTTGGGACGAGGTCATCGACTAACAGCTATGCTCTCAGCGTCTCAGCAGTTTTGCGGCAACTGGGCGTAGCAGATCAAAGAATTCGCGGATCCGCATCAGCTTGGCGAAAACTGTAAAGACGATCAGGAAAGCTATGAATCCGGCCACCAAAGCGCACACCTGCCATAGCCATGCCCCGCCGAATAGCAGCGTCACATGAGCCGCGAAGTAGGCAGCAACCCCGCTGATAACGGACGCAATCCCCAGGCGAACATATAGCCGCAGCGTCGTATTGAGATTGAGTCGCCCCAATTGCTTTCTAGCCACCAAAGCAAACCCGAGAGCGGCTACCGCATAGGCCAGCGACTGCCCCACCGCTACCGCGAAAACACCATAACGGGGGTCAAGCAGAACCAACGCGGCACCGGCGATAACAAGCTGAATAGAAGTAATGACAATTTGAAAACCGAAGTTCAGCTTGCCTTGCTCGGAAGCGAAACAATAACGCTGCTGAAGTGTTTGAATTGCCATTGGCACTAGCCCGACGCACATGGCAACCAAGACCGGAGCCAAAGCGTTCAGCTCTGCCGCAGAGTTGCCAGGGAAAATCACTTTGACCAGCGGCCGAGTCAACACAATGATTCCAACACTTGCCGGAATTAAAAAGACTGCTGGCAGTTCCAACCCTTGTTTTACTAGCCGACGCATTCTTTTGCGGTCATTGGCTTGCCAAGCTCTAGTCATAGGCGGGAAAAGGGCTGTGATAACGCTAATCGCAATAATCGACTGCGGCAACATGAAAATTAAGAAAGCATAGTTCATCACGTTATTGCCCGCGACAAATCCCTCAATACCCATCTCGCCAGCTTTAGTGGGCATATTGGAGGTAATAGCCAAAATAGCTAGGCCGCCGATAGTTGACACCAGCAGTGCCATAAAAGTCCAGAAAGTGTATTTCGACAGGTGAGCGAACTCTTTACGCGGGAAACCCCAACGTGGCCGCCAGGTGAAGCCGTCCTTAATCAGTGGAGGGATAAGAATGACCCCTTGAGCGATAATACCTAGCGTGGCAGTCCCGGCGAAGAGCCAAATCATCGCCGCACTCCACCCAACGGGGGTATCAGCTACCCCAAATATAGCCATGAAAGCTGCTAACCCGGCTATCGTGACAATGTTATTAACTGCTGGTGACCACATTGGCGCGGCATAAGACCCACGCGCATTGAGTACCTGACTGAGTACTGTGTATAGCCCATAAAAGAACACTTGCGGTAGGCAGATGAAAGCGAAGGTTACACCAAGTTGTTGAGCCTCGGAGCTTAGGCGCAACAACTTAAAAAGTATTGGGGTAGCTGCCGTCACCGCCACGGTCACCACCGCCAGCAGCACGAGAGCTACTGTTATCAGCTTGTCGATATACTCTTTCGAATCAGCACGCCTAGCAGCTTTGGCTATCTGCGGGACGATTACCGGCTCCAGCAACCCTCCAGAAATCAGCAAATAAATATAGTTTGGCAACTGGTTAGCACCATTAAACGCATCACCAACTACACCCATGCCGATTGCGGCGCCCGTCATCGAGGTACGAACCAATCCCAGCACCCTACTTACTAGGGTGCCAGACGCCATCAGCGCACTATTTCGCCCAACGCTGTGACGCTCCGAGCCGTCCGCCTCGGACGAGAAACCGGACACTAGCTACCGTCCGGTCCCGGCATAGACGATGGCCTCCGATTCAGCATCTAAATCGAAAGCCGAGTGAGCTGCCCTGACCGCTTCATCAACCTGGTCAATGTCGACGACAACCGAGATACGAATCTCAGACGTAGAAATCATCTGAATGTTAATTTCTTGTTCAGCAAGGGACTTAAAGAATTTCGCTGTCACACCAGGGTTGGAACGCATCCCCACCCCGATAATTGAAACTTTGCCAACCTGATCTTCATAATGCAGTTCAGCGAAACCAATCTCATCTTGGGCGGCTCGCAAAGCTGAGAGCGCTGCTTTGGCGTCCGAACTTGGCAGGGTGAAGGTCACATCTGTAGTGCCAGTAGCCACCTCGGAGACATTTTGGACGATCATATCGATATTGATGTCTGCCGCAGCAACAATCGAGAAAATTAGCGCGGCTCGCCCAATTTTGTCCGGCACCCCCGTAACAGTAATTTTGCCTTCGCTGCGGTCATGAGCAATGCCGCTAATCAACACTTGTTCCATACGTTTTACCTCTGCTTCGGTCAAGTTACCGTCTTCAACAGACCCGCGCACCAAAGTGCCCGGCTTATTAGTGAAAGAGCTACGCACATGGATAGCAACATTCTCGCGCCGCGCATATTCTACGCAACGCAAATGCAACACTTTGGCTCCATTCGCTGCCATCTCCAGCATTTCTTCATAAGTAATTTCGTCGATTTTCCTGGCACCCCTGACGATTCTCGGGTCAGCAGTAAACACCCCGTCAACATCGGTGTAAATCTCGCAAACGCTAGCACCTAGGGCTGCCGCTAATGCAACCGCTGTCGTGTCGGAGGCGCCGCGGCCTAGAGTGGTGATGTCTTTAGTTGTTCGACTAACCCCTTGGAAACCAGCGACGATAACCACTTCTCCGTTTTCTAGTGATTCCGCCACCCGCTTCGGGGTGATGTCAAGAATTCTGGCGTCGCCATGTTTAGCAGTGGTGATCACCCCGGCTTGGGAGCCGGTGTAACTTAACGCCTGAATCCCTAAATCATTCAACGCCATCGCTAATAACGCCGCTGACTGCCTCTCACCCGTAGTCAGCAGCATATCTAGCTCTCGTGGGCGAGGCTGGGGGCTGACCTGAAGGGCTAAATCCATTAGGTCGTCAGTAGTGTCACCCATAGCGGAAATGACAATTACCAACTGTTTACCACTACGTTTTTGCTCCGCGATACGGCGGGCAACCCGCTTTATCGACGTGGCGTCCGCGACAGACGAGCCGCCAAACTTTGCGACGACCCGATTTGCCACGATAGGCACGCCAGTCTTTGAATCGTTGCTCATATCAGTTTGCTCCTTCGTCGCGCTAACTCTATCGTCCACGTTCAAAGCCTTGTTAACTGACCAAATCCGGCCAACTACTCTTATATATTATGTTCGCTACTTTGCCTAAGGTTTCCCTGCACGACCACCTAGACGGCGGTTTACGCCCAACAAGTATTCCTGAATTAGCCGCTATGACAGGCCATGAACTGCCAGCCGAACCTAATGAACTAGCTCAGTGGTTTTGCCGCCAAGCCGATTCAGGCGATTTGAAAACCTATCTGACTACCTTTGATCAAACTGTGGCTTGTATGCAAACCCCCACCCAACTGCGTCGCGTAGCTCGCGAATGGGTACTAGATGCTGTAGACGATTATTGCGTTATAGCGGAAGCTCGCTGGGCGCCCTCTCAACACCAGAGGCTCGGGATGTCCTTGTCGCAAGCGGTTGGCGCAGTTGCCGAAGGTTTAGACGACGGCATGCGTCAGGCCGCAAAAGCTGGACGTCCAATCATCGCTAGACAAATTCTGTGCGTCATGCGTCAAGAAGAGCGATCACTAGAAATAGCCCAATTGGCTATCGACCATCAAAATGATTTGGTAGTCGGCTTGGATCTGGCGGGTCCAGAACGCGGTTTTCCAGCAGCCCAACACGCCAGAGCTTTCCAGCTAGCCTATGACGCTGGTTTGCCGATCACTATTCACGCCGGCGAAGAGGATGGGGTTAGTTCTATTCGTCAAGCACTGGAAAGCCATGCCAGACGAATTGGCCATGGGGTGCGCCTTATCGACGACATCGCCAACGAACTTGGGTCGGTAGCCAGTGACATTATGGAAAGACAACTTGCGCTTGAGGTTTGTCCCTCATCGAATTTACAAACTGGCGCCGCAAAATCGATGGCTACCCACCCTATTGCTCGCCTAGTCAGCGAGGGTTTTAATGTAACTATCAACCCAGATAATAGATTGCAGTCAGCAACGACAGTCACTGGCGAATATCAGCGAGTCAAGGATGCTTTCAGTTTCTCCACAACACAGTTTGAAAAATTGACCATAGCCAGCGCCAAGGCCGCTTTCCTGCCTGAGGACGTTATAGAGCGCGTTATTGAAACCCAAATAAAACCGGCATGGCAGGCACAGATTTAACACATTAAAATTGTTAGTCAGCTTTCCCACGCAGGAAGGCTCTCATCCGTTCACGATTGACGGCAGCAACCGCCGTCAATGGAATACCAGCCGGACAGACCTGAACGCATTCGCCATAGCTAGAACAGGGCCCGAATGATTCGTCTAGTGTCTCGCTCATCGCTTTTGCCCGCTGGGATCGCTGCGTTTTACCTTGCGGCACCAACGCTAGGTGAGCCAATTTGGCGCCAGCAAATAGATGCGCAGCACCATTCGGGCAAGCCGCAACACAGGCTCCACACCCTAAGCAAGCAGCGAAATCTAAAGCCAGCTCGGCGCTTTCGTGTGTTACCGGCACATCGTCAGCGTCCGGGGCGGTTCCAGCGTCAATATCGACGTAGCCACCGCTACGAATGATGTCGTCTAATTTTGTGCGGTCAACCACTAAATCGCGGACTACTGGGAAAGCAGCAGAACGCAGCGGCTCAATTTTCAAGCTGGTAATCGCCCCGAAAGAGCGTAAATGCTGCCGACAGCTAGGGGTATTAGGCACCGGCCCGTGCGGACGGTCGTTCACCGTCACCCCGCACGCCCCGCACGCACCCTCGCGGCAATCCGACTCGAAAGCGATGGGTTCAAGACCGGCCTCGAATAATTGTTCATTTAGCCGATCCAGTAACTCCAAGAGGCTCATTTCCTCGGTGGCGTCTGTGACAACGTAGTTCTCGAAATGGCCAGCATCATCGGGGTTTTGCTGACGCCAAACTCTAAGCTCAACCCTCATCGGTAATTCCTCACCTGCAGTGGCACAACTTGGAAGTTAAGTGCCTCTAAATGCCTGACGTGATCACCCTCGGGCGTTGTTTCCCAAGCGGAAACATTGCACCAATGCATATCGTCGCGGGCAGCTTCCCCGTCCGGCAACGCATATTCCTCGCGGTAATGCGCTCCGCATGATTCTTGTCTGTCAAGGGCGTCCGTCAGCATTAACTCGGCCAATTCCAGGAAATCGGCAACCCGCCCAGCACGCTCTAATTCCTGATTTAGCTGGGTGCCAGTGCCGGTGACTTTGACGTCGCGCCAAAAATCTTCACGCAACTGGCGAACCTTGGATATACCCTCTTCTAAGCCTTGTTTGGTGCGCGAAACCCCACAGTGGGCATAGAGAATATCCCCTAGTCGACGATGAAAAGTTACTGGTCGGGTGGTGCCGTTATTTACCAATAACGCCTCAACGTGTTGCTTAACTGCTGCCAGAGCTGAGGCCACCTCTGGGGCGTGGTCATCTAATACTGGTTGACCAACGAAATCAGCCAAATAATCTGGTATCGCCAACGGCAAGGTGAACCAACCGTCAACGCAGGCGCTCAGCAGGGAATTTGCGCCTAGCCGATTTGCGCCGTGATAGTTATTGCTAGCCTCACCGCCGACGAAAAGACCAGGTATCGAAGTCATCTGGTTGTAATCGCACCACAGCCCGCCCATAGCGAAATGCGCACCTGGGGCTATCCGCATCGGCTCAACATATGGATTTTCGCCAGTAACGTCACGATACATCTCGAAAAGGTTGCCGTAACGTTCAGCAATAACGTCCTTGCCTAATCTGGCGATAGCGTCCCGAAAATCTAGGTAAACAGAGTTGTGTAACGGGCCAACTCCCCTGCCAGCTTCGATCTCAGTACGAGCGGCACGAGAAGCCACATCGCGTGGGGTGAGATTGCCGTAGGCCGGGTAACGTCTTTCGAGATAGTAGTCCCGCTCGGATTCCGGAATGTCGTTGGGGTCACGAGTATCGCCCTTGATTTTTGGCACCCAAATACGTCCGTCATTACGCAAAGATTCGCTCATTAGGACGGTTTTTGACTGCCAATAGGAGCTGACTGGCAAAGCGGTTGGATGAAATTGGATAAAGGATGGCGAAGCAAAATAGGCGCCGCGTCGGTGTGCTCGCCAAGTGGCGGTGGCGTTGGAGTTCATCGCCAAAGTGGAGTGAAAGTAAATAGAGCCGTAGCCGCCGGTTGCTAATACAACAGCGTGCGCCGTCCAGGCTCTTATTTCGCCGCTGACTAGGTCACGAGTGATGATTCCTTGGGCACGGTTATCGGCGACAATCAGATCCAGCATTTCGGTACGGGTGTGGAGGTGCACCGTCCCACGCGCTACCTGACGCTGCAAAGCTTGAGCAACATTAACCTCAAGCTGTTGGCCAGTTTGACCTCGGGTGTAGTAAGTGCGCGAGACCTGGACGCCACCAAATGAACGAGTGGCTAGCTGACCACCATATTCGCGCGCGAAAGGGGCACCGATAGCTTGAAGATGATCAATGACGCGAACAGATTCTTCAGCCAAGCGAACAACGTCAGCTTCTCGGCAACGAAAATCGCCGCCTTTAACGGTGTCGGTGACGAATCTGGCGATAGAGTCCCCATCCACTTTGCGAGCGCGGGCAGCATTAATGCCGCCTTGGGCAGCGACTGAATGAGCGCGCCTGGCAGAGTCGTGGAAAGTGAAGATATCCACGTCATAGCCGAGCTCCCCCAAAGCTGCTCCCGCACCAGCGCCAGCCAAACCGGTGCCCACCACGATGATTTTCATCTTTTTCCGGTTTGCCGGGTTGACTAGGCGATATTCGGATCGTCTACGATCCCAGGCGGTCATCGGGTCACCGTCAGGAACGTGAGCGTCTAAATCGTTTGGTGAAAGTGTCGCACCTGGGCGCGCAACTTTATTTTGCTCGGGTTTGTTGTTGAATCTCCTCACAATATTCATGCGATCACCCCAACTTGCACTAGGACGGGAATAGCAGCGTTGCCCAACAAAATAGCTATGGCTATCAATTGGCCAATAAGCTGCCAAACGAGCCTGGCGCGTTTTCCGGTGACACCGAAATCTTGCAGTGTTGTTACGGTGCCGTGAAAAATATGCAAGCAAACTAAAAGCATGGTTAGCAGATAGAAAGTGGCCATAGTTGGCCTAGACAGGCTAGCTACTAGGTTGGCGTAAGCATCACCTGCAACGAAAGATTCTGGTGCCAAAATCTTGCCGATAGTTAAATCTAGTAAGTGTACAACAATAAAAACTGCCAAGATGATGCCGGTTGGAAGCATCAGCCAAGCATTTTTACCCATCGTCATCAGTCGTCGGCGCTTAAATTTCCCTCTAGCCGCTCGCGAGCGAGCGTAAATCATTAAAGCGCTTGTCACGTGGGCAATTAAGCAGATCAACAGCACTACTCTGAGCGCCCAGAGCACCCCGGTTTTCGGAATTAGGGGGTACCCAATTTCACGAAGCCATTGCGCATAACCGTTATATGCCTGGGCACCCTGGTAGACCTTTAGATTGCCAAACATGTGAATGAAAACGAAGCCAACAAAAATAACTCCGGTGATAGCCATAGTCATCTTGAGCGCGAATAACGACGGCCTAGTTCGCGCCTGGCTTTGCAAGATCATGTTAGGAAGCCTAGCCGAGTGGCAATTGAGATATTTGCTGGTTAGCAAATAAGGCTTATAGCCCAGGACGCCTGTCTTGGGTGCCCCACGCCTGAAATACGTGGTCGAGCTGGAAACCTAACTTCTTGTAGAGGTGTAAAGCGGTTTGGTTATCTGCGTAAGCACTTAGCGTCACTATTGACTCTTGAGCTAGAACCCGACGGCTAAGGCTGGAAACAATAGCCGCACCTAACCCTTTATTGCGTTTATCGGGACGAACCACTAGCCCAGCCAGATGGCCAACACCGGCAGCTGTTTCGCGGCAAGTGCCGCAAGCAATGAGGTGACCTTGTTCGTCTCGGGCACCCACCCAGAAACGATTGCGGCCGTATCCAGGGTTTCCTTCGAAAAGCGGATTTAGTGTTAGCGCGAAATCGGCAATTTCTTCAGCATCTTTGATGTCGTCAAGCTCGACCAACGCCCAATCCCCAGCAACGGGACTGACTTTGGTAGCAGACATCCATACCCACCGGCTGTCGATACGCCAAGGGCTAGTAATTTTTAACTTCGCCCCATCTGTTACCGACAGCCAGGCTAGCCGCCAACCTTTTTCGCTGGCAGCGGCCATCAAGAACGCAACCAAATCTTCGGGGAAAACGCCCGTGGTCGAAACCGCATACCCACCAGTTACTATCCCAGGCTCTATCGCAGCCCAAAACCCGTCCCCGATAACACCTAAAGCTTGACGACTAAGCTCGTATTTCGCCAAGGCATCACCGGTGAGCCTAGCCAGTTGGCTAGCACCCATCAGTTCGGCTTCCACGCGGTTCCTTCCTATTTCCGCACTGTAATTTGCCTGTCAGACCTGACGGTAAGGCACTTTGGTGATCGCAACGCGTAGCCCAATTTCGTCATCACTTGCCCAATCGAAGCCCGCCTCAGCCTCACGCATATTTAGCGCCAGCACCTCGCCAGCGATCAGTTCAGCATGTTCTTCGATAGCGTGTTTCAGTTGTTGACTAGCGGCTTCCCAAACCAGTTCGATTCGGTCAGAAACGTCTAGCCCGCTAGCCTTTCGGGTTTCTTGGACGAAACGCACCACCTCACGCGCCATGCCGGCACGCACCAAATCGGGGGTTAATTCCAAATCTAGAGCGATAGTTTGGCCATTGCCCTCAACTACCGACCAGCCTTCGCGAGGACGTTCAGTAACGATAACGTCGTCGGCGCCTAACTCAACCTCGCCTAGCTCAGGAACCGGCAACATAATCTGAGCGCCACTGCGCAACTCGTGAGCAAGTTTAGCCGCGTCGGCCTGCGAAATTGCCTTCGCTACTAAGGGTGTTTGCTTAGCAAACCGTTTTCCTAGGGAACGGAAATTAGCTTTCGCAAAATAGTCAACTAAGTCGCCAGCTTGGCTGAATGATTCCACCGCACCAACATTTAGTTCAGCCTTGATCTGTTCAATCAAATCTGGGCTTAGTTGTGCTGCTGCAGCCGAACTGACCAATGCCCGCGACAAGGGCTGACGGGTCTTCATGCTGGCTTCAGCCCGCGCCGAACGACCGAGCTCAACCAGGGTGCGGGTCAAATCCATCGCAGTATCCAAGGAAGGATCTAGCACCGACTCATCAACGGTTGGCCAAGTCGCCAAATGTACGGACTTAGGAGCCTGGTCGTCGGTCGCCACAATCAACTTTTGCCAAATTTCTTCGGCAATAAATGGGGTGATTGGCGCCATCAACCTGGTAACGATTTCTAGGGCTTCATGCAGCGTCCACAAAGCGTCAGGATTACCCGCCCAGAACCTACGTCTGGAACGTCTGACATACCAATTAGACAGGTTGTCGATGTAATTTTGCAGTAGCACACCAACATGCTGAGTATCGAATTTCTCTAATCCAGCGGTTACATCCTTAACTAACTGGTTAGTGGCCGAAATTAGCCAGCGATCCAAGATGTGTCTGTCTTTCAGAGCTGGCGCTGTGCCGTCGGCGGGTGTCCAATCATTAGCTTTGGCATAAAGCACTTGGAAAGACACCGTGTTCCAAAGAGTTAACAAGACTTTACGAACAGTCTCCTGAAGAGCGGAATCGCCTACGCGTCTAGCTGACCAGGGGGAACCAGAACATGCCATGAACCAACGCACCGCGTCGGCACCGTGTTTGTCCAGTAGCGGAATCGGCTCCAAAATATTGCCTAGGTGCTTAGACATTTTGCGCCCATCCTCGGCGAGGATGTGGCCTAGGCAGAGGACATTTTTATAGCTGCTACGGTCAAAGGCCAAGGTGCCTACACTCATCAGCGTATAGAACCAGCCACGAGTTTGATCGATGGCCTCGCAAATGAAATCTGCCGGATAATGCTGTTCAAACTTTTCTTTTGAACCCTTGACATAGGGGTAGCCCCATTGCGCAAACGGCATAGAACCAGAATCGAACCAGGCATCAATCACCTCTGGCACACGATGGAAAGTGCCGGGAACGCCTGGCAAGCTGAAGGTAATCTCATCAACAAATGGCCGGTGAGGATCCAGTTCGGAAAGATCGAGGCCAGCTAACTTGCCTAATTCAGCACGTGAACCCACACACACCAATTTCGCTGGGTCTTCATCGTTGCGCCAAACGGGAAGTGGCGTCCCCCAATACCGGTTGCGTGATAGCGCCCAGTCAACATTATTGTTCAGCCAGTCGCCATAACGTCCATGCTTGATGTGGTCGGGATACCAGTTCGTCGCCTCATTTTCGCGACGCAGCTCTTCAGCGATTTGGGTGGTGCGAATATACCAACTCGGCTGAGCGTAATAAATAAGTGGAGTATCACAACGCCAGCAGTGTGGATAAGAGTGGGTGTACATCTGAAGTTTCCACAGCAAGCCACGCTCAGTTAGCTCATTTATTACTGGCTTGTCGGCGTCCTTGAAGAATAATCCACCAACCAGATCTAGATCACTATCGAAGACTCCATCGGCACCAATCGGGTTAATGAAAGGTAGCCCGTAGCCACGGCAAGTGGCCATATCTTCGGCACCAAATGCTGGGGCTTGGTGGACGAGACCGGTACCGTCTTCAACAGTGACATAGTCAGCAAGCAGAATGTAGTTCGCATCGGTGTCGAAATCTACTAATTCCAAGGGACGCTGATAGTGCCAATGCTCCATGTCGGCGCCTTGAATCTCATCAACAATGCGCCAAGGCTCTTCGTCCTCGCTAACACCCAAGACCACATCGAACAGCGGTTTAGCAACCACCACTGAGTCTGCGCCACGTTCGGCACGCACATAGGTGACCTCAGCATTGACGGCAACAGCCGTATTAGACACCAGCGTCCAAGGGGTAGTCGTCCAGACCAGCAAGTCAGCGCCCTGCCAAGACCCGTCAGTAAGTTTCATGCGAACGTAGATGGATGGGTCTGATACCTCCTGGTAGCCCTGAGCAACCTCATGGTCTGAAAGCGCAGTTTGATCTTTCGGACAATACGGGGTGACCCGGTAGTCCTCTACCAATAAACCCTTGTCAAAGATTTGTTTTAGTGCCCACCACACTGATTCCACATAGGAGGTGTCCATCGTCCAATATGCTTCATCAAGGTTGACCCAATAACCCATGCGTTCGGTCAAATCTTTGAATTCACCAACATAACGCTGCACGGAGGCACGGCAACGCTCATTGAACTTGGCAATACCGTATTCCTCGATTTGCGATTTATGGTCAATACCTAGTTCCTGCTCGACCGCTAATTCCACCGGCAAACCGTGGCAGTCCCAACCAGCTTTTCGATCGACCCTAAAACCTTGCATCGTCTTGAAACGGGGGAAAATATCCTTGAAGACGCGGGCTTCAATGTGGTGGGTTCCAGGGTGGCCGTTAGCTGTTGGCGGGCCTTCAAAGAATGTCCACGGTTTAGACTCGGCGCTAGCCTGCCAACTTTTCTCAAAGGTGTCGTTTTCAGCCCAAAAACGCAAAATATCGTGATCCATCTTGGGCAAATCCAGCCCAGCGCTTACTGGCCGATAAGTTTTGTCGCTCATAAAATCCCTCGTCTCGTTTACACGAGGGACGAGATTTTGGGCCCGCGGTACCACCCTCATTGAAGGCTTGCGCCTTCCGCTTTATTTAATGTCCGCTGCCGGTTCTAATAAGTGTTTCCACCGTTCTTCCGACGGCTCCGGGGTGATAGCCCCATCACAGCCTGGCTGACGCTCACATGTTAGACGCCTAATCAGGGTGAACAAAATCCGCGAGAAAACACTGGGTAAAACACCCTGGAAAAATTTTTCAAAATTCTTGTAACGAAACTGCTGCCTTAGCGCATCTAGATAAGTGTAGGGCACCTGAGAGGGTGCGAGTCAGGTGAAAATCTGATTCGCGACACGTACCAGCCGGATGGGCAGGTCTAGTCGCAACTAACACTGCCTAGGCGGGGGAGCTCTAGGCGGATATCGGCACTGCTGATAACTGTTAGTCGCCGGTTCTGAGTGACGGGGTAAGGCAGAGCCGGCGATTAACAAAACCCGTTGAGTCCCGTATATTCGGAGGTGCACATGACGCTTGGATGCCCAGGCTGTAACGCAAGCTGCGCACCCCGAAGGGATTCTGGATGGGCAAAATTGACGAATTTGAACGGTTGCTGGCCGATGCCACCCCAGCCCTCTTTCGTCACGCCCTACTTCTTAGCCACGATTGGCAACTGGCCGAAGATCTCGTCCAAGAAACAGGTGAGATCATGTTGAGGAAATGGCGCCACGTGAAAGCCGCTGAAAACCCGACCGGCTACGCTCTAAAGATTTTAACCAACCGTTTTTTGGCTTATACCCGCAAACGTAGCTTCGCTGAGACACCTGCTGAAATAGTGATTCCTGACACTGTCGATCCGTGGGCAAATATTGACACAGAAATTTCTGTGGCAAAAGCATTGGCTACTTTGAAACCGCTTGAACGCGCCGTCGTAATTGGGCGCTATATCGAGGATCTATCTGTAAGCCAGGTTGGCGAGCAGCTAGGCAAAGACGATTCTTGGGTTCGCGTCACTGCACATCGCAGCTTAAAGAAATTGCGCGATCTCTTCCCTGAACAAGCTTCAATGCATAAGGCAGGTGCATGATGCTTGACGATTTAGAAAAGCTGAAAAATAATCCTCCGCAGCCTACCGAGTTTTCTAATGATTTGGCAGCTAAAGCCAGTGCTAGAGCTACGAAAGCTTATGCAAAATTTACTGCCCTAATGGCTAGCGGCATTGTGGTAGCACTTGCCGCGATAATTTCTGTTGTGGCGTTGTTAATGCCTAGAGCAGACCAAAGCCAGATATCTTCGCCAACGTTGTCACCATCGGCAACCACTAAAGTAACGCCCAAGGTTGAGCCGTCGACTAGTCCCAACCCAGCCTCCCCTAGCAGCCAACCTCCCTCAGCGACACCAACGCAACCTGGATCAGCGGAGGAAAGCCCATCTGGGATGCAGCCGCAAGGCACGGATCAACAAAGTGCGCTAGATAACAGCAACGAATTGCCACCTCAAACGGTCAGCGCTTGTCAAGGCACCTACCAAGGGTTCGCGAACTTTGAAAACGGCGAGTTTAAGGTCAGCGTTCAATTCACTAATTCAGGTCAGCGTTGTGTAATGCCGGAATCTCAAGTGGAATTTACTGTGCAATATCCTGACTCAAAGAATCTCGACACTTTCAGCAGCCCTTGGCAAGGTAGGGAAATTTCGGCCAATGGCTCGTCCTGGCTGACGCAAAGCGTCTTAATATCTGAGGATTGCGCCAGCGTTGAGGGAGCCTTGGTGAAAATCAGCGTGGACGGAATACCCGTCGATCAAGTGCAATTGACATGCCCCCGTGGATGAGCCTTGCATGCAATAAGATATTCACATGGAACCGTCAGTCACCCCGCAACAGCGCCGCGACGCTCAAAGCCGCTTAATCGAATCCCACGCTAGAGGTGATTTAAGTGCGGCTGAACTCGAACGACGACTGGAACTCATCTGGACGGCTACCACTCAAACCGAGCTGGACGCCGCATCCGGCAGCGAATCGTTGGCTATCCCCCAATCTCCCAGCTGGCCGCTGGTGCAAGACTCATACGATTCTGACGCTCCCCTTCCGGTTATTCGGCAGGCAGAGCCAGACGAGGTTGGCGATTCTTTTTCGCTATCAGTTTTTTCTGGTACTGATAAATCTGGGGATTGGGTCGTGGCGCCTAAACACACTGCGGTGGCATGTTTTGGCGGGTCAGAGCTTGACCTTAGACAAGCTCACTTCCAAGGCAAAGACATAGAAATAGTTTGTTTAGCGTCTTTCGGTGGCGTTGACGTTATCGTCCCACCAGATATGAACGTTGAGGTCGCAGGCTTAGGGCTATTCGGTAGTTTTGAGTGGGAGAAGAAACACCACCCGCCGGCCACTAAATCATTTAACCCTGATATGCCGAAAGTGCGCATAACCGGGTTAGTTCTTTTTGGTGAAGTTAATATTCACCGGCTCGACTACGGGGTTCCACTCACAGACAACTAACAGTTAAGATTGCACGCAATGTGCTGGGCACCTGCGGGGTTAATCTTTTGCTACCCTACGGCCGCTGAAAGCCCGACCTAAGGTCACTTCGTCAGCGTATTCTAAATCGCCTCCGACTGGCAGGCCTGATGCCAGACGCGAAACTGTCAAGTTTGGCGTCTGACCTAGTAAGCGGGTCAAAAAAGTGGCTGTTGCTTCACCTTCAAGGTTCGGGTTGGTAGCCAAAATAACCTCGTTTACTGCCTCATCCGATAAGCGTTTCACCAGCTCAGCAATGTGTAAGTCGCCTGGGCCGCGCCCATCAATAGGACTAATCGACCCGCCAAGCACGTGGTACACCCCGCGGAACTCTCTGGTGCGCTCTATCGCAACTACATCTTTAGATTCTTCGACCACACAGATTTTTGATCTATCGCGACGCGGGTCGCGGCATACCCGACAAGTAGTCTCATCGGTGACGTTGAAGCATACTTGACAAAAGTGCACCTTCTGCTTGGCAACCATAAGCGCATTAGCTAACCGTTCAACATCAAGCTGCGGCTGGTCTAGTAGCCAGAAAGCAATGCGCTGGGCACTTTTGGGGCCGATACCCGGCAACCTGCCCAACTCGTCGATGAGATCCTGAACTGGCCCGTCGTACAACTAAACCCCTCTACAAGCCCATGTCTTGAGCGGACGGGAAGATCGCGGCTGCTCGCTCGCTGCCTTTCGCAGCAGCGTCACGAACCGCGGCAACTATTAGGTCACTCAAGGCATCCAGGTCGTCTAAATCGACGGCTTCTGGGCTAATCTCTAAGCTAGTTAACTCGCCTTGGCCAGACACCACGGCTTTAACTAAGCCCCCACCAGCACTGCCGGTAAAGCTAGTGTTGGATAGCTCTTCTTGAGCCTGCTTTATGCGAGTCTGCATTTCTTGCGCCTGCTCAAGCAGCGCATTCATATCGAAACCTTCGGGAATCATTATCTTCCTTATCCAGTTAGCTAATGTTAAGAGTTTACCGGGGGTTGACTCTCATCTTGAATTAGACGTCCACCCAACCTATTTGTAATCAGTTTTTCCGCATTAGCGTCTGGATCATCTATTACCTCATCATCGCGGCTAACGCCTTCTTGTAATGGGGTATCTGACAAGCCAGCAGCCGTATCTGATAGCGGATTTTGGCTTGTCTGATCGGTGCCACCAGACCCGCCAACAACAGTTTGGATATTAAGTTTTGCGCCTAATACTTTCACCAAACTCTGTTTCAACACCTCTATATTGCCGGGCGCACGAAATTGGCTCATTGTGCCAGAGTTCGCGAAAGCCAAAGTCAGATTGCCGCTTGCTAGGGCTGCTGGCTGAGCTGACTGGCTAATTAGCGCATGGGTAAACCGCCGCTGGTGTTTTAGTGCCTCTAAAACTTGCGGCCATACCCGCCGCACATCGGCAATGTCTAGATCAGATTTTATGCTTTCGGCTGGACGCTCCTGCTGAGCGAACGCCTGATCTTTGGGCTCACTAGGAGCCTGGCGAAGTTGGTCAACCGGAGGCCGACCGGCGGGACGCTGCCCCGCTGGCCGCTGCTGAGCAGGGCGTTGCCCGGCAGGACGTTGGGCTGGACGTTGCGCAGCGGGACGTTGTTTTTGCGGAGTTGAACGCTGACCATGAGCTGCCGGCTTAGCCGAAGTCTGGACGGTAACTGGTTGCTCTGCTGGGCGATTATCAGCAACAGTCTTGGTGTTGTCAGCAGAAGTGTTCGGCGCAACTAGCCGGTTTGCGGCCACCGGACTAGGTGTTTCGATAGTAGCCGGCATATCCAGGCGTCTTTCTAATCGGTCTAGTCTGGCGTGCAGACCACGTCCGTCTAGATCTGCCACTGGCAACAAAACGCGGGAACAGATCAGTTCGAGGAAAAGTCTGGGGGCAGTGGTGCCACGCATTTGGGCCAGCCCAGCGGCGATAACCTCCCCAGCGCGAGTAAGCTCGCCTGACCCCAGCGCAGCGGCTTGGGATTTTAACCGTTCGGCTTGGTCAGCCGACACGTCGATTAGCCCCGATTCGATGGCGTCCGGGACTTGGGCAACGATCACCAGGTCACGAACCCGCTGCAGCATGTCCTCGCCGAATCTACGCGGATCTTGACCAATTTCGATTACCTTGTCAATGGTTGAAAAGACCCCTTTGCCATCCCCGGCAGCGAACGCGTCGATAATCTCGTCTAAGAGCGCGTCCGGGGTGTAGCCAAGCAGGGAGACAGCTTGGTGATAGCTAACCGATAGCTCGTCACCATCATTAGCGGCAGCACCCAATAGCTGATCTAGGACGGATAAGCTGTCACGCACAGAGCCGCCCCCGGCACGCACCACCAAAGCCAGCACGCCTTGATCCGCTTTCACTTTTTCTTTGGCGCAAATATCGGCTAGATAGGCGGTTAAAGTTTTCGGTGGCACAAGCCTGAACGGGTAGTGGTGAGTGCGCGATCGGATTGTAGAAATTACCTTGTCAGGTTCGGTAGTAGCGAAAATGAATTTGACGTGCTCAGGTGGTTCTTCAACGAGCTTTAACAAGGCGTTGAAACCTTGTGGAGTCACCATGTGAGCTTCGTCAATAATGTAAATCTTGTAGCGGTTAGCTACTGGCGCAAAGAAGGCTCGCTCCCGTAAGTCACGTGCATCATCAACGCCGCCATGCGAGGCCGCATCAATCTCAATAACGTCGATGGATCCTGGCCCGCCGGTAGCTAAATCTTTACACGACTGGCACTGACCGCAAGGGTTTGATGTTGGCCCGTTTTCGCAGTTGAGACAGCGAGCAAGAATTCTGGCTGAGGTAGTTTTGCCGCAACCACGCGGACCAGAGAACAGGTAGGCGTGGTGAACCTTGTTGTTATCTATCGCACGCATTAACGGAACAGTGACATGTTCTTGACCGATCACCTGCGCGAATGTGTCAGGACGATAGCGCCGGTAGAGCGCCAGCGGGGCGTCGTCGGTTTCTGCCCCTGCTGATTCGTTTTTGGGGTCAGCAGACTGACCTGGCTTCGGCGTCTCATCTTGGGCATCGAAGAGCCCAGGCCCCTCCTGGGTATAACCCTCATCACCCAGCTCATCGGTCTGCAAATCGTATTCCGGGTCTAGTTCGGGATCAATCACGAAAGCCAGCTTAGAGCCACCCTGAGACAGTTTTCACAAAAAAGGGGTTCTCCACGCACCCGGTAGAGCCCACTTGCCCTTGCTGCCTTCCGACCCTGGGGGAGTTAGGTGAGGTGCCGCCGCGCGGAGAACCTTATAAAGAAGCATAGCGCAGATGGCTATTTGGCGCCCATCTAGATAAATCGGCTATGCTAGCCAGCGGAGGATTCGCCTAGAGGCCTATGGCGCTCGCTTGGAAAGCGGGTTGGGTTCACGCCCTCACGAGTTCGAATCTCGTATCCTCCGCCACTTTGCACCAAGTTGTTGGCCACTTTATGAGCGGTCAGCCAACAACTTGGTGAACAGGGTCGCGGATAGCATTGCAAAACCAACCCCTAGGTAGCAGCAAATAAGGCGAACAATCTCACGTTGGCAACAATTTAACTTGGCAGGGCGTTGCGGAACCTTTGTGAGCCTTATGCCAGATATTGTCCAGCTATGTTCACCCGTGAAAATGAGCGGTTCAGCCAATCCATCAAAACACCCAGTTACGCCAATCATCACGACTTGAATCAGTGGGGAAAATTTGAGAGCCGAGCCAAAGATTGGCGCAACGGCGCTCTCGTCTATCAAATCATTGTCGACAGGTTTGTTCCCTCCCCCAATTTGGACGACAAACTCGATCTCTATCCAGCGCCAAAGAAACTACGTTCATGGGATGAGTTACCCGCTCACGGTCACTATCTTCGCGACTACGAAGTGTGGAGCCACGAGCTAGATTTCTTTGGCGGCGACTTGGCTAGTACCCACTCCCGTCTGGACTACCTGAAATATCTAGGCGCAGACGTTTTGTACCTGTGCCCTATTAACCCAGCATGGACGAATCACGGTTACGACGCCACTGACCACCGAGGAGTGCGGCGCGAATACGGCACCGAAGAAGATCTAACAGCCCTAGCCAAAGACCTACACGATAATGGTATGAGGTTAGTGCTTGATGGGGTGTTCAACCATATTGGACGTCAAAGCCCGATCTTCCAAGAGGCTATAAATAACCCGCAAAGCCCGTATCGCTCTTGGTTCGATATCGTGGATGGCCAAGCCCGCGGATGGGCGAACGTCAAGAATTTGCCGGAATTAGTGCTCGAAAATCAGCAGGTTGCCGATTATCTATGGCAGGCTCCGGACTCAGTAGTACGTTCTTGGCTGCGCGCCGGAGTCGATGGTTGGCGTCTAGATGTCTCATATGAAATCGGCATGACACTACTAGGGAAAATCACTCAGGCGGCCCACTTGGAGAAACCAAACTCCCTCGTACTGGGTGAGATGCCTAACTATCCTGCGAATTGGTTCCCCGAATTGGACGGCGTGCTTAACTTCCCGCTGCGCGAAATCCTAATAAACATGGTCAACCATCAGATCTCCGCGCCGCATGCAGCAAGAATGTTGACCAGACTCATAGCAGACGCCAACTTCGAGCACCTCTTAAAGTCTTGGAATTATTTGGACAACCATGACACTGCTCGCATTACAGACACCGTGCCCGATGAGCACGCCCGCAAACTCGCCGCAACCTTGATGTTTACTCTGCCAGGTTCAATGAATATCTATTACGGCTCCGAGATTGGCATGAGCGGCGGCGATGAACCAGCCTGCCGGGCACCTATGCGTTGGGATTGGGTGAATGAGGAGAATAAAACTCTAGAGTTTTTCCGCAAGCTCATTCAGCTTCGCAAAACTCATCGCGCGTTACGTATTGGCGATATTTCTTGGCTGGAAACTGAGCAGTTGTTCGGTTTTGAACGACTTACCGACCAGGTGGAGGATAGCGTCATAGTCTTAGCCAACCCGAGCGAAAAAGAAATCACCGAATCGGTGATGATACCCGACTCTAAACTTATGGATTTACGCCCACTAACAGATCTATTCACTGGACGCCAAGCAACCATGTACCGCTCTCTGCTTCGTGTGACGCTAGCACCCCAAGAAGTGCTGGTAATGACGCCAGACACCGCTCCGGTAGCCGGTTACACCCCATATAAGCGTGTTCAGTAGCTAAAAAACCTATTTAGTAGCGGCTTCCTCGTTATTGGCGCCCTTGGAAACCTGATCGTCGTCATCCCCTGAAGGCTGGATGTTGTCCGAGTCATTGATCGGTTCGTCACTATCCTCAGGGGCATCTGTGGCCGGGACGTCCTCGACCACAGATTGCTCAATCGTTGGTTCCGCTTCGTCTGCTGGCTCATCGGCAGGTTTAGACTCATCGTCAGCAACGACGTCTAAATCCTCTGTGGCTAGGTCTTCTTCAACATCCACAGTTAGGTCAGGCAGGTCAAAACCCGTAGCCGGGCGCGCCTTTCGCTTGGCTGTGGTGCGCACCAGTTTGCCCCATAGCCAACCCGTCTGGCTTTGCTCACCTGTTTGGATATATTGCAAGAAATTGATATTTCGTAGCGCAAGCTCGGCTTCATACATGGCGTGCGGAGAGCTAGCTATTAGCACTCGATCCCCCGACTGCAATTCATAGTCGTAGTCGGGTAGCAGCTCATTGGAATTACCACGCCTGACCAACAGCACCATGGCATCTAGCATTTTCGACCTATCATGCGGGTCAGTCACCAAGTGACGTACCCGAAAGGCTTGCCCACGCTGCATAGTTTCAAATACTGCTGGGGTACGCCGATTCGAGATCATTAAATCCCACACTTCTGGGATGCGACCCTCATCAAGACTCGCCAGCACCTCGGTCAGCTGGCGACAATTCGCCTCAGAAAGCTGCGGCACATAGCGTAAGAATCTGCTTAGCAACGGCGTGGTTATTCTGGCTAAGAATTCTTGGGCAACTATCCGGCTAGGTTCCATCACCACATTGGTGGCAAAAGCCTCAAATAATGGTGCGTTCGCTGGCACATTTTGCCTAGCTACTATGAACAAATCGTGGCGTAGTGAGCGAGCCGTCACACCAATAGCTAAATTTTTGGTGTCGGATCCATTGGCCGCCACCAAACCCACCGCATGATCAAGACCAGCGGCAAGCAAATCCTCGCTATTGGAGCCGGTACCATCAACATCAACACCACCCTCTTGGTAAAACTGATGATCAATGACAGTTACCGTGACGCCGGCGGCACGTAAACTCTCAGTCATCTCACGACCAAACCGACCATAACCGCATACAATCCAGTGACCTTGCGGCGGGTGATGGACGCGACCGATCGGGTCACCAGGCAACCCGGTCAAGGTGGTACGCAGTCGATAGCGTTCTGGGGTCGAAATAGCCGCCGCCAGATTCCCGCTGAAACGTTCAAACGGGTTTATCACTAAATCGCCACCAAATACCCCAAGGTGCGTTTCCGTTTCGGTATCCCGAATCCTAGCTAGGACGGCAACCTTTGGCGCGAGCAGCCGGACAGTAACAGCAATTGCTTGGTTAGTCACGTCCTCTTCTGCCAGAGCCACTACCCCACGGCAATAAGGGCTCAGCAACCCTGCGGAAACTAGCACGCTTGGCTGTGCGGCATCTGCTGAACGCATCGGTGCTTCACCCGCGAACTCTTCCAAGACCATTCGCGAAACCCTGGACTCTTCTTTCTCGATGACAACAAATCGCAGATTTAAGTGGTCAAGGCCTTGCATTACCAACACGCCAGTTTCACCGGCTCCGCACACGATATAGAAAGGTTCGCGGATACTTCGAACTTGTCTAGCAAATCTTGCTGAACGCAGAGTTTCTGAAAATGCCTTGTCTTGGAGCATGCCGATAATTGCGAACAGTGAATACGTCCAACTAGCGACCGTAACAATGACGGTGACAACCATCCACATTCGCTGGGCAGTGCTGAATGGCTGCGGAATCTCCCCCAAACCTAAGGTTGTACCGGTGTAGACAACCACATAAAAAGCGTCGAAGGGGGACATCGGGTCAGTGCGGTTTCCGTATTCATCAGCGCCAGGTATCAAGGCAAACCCGGCAGTGCTTAACGAAAAAGCGACAATAATCAGCAGCAGCGGAAACCGCATCCGCCGCATGACTAGGAAGAAGACATCAGAGAAAACGCCGAAATGACGTTCATCCCATGAAAGCGTACTCATCGGCGCGACTGCAAAATTTCGCTGACCAACAGAACTACAGACAAGATATTAGCTAGCAGCGCACCGCCAGACATCGAAACAATGACCGACATATCATTTTCGGTAATCCCTGTTGCAGTAGTTTGAGAAGCGAGCACCCAAACGCCTGCCGCAACTATCAACTGCAAATCAGCAACCAAACTCGTTGCCAAATGGACGGCACCAAGCTGGGTGCGGTCACCGAATTTTAAGACGGTAGCTATCAGGCTAACTATCACTGCAGCCAGCAACTCCACGCCATTGTGCGAAGTCGGATCCGTCAGCGGACCAAGGAAGAACCCAAAGTTCAATGCGGCAGCAAGGGTGATGAAGAACCCAAAAATAACCTTTTCTAGATTCATTTCGCTCCTAATCAAAGTTGCCAGTCACAATACCGACATAATTGACAGCCTGTTGAAAAACAATCTAGCCCCACACTGTGACAAGTTAGAAGCATACGCATACCGTTGAGGCATGAGTTTAGCTACCACAGAGCGAGCCAGCCTTGCCCAGACGTTACACGCCCTAGGCCCTGACGCCCCAACTTTGTGCACAGGTTGGGACACTTTTGACCTCGTCACCCACATGTGGTTACGCGAGAACGAACCTTTAACGGCCTTAGGAATGTTCTTCCCACCGCTTTCGACCCGCACGAGACGCAGAATGGCAGAAGTTAAAGCTAGTGAAGATTTCGACGATTTAGTGGATAAATTCGCTGCCGGGCCAGCAGGAATATTCAGATTCGCCAAGATCGACGAAATCGCCAATTCACTTGAATATTTCGTCCATCACGAAGATGTGCGCCGCGGTAAAGAACCAAAGAACCCTCGGATACTCAGCGCTCAAGCCGACGAAACACTTTGGAACTGGGCAAAACGCCTAGCCAAGACACGGTTAGCTAAATCAGCACATGGCATCGTAATAACGCGCACCGGGTCGAAACCAGGAGCGCAACAAGTTGTCTCGACGGGCGCGGAAATCGTCGAAATCATTGGCGAGCCTGGCGAATTAGTGTTGTGGCTTTATGGCCGCAAATCAGCCGCCAGACTGAACTTTGCTGGCAAACATGAGCCGGTTAAAGCCGTCCAAGAGCTAAAACTAACCGTCTAACCAGTTGCACAAGTTGCCAAATTCTGTGGATAACTCTGTGTAAAAGCTGTCAATAAATTTATTTCGTTTGTGGAAACATTGTGGGACACGCCGAGTCAAAAAAATTTCTTTTATCTCCCGTTGCGCCCAAACAGAGTTAAGACCAAGATGGTCAGTGCGTTCAAACATCGCCTCGAATCGTGCTGAGCAGATGCGGGTAAAACACCAAGCAGCGTCTCACCGATAGGGTGACGGATCGGAAGACACGAGTCGAGTGCCTGCGGCCGGAAGCGTCACACTTCTTCGGTCGCCCAGATAGGGTTCGCTGCACCATTGCAGTGACCCTATCTGCGCGTTTGACACAACGCTTTGTTTAGTCTCTACAGCTAACTTTTGCTATCTCTATTCGACCCCTTGACCAAATGGCACCAAAGATTGAGACAATAGAGATATGGCAACCAATATTCATTCATCCATTAGCCTGCGTCTAGCGATGATCGGCGTCCGCGTAACTGGCGGCGACGAAGCTGAGCTAGCACTGATAGAACCCCTTATCGCCCGTCAACGTGAGCTGGGACGCCAACTCGCCAACCACTTATCCCCCGTCGATACTAGGATCCAACAATTCATCGACTCGTATTTGGCTGACGCTTCCGTCCACCCCAAGCTGCCTGGTCACACTCTCGTTTTAGATCAGCCTGGCTTGGCTCGCGAACTGTCGCTACCAAAGGACGGCGACGAGTTTCACGCCGAGAATGTTGAGAGCTACCGACTGCGCAATGGCGTGCTACACAATCCAAAGAATGATCGACGCACCACCGCCGGCGTTTTCCATGTCACCGAAGGCGGCCTGCCAATCCCTGATGACAAGATTGTGGTAACTAAAGACGTCTACGCGAGGCTGCTAAATTTGGCTTTCCAGCCACCCGCTGAGGACATGGTTCTGCCCTATGTTTCCAATCAGGAAGAGCCAGAAGGCTGTTTCGTTTCGCTATATATGCGTCCTCTAGTTGTTCCGGCAGTACCTGGCGCGACGAGACGCATGAGCATGGAAACCCGCTTCTTCGCGCCCGGCGGCATGGTTTGCAACCTTGATTTCGTCGAAGGTATTTTCGGCAACGCTGGTGACCCAGACTTGCCCGATAACAATGCTGCCCTTGACCCAGCCGCCTGGTCGGGACACACCGGCTGCGTGATCTTGGCTCCACACCTAACCAAAGTGACTAAGAAGAGCCTCGGCATGCCGCATTGGGACGACGCAACCGAGCGTCAACGTCGCGACGGGCAGTGCTGGAAAGAAGAATCAGACCTCTACAACGACGGCAAAGCATTCAAAGTTTGCATCCGCGATGAGCGTGGGGTTTTCGTCACGATTTTGGCAGACAACTATTTCGGTTACTGCAAGAAAGAAGTTAAGACCCAGCTGTCTTATGCCACAAACTTGTTGGGCAACGCCGAGGAGGAACATTCCGGCGGCGCCCGGGTCTACCCTGCCTACAACTTAGGGCAGGAATACCACGACAAATACACCCCCAGCGAGTATTCGATTCAAGAAATCGTCAAACGCGATCCGAAACGCTTCACCATGCAAGTCGGTGGCTGGGCGAAAGATAATGAGCACGAAGATTTCATCTTGATTCCTTCCCATGCCACTTTCTCAATGCGTGATCAAAGCATTACCTGGAAGGACGTTACCGGGCGAGAAGAAAGGTTGAAGCTAAAAGCTGGCCAAGATTATTTCTTACCTAATGGCTACCGGGTTTATGTGAAAAGTCGAGACTCAGA
Source organism: Vaginimicrobium propionicum (assembly GCF_900155645.1). Classification (GTDB taxonomy): domain Bacteria; phylum Actinomycetota; class Actinomycetes; order Propionibacteriales; family Propionibacteriaceae; genus Vaginimicrobium; species Vaginimicrobium propionicum. The sequence goes on from NZ_LT706985.1 coordinate 1,215,300, forward strand.
CGCAACTCAATGGCAGCTTTTCGGCGTCTCCCCTATTTCGACTGATTTCCACAAGCCAGCAACCGTATCTGGCGGTGGAAAGTCTGAAGTCAGCAAGTCTTTGTTGGACGCTTTCGTGTCCGGGTCTGCCTATGTGACGGATACCGAAAAAGATTTGGGTGCCGTCCAAGAGCTACTAGATCGCGACTACACCAATAGGTTTGCGAACGATGAAGAGAACGGAAAAGACCACCGCCCGATTCTTTCGGACGAACGCTCACTAGGCTCTGTCATTAAATTAATGACGCCAAGCTCCGACTTTAATGACGAATACAACGCTTTCTTGAACTCAATTCCGTCGCACATTAAGGAGTTGCTGTTCACCGTTAAGCGTTATTACAAGCCTGAATGGAAAGACGCCTGGCGAGAGCATTTCACCGCCTCAGTCATTAACGGACGCCCCGGCAACTCCTTACTGCTGGACGGCGAAAAAGTAATTGCCAATATGCTGCGCGTCGGTTTCGACCATGACGGGTCTTGGAGATTATTCAGCTTACGCCCAGATTTCAGCCCTGCCGTCAAGGTACAAACTGAGGATGACATCACGGCTTCCACTGTCGCTGGCGTCTATGAAACGGCAGCTCCCGGTTTCGGAAACCCGAACGGCCTGCCGCGTAAATTCGTCGAAAACTGTGAACACTTGCTGTTCCAGCGTCCAGACGACGCCGTGGTGCGCGGCTACGACAAACAAGCTGAGCACGACTTGGCGCAGCCGGGCACTTTCATCTCTAATTTCGAGCCGTTAACCTACGACGACGCTAAAGAAATTTATGAAAATCCCCAGCAATTCAGCGAATACACCAAGCCAATTCAGCGGCTAATTAAGCAAGTGGTCAAGGCTGGCCCCGACGCTTCACCACAATTTTGGACGTGCTCGGACCGGTCGCGAATCGTTAATGGCGCTCGTTCAAAGAATCCGCGCTATTTACAAACCCGTCCAGACGACGCCAACCCTCGAGCAACTGCTGCAGCTGAGTTGGCTTCGCGTCTGGTGCGTCAACGTTCGGTTGATGGTATCGCTCCCATGCCTGTTGACGTGGTAGCTGCTGGGCGGCGCAATAACCCGGCTGAGCCTGGGATACCGCCATTATGCGTCTATAACCCGCTGCACTATATGGAATTGCCTGAATTATTTATGGAGTTCATCGCCTCGATGACCGGCAAATCCCCATCCACTACTGGGGCTGGCTCTGAGGGCGCACTCACCAAGGCACCATTCAACGCTATGCCCTATGTCATAGACCTGAATAACAGCCTGCTCAGCTATATCCTGACCGGATACGATGGCTGGCTTAGCTCCGCCGGATATATCGGCCCGCAGGTTAAGGTCGCCCACGACATTTCGATGTTGGTGCCAGAGCTGTTCTCAAGGATGCGTCCTGAAGAGCGTGACGCTCACACCCTTATCGAAGGCGGATTCTTAGAGCCGTTGCAGGACTACGAATATGATGGCAAACCGGTTTACGCTAGCCGCCTGGGGTACCGCATGACGATGAAGTTCGCCACAAAATTCTTTGGCCGAATCTTTTTACATCCAAATGTCGTATTTACTGAAGAAATGCTGCGTCCTGAATTACAAGATGAGGCTACTTTCGCCACATCGATGGACGTTATTGTCAAAACCCACAAGCGGGTAGCACAACAGTACTTCGCTGACGACACCATTAAATTGGCTTGTCCACCGCTTAAAGGCTTGTTGGAGATAATGGCAAATGGCGAAACTGCTGAGGGCTGGAAACTGTCTAGCCCAGAATTCCGCAGCCTCTTTGAGCGCAAGAATGTGCTTGCTACTGATTGGTACCGCGCCCGTTTAGACGCTAAACAAAGCTACGAAATAAGTCGGCTAAGCGATGGCGTTGACAGGATGCGCGATTTCTTGAGTAATGCCAGTAATGAGCGCGCAGCTACCAGAATTAATCTGCAAGCCAAACTTGACTTGGCAGAACATGATCTGACGCATGCTCAAAGTGGCGATTACCGAAATAGCTTGATTGGCACTATCGGGCGTCAAGTACATCTGTCATAACCCATAGAATTGGGTCATGACTTCAGGCTCCGCACTACCACCTAACCCAGGTGATTGTGTGGAGCCTGATTTTATTGCGCCAATTTATGCGCCTGGCCGACAATGGGTGAGCCTTGACGAGGATCTCATTTTTCCTCCTCCGCCTGAACCCAAGAGAAGTTCGCGTCCTGCCCGACTAATTCGCTCGCTGCTAATCGTCTTGATTGTTTTGGCGATGACAGCCGGCAGCTGTTACCTCGTTTTCGGCCCGCAGGCTAAAACATTCCGCTCAGGTAATTACCCTGCACAGCAGTTGCCACCGCAGCTACCAGACGACACGAGCAGTCACGCAATCGCCGTCAGCGATCAAATGCGTATCGGGGTTGGGTTTGTGACTGGCAATACCGACAACACCATCTCGTCCGGCACCGGACTGGTGCTCCGCGAAGACGGCGTAGTAGTGACGAATTACCATGTCGTCCAGCACACGAAAGATTTGAGTGTTCGGCTAAGCGTTGAAGGTGAAACTTATGACGCTGAAGTACTCGGATATTCGCAAACTTTAGATATTGCGGTATTACAGCTGGTAACCGCCAGCGGGTTAACCCCTATCGAGATAGCTAATAGACAACCATTCGTCGGAGACGAGATTGTCTCTGTCGGCAATGCGCGGGGTGGCGGGGTGTTACGCGCTAGTAGCGGATATATCGCGAGCTTAGACGAGACGGTGCGCGTGGCATCCAGCTACGGCGGATTCGGTGAAGACGACCTAGTAAATATGTACGCTATGACAACTGGTGCCGTGCCCGGATATTCTGGCGGCCCAACCTTTAACCGCGAAAATCAGGTTATTGCTATGACAACAGCCGGTAGCGAGCGGATAACTAGCTCATCGCAGTCCTATGCCATACCGATATCTCGGGTGCGCCAAGTTGTGGATCAAGTTTTGGCCGGCACTCAAAGTGATGAGATAAGAATCGGCCCACCCGCTTTTTTGGGAATAACCATCAGCGGCGAGGATGTTCCGGCAGTTTCCAGCGTCATTGCGTCGGGGCCAGCCGCTCAGGCGGGCGTCCAACCTGGAGATTTGATTATGGCTATCGACGACGAGGAAATCAGCACCGCTAAAGAATTGTTGCAAATTCTTTCCCGTCACGACCCTGGCGACCAGATAGCGCTTAGGCTTCGCCGATTAGGTTCACCGGTTGACGTGACAGTTACGTTAACCATCAGCCCAACTAATTAACCTAATCGTCGTCTACTCCCCTAGCGACCAATGCGTCACCTAGGCGCTGCGCATCACGAATCGCACTGATTAATAGCGGTACCGCAAAAGCGCGCCAGCTTTTCTGGTTGCCGCGCGCTAATTGCGCTTCCCGAACCCCACGGGCTAGCCCCGCAACTAATGGGACACAACGAATACCTAAGGTCAACGCCAATCCAACCCGGTCTGGGTCTACACCGAAACGACGCAAGGGGCGACAGATCTTAACCACTACCGCCATCAAGTCGCTAGTACGGGTGGTTAAAGTCACCAAAGCTGCACTGGCCATCAGCATCACGATCATGGCTACGATACCCAAGGCTTGTTGCCAACCGAATGCGATGCTATTCGCAACCATCATGAACGCCAAAATGAAAGCCATCGGGCGGACTTGTTTGATGGCTTCTCCCACACTAAAACCTCCAAAGCGGTAGCAGGCCAGCACAAATAAGCACCCGATCAGCGGCAACCACCAAATTTTTGAAATCCCTACTGTTGCCACCGCTAATACCAATAGGCCAGCCAATTTCGCACCCGCTGGAAGCCGGTGAAATACACTATTACCCGGCTGATAAAGCCCTAGCCCGCTAACCATTGAGCCTCATCTTCAGCTAATTGTTCGGCCATCAAATCGCGATAGTACGACAATGCTTTGGCAGGTTTGTCATCCGCGACAATGCGTCCAGAATCGATCACTAACACTCGATCAAAATCGCTTAACTGATCTAACTGGTGGGTAACCAAAACGACTTGCTGATCAAGCCCGGCGATAACACGACGAATCTTTGCAGCATTACGCAAATCCAACAGCGTGGTTGGCTCGTCCATGACAATCAACTTTGGCTCGGTCACCATAACGGAGGCTAACGCCAACAGTTGTTTCTGCCCGCCAGAAAGCAGATGAGCTGGGTGGTCAGCGTGAGTGTCCAAATGAAAGTGCGTCAGTATCTGATGCACTCGCTCAGCTTTCTCTGCTTTAGACAGTTTCATTTTGCGTAGCCCAAAGGCAACATCCTCACCAACTGTAGGCATCACAATCTGCGAATCAGGGTCAGCAAATAAGAAACCGACCTGCTTGCGCACCTTACCTGCTTGGGTCGCAGTGCTGAATCCATCTACCACAACAGCGCCCTGACTAGGCACAATAAGCCCATTTAGGAGTCTTGCGAGGGTTGACTTACCAGAGCCATTGGCGCCGACGATACCGATGCGACGTTCAGTCAGCCTCACACAAATATCGTCAAGGACTCTTCTGTTACCAGTCTCATAGGTGTGCGAGACATGGCTTATATCGATAATCAACTATTTCGCCTGCATTAAGCCCGGAATCCCAGCATGGACGCCTTTCGCAATTAGCGCTGCAATAACCGCCTTAGCAATGTCGCCAGGAATGAATGGCAAATTAGCAACCAGCGCAGCACCAAGGGTCATCTTGGTGGCTAATAGCATTCCAGTAATACCAAATATATAGAGCACCACAATGCCGAATAAGATGTTGATACCCAGCCCAGCCCAGAAACGGTAGGGCGCGCCTAAACGATAGGTTAGCCAACCGATGAGAGCGCCAACCGCTATCCAGCCCAGGATAAAGCCCGCAGTGGGACCAAAGAACACTGCTAAACTGCCACGTCCACCCGGAAGAAGCGGCAAACCAATAGCCACCAGCACAACGAACAAAAGCTGCGAAAGCCCGCCTCGACGTCCACCAAGGATTGCCCCAGCCAACATCGGCCCTAGCGATTGAGCAGTGATTGGGACTGGCCCGACGGGAATTGGCGGAATTATCCCCAAAACTGCGGTGACGGCCGCAAAGACAGCAATTAGAGCAATATCTCGTGCTGGGCTAAATGATCGGGCATTAACCGAAGTCGTCAAGGTCTCCCCCTTTATTGGAGTGTTTATAACTACCGATAATCTAACACCGTTAGGCAAATGGAGTAAACGCCAATCAGGGGAAACATTTAGCTGCGGTATTAGACGAAACAGTAAAACCCCACCCCCTGCACAGTCCACATATCCCCCTAGAGTATGATTCGCCATGGCAAGAATCATCTTTTGGGTGTAGCGTTTAACCCATGGATGCACAAGTCATCGCCCGGTGGCAGTTTGGTATAACCACTGTCTACCACTTCCTCTTTGTGCCCATCACAATTGGTATGACATGGCTGGTAGCAGTCTTGGAAACCAAATGGGTGCGCACCAAAGACGTGGAGTGGCTGCGGCTAACAAAATTTTTCGGCAAGTTGTTCCTCGTTAACTTCGCTGCTGGCGTAGTAACGGGCATCGTTCAGGAGTTCCAGTTCGGCATGAACTGGTCAGAATACTCCCGATTCGTTGGCGACATCTTCGGGGCTCCGTTAGCACTCGAAGCCTTGATCGCTTTCTTCCTAGAGTCAACCTTCATCGGTTTGTGGATTTTCGGTTGGGACAAGTTCTCGGCTAAGACCCACAACACGATGATGTATCTGACAGCAATTGGCTCCTCCATTTCAGCTATCTGGATTCTGGCTGCTAACTCCTGGATGCAGAACCCGGTGGGCGCCACCTTCAACCCAGAAACTGGTCGCGCTGAGCTGACTGATTTCATGGCGTTGGTTACCAACCCTGTTATGTTGACCACCTTCCCGCACGTAGTCGGCGGGGCGTTCGTATCGTCTGGCGGCATTCTCCTAGGCATTTCCGGTTGGAAGATGGCCAAGTTCTTGAAAGCACATCGCGAGTCGAAGGTTGAGCGTGCAGAGCTGAACCCCGAATACGGCGTATGGCGTCGTACAGCCAAGATGGGCGCTTGGGTAGTGCTCGTGGCCTCAATCGTTACCGTTCTTTCCGGCCACTTCAAAGCTCAAGTCACTGCACAATTGCAGCCCATGAAGACGGCAGCCTCAGAAGGTCTAATCAACACCTCAACCCACGCTCCATTCTCGATCATCGGTATCTACACCCAAGATCGTGTTAATGGTGTTACTGAGGTTAAAGAAGTATTCAGCCTAGACGTTCCCGGCGTGCTGTCCTTTATGGCTCATAACAACCCGAACGCCGAGGTTAAAGGCATCACCGATTTGACCGCCGAATTCAAGGAATCTGGCTATCAAGCGGCTGATGAAACTCGCAATGAGTTGCAGGAAACCTACGCCGATGCACTGGACACCACAACCGTGGATCCCGTCCCGAATGTGATGGTCAACTATTGGAGCTTCAGAGCCATGATGGGCTTTGGCGGGCTCGGCATTTTGGTTTCGCTATGGGCATTAATCGCGCTGCGCGGTGAGCGTGAAGTGCCGACGAATAAACTGTGGGGTGTTGCGATGGTAGCTACCCCATTCTTGCCCATGCTGGCCGCCTCTTTCGGTTGGATACTTACTGAAATGGGTCGTCAACCCTGGATTGTCAACGGCGTGTTACCCACTGCCGCTGCTGTGTCACCAAATGTTGGGGCTGGTGCCGTACTATTCAGCACCATTCTCTACACCTTGGTTTACGCAATTGTTGCTGTGATCGTCCTAAAGTGCTTCTTCTACTTGATCGGCAAGGGTCTGCCAGATGCGTCTGAGCAGAAACTGAATCCCGACAACGAAGAGCCTCTGGCCTTCGCATACTGATCGGAGATACTGTCATGGAACCTACATTCTTGATGATTCTTTGGTTTATCCTCGTCGCTGTTCTTTGGATCGGCTTCTTCTTCCTTGAAGGGTTCGACTTCGGCGTGGCCATGCTTTACCCGATTCTGGGCAAAGACCCACGCGAGCGCCGAGTGATGATTAACTCTATTGGGCCGACATGGGACGGTAACGAGGTTTGGTTACTGACCGCTGGTGGCGCTACATTCGCCGCTTTCCCCGGCTGGTACGCCTCACTGTTCTCTGGCCTCTACATTCCGCTATTCCTCGTCCTAATGGGCCTGATTATTCGTGGTATTTCATTTGAGTACCGCGCCATCATGCCTGACGATCGCTGGCGTGACACCTTCGATTGGTGTGGCACTATCGGTTCGCTAATCGTCGCGCTGGTCTTTGGCGTTGGCTTCGCTAACTTCTGGATTGGCATGCCGGTTGCTGGCGACCCGCCGCACATGACTCAGTCACTGTTGAGCCTGTTCTCACCGTTCGGCTTACTGGGCGGGGTCATGTTGGTGGTGCTCTGCACCTATCACGGCGCCATGTTCCTATCCCTAAAGACGGCTGGTTCCGTCTACGAAAAGGCGCAAGGTTATATCGCTAAGGTCGGCTGGGTAGCTGTTCTACTGCTTGCCCTATTCGTAGTTGCTGGAAATATCTTCTATCCGGCTTCTAACAACGCTTGGATTGAGGGCTGGGGCACCATCGTTTGCTGGGCTGTTGGCATCGTTTCTGTGGTCTGCTTGATCGCCTCGATGCTGCTGCACAAAGCAAACCGTGACGGCCTGGCATTCATTCTGACGGGTCTTAGCATTGCCACGCTATTCATCTCCATTTTCGTGAAGATGTATGGCACTCTCGGCTTCATTTCTGGCGCCGAAGGCACCTTGGATCTAACAATTGCTGCCAGCTCGCCGCGCACGCTAACTTTGATGAGTTTTGCTGCGCTGATCCTGGTACCGATTGTTCTTGCTTATATCTCCTGGACTTACTGGGTGTTCCGCAAGAGGCTGCATGTTGACAACATGCCTGACGAACCGGCAGAACTAGCAGTTAAGCAGGCCGTTTAAGGCAATGGCATAGACTAAATCTCATGGCAGCGCCACTGGATAAACGGCTGGTGCAAAGAGCGGCGGCGACTAGGATTTTCCTAGTCGCCGTCGTTTTAACCGGCATAGGAACAGCGATTCTAGTAATCGCACAAGCTTGGCTGATAGCTAACGCGGTCGGCCAATCATTTGATCGACGCCAACAAGGGATAGCCGGCATTTTGCCTGGGCTAGACAAGTACGCGATTGGTTTATTGGCGGTCTTCGCCTTAAGGGCAGTATTAACCTGGCTTAATTCTTGGCTTGGCCATCGCGCATCAGCGCAAGTAAAGTCAAAGCTTCGTCGAGACGTTATGGCGGCTCGAATGGCTCGTCCCGCTGACGCTTCTACCCCGTCTGCCACCCTAATCACCCTGGTCAGTGAGGGTTTGAATGCTTTAGACGGGTATTTCGCTAAATTCTTGCCACAGTTGGCGATGGCTGTAATCATCCCAGTGTTGGTTGGCATCGTGATATTGATTGCGGACTGGCCTTCAGCGATTATCTGCATCCTCACGCTGCCATTAATTCCACTATTTATGGCGTTAATCGGGTGGCGCACCGAAGCACAAATAAAGCGCCGTTTCAAAGTTCAAACGCGGCTGGCTAATCACTTTGCCGACCTGGTTGCCGGTCTAGCGACCCTACAGGTTTTTGGACGCGCCGGCGCACAATCAATTGGGTTGAAGAAGAGCGAGGACGCGAACCGTCAAGAAACCCTGAAAACACTTCGAGTGGCCTTCCTATCAGCCGGCGTTCTAGAGCTGCTGTCAACACTGTCGGTTGCGTTAGTCGCCGTAACAATTGGCTTTAGAGTGGTTTTCGGCCATGTCGATTTAACTACTTCACTTTTCGTATTAGTGCTTGCTCCCGAGGTGTTTTTGCCAGTGCGGCACGTCGGGACGCTATTCCATGACTCTTCTAATGGTCAGGCAGCTGCCGGTGCTGCTCTCGACTTCATCGACGCCGCTAAGGGCTTGGGCGGGCAAACCCCTAGCCCAGATCTGCTAGAGGCTAAAATCGTCTTCGACCAAGTGTCACTGACATATCCGCAAGCGGATAATCCATCTCTGAATCGGCTTAGTTTGACCATCAACCCAGGCGAAGTAACTGCCTTAGTCGGCCCATCCGGCGGCGGGAAATCAACGTCACTCGCCCTGCTAATGGGATTTGTTTCACCAACCGAGGGGACGATAACCGTCGGTGGCCTAGATCTGGCCAGCCTCGATCTGGCTTCCTGGCGCTCACAACTAGCCTATGTAGCTCAAGAACCGGCAATGATTGCTGGCACTACCGCAGATAATGTGCGCATAGGTTATCCAGGCGCAACCACGCAACAGTTACGTAGTGCCTTAGATCGAGCTGGCGGTAGACGACTGTCATTAGAACGTCGCGTTGGTGATGATGCTGAGGGACTATCGTCTGGGGAACGACGTAGAGTTGCTTTGGCTCGAGCTTTGCTACGTATTGAGCTTGGTGGCGCGCGTCTGCTGGTACTGGATGAACCAACTGCTGGATTAGACCAAAAAACCGAAACTCAGGTGATATCAACATTGCGCGATATGGGCGTGGGCGCAATTATCGTTACCCACCGCGACGCGCTACTTGATATCGCCGACCACACCGTAACTGTCGAGCCTGCGCAGGTGATCGCATGAGTCACCCCAAGAATCCGGTATTAAGCCTTGTCACGCACTTACTCGGCAATGTCGAGCATGGTTGGCAACGGTTCGTTGCAGCCGTAGCACTAGCTATCGGCGCCACAGCTTCATCAGTGGCGTTAATGGCCGTTTCAGCTTGGCTACTTTCCAGGGCAGCAGAACATCCGCCGGTCATGTATCTGACTGCCGCTGCTGTTGGGGTGCGCTTCTTCGGCATTTCGCGTGGCGTTTTGCGTTATTTTGAGCGACTCGTCAGCCACGACTTAGCTTTACGTATGCAAGGGGTGCTACGAGCTAACACTTTCAAGGCGCTTAGTAAAACTACTTTAATCGGGAAGAGACGCGGTGATTTGTTGATTCGCGTCACGGCTGATGTCGAAGGGATAATGGACATTGTTGTGCGAGTAGTTTTACCTTTCTGCTCGGCAAGTTTTGTATTAATAGCAACCAGCTTGATACTGTCCATTTTCAATCCGATTTTCGCAGCTGTACTTTTGGCCACCTCAATTATTTCGGGAATTATCGTCCCTTGGTTTGCTCAGCGTCTAACTCGTAATAGCGATCGAGAATCCGTCCCGGCACGTGGAGAATTAGGCGATCGGGTGCGCGAAATAGCTGTTGGCGCGCCAGACCTAGTAGCCTACGGCGCTGATCAGGCAGCCTTGGATAGATTAGAGGCTACCGACGCTAAATTGACACGCATCGAAGGACGCAATGCGTGGAGCCAAGGGTTAGCTGGCGGTATTCAAATGTTTTTTACCGGCATAGCGGTCGCGTCGGCTATCGTTATCGGCGCTCGAGCCGTAGCTGATGGCACCATGCTGCCAGTCAATTTGGCAGTAATCTCGTTGACGCCCTTGGCACTGAATGAGACTTTCGGGGATTTGTCCAAGGCTGCTCAAACGTTGACCCGCGCCAAAGCTGCACTGATTCGGGTTTTGAGCGTCTTAAACGCGCCACCACTCGGAGTCGGTGACCGCGTTGTTCCCCCAGATAGCGATACCGAAATTGCCGGTTTGACCCTAGAAAATGTCAGCATCGGTTGGCCAGGCGGCGAGCCGCTGCTGACAGACGTTAACTTGCAAATTTGCCCTGGGGAAAAGGTAGCGATCACCGGGACATCTGGGCTAGGGAAAACTACTCTTGCAGCAACCGTTATGGGGTTGATACCACCGATGGGTGGTAACGTCACTGCCCCTGCCCATATTTCTTATCTAGCTCAAGAAGCGCACATTTTTGCTACCTCCCTGGCTGAAAACGTCAAAATAGGCAACAAGTACGCGACCCCAGACCAGATCGCCGAGAGTCTAGCCTTAGCTGGTTTGAAGATTGACCAAAACCGTGTGGTCGGTGAACATGGGGCAACGTTATCTGGGGGCGAGGCTCAACGCGTCTCTCTTGCTAGAGTGCTGGTGGCTGACCCGAAACCCTCATTAGTTATCCTAGATGAGCCGACTGAACACCTTGACCATGAAACAGCTGATCAACTTTTGCATGATCTGATGGGTGCCCTGGACGGTGTCACTATGCTAGTCATCACCCACGACCCTGATTTGGTTGCGCGCTGCGGGCGCGAAGTGTCGTTAGAAAATTTTGCGGTTGGACACCGTCAAAGATGAATTTAAGTTCGAGTTATTCTCTAATTCAGGTAGCAGACCGAAAAGGGTGAAATCTGTGGCTCGCACTCTTGGCATTATCGGTGCCGGACGACTTGGTCGCGCGGTAGGTAAAGCAGCTCATGAAGGCGGCTGGAATGTAGTTTTCAATGATGTTGGCGATCCAATCACCATGTCTATGACCTTGAACACTCTAATTCCTGGCTCCAAAATGGTCACCTGCACAGGGCTGGCGCGAATGTCAGATATAGTCATGCTGGCTTTGCCGTTAAGCGAATCGGAGAAGATCAATTACCGGCTGCTGGATGGGCGAGTGGTGTTAGACGCCATGAATGATTGGGGCAACGACGCCAGCCCGGCAGCGACTAGCGAAATAGTGGCTGCCAGGAATCCAAGAATGCATTTAGCCAAGTCAATTAACCACTTGAGCTATCACGACTACTCCTGTGACCCGCGCGAAAAGGGTGACCCAAAAAGGCGCGCAATGGCTATCGCAACTGACTATCCCGATGCCGCAGAAATAATCAGCGAATTAGTTGATGACATGGGCTTCGACCCGGTTGTTGCGCCGTTTGCTAAGAATCGCCTCCTGGAGCCTGGCGGCCCAATATTCGGAGTAACGATGAGTGCCACCCAAATGAGAGCAGCCCTTAGCTAATCGTTAACGAATCTGGATGTCAAAGGTTTAGTCCTCACTAGGGACGCACCCGGCGCCGAATCTCGTCCGAACTTTGCCCAAACTACCTTTTGGTTGACATTTCGGACACCAGTAGAGGTTGCGTCCAGCTAAGGTATCGCCAGCTACCGGCTCACCGCACACCAGGCAAGGCTGGCCTAATCGCCGATAGACATAAACCTCTCCCCCATGGGCGTCAACTCGCGGCGGACGATGCTGAGCCTGTGGGGAATGTTCAGGATCCACGGTATCTAGACGCTTAGTTGCTACTGCTTCGCGCATCAATGCCACCAGGTCTTTCCACATAGACGTGAAAACTTCTCTAGAAATATCTTTTGCTTTAACTTGTGGGTCGATACCGTGCCTGAATAGCACTTCCGCCCGATAAATATTTCCCACTCCAGCGAAGGCCGACTGATCCATCAAAACTTGACCCACAGTCTTAGATGAGCGGTGTAATTTTTTCCAGGCGCGCTCAGGGTCTGCGTCGTCACGGATCGGGTCTGGGCCAGACTTCGCTATCCGCTCATCGCGCTCATCGTAGGTGATGAGTCGACACCACTGCGGGCCGCGCAGTTCTGCACCAACTTCGCCATCTGTGATGAGCAGACGCAAAGTGTCGTATGAGCCGATCTCTGCCAGCGGGTAAAAACGGAACTTACCGATTAACCCCAAATGAACCCAAACGCAGCTGGCTCCCTCGAAATCAATGAATAACTGTTTGCCAACGCCTTGAGCGTGGACGAGTTTAGTGCCATCGAGCAAACTGGCAGCGTCAGTGAACCGTCCTTGCGGGGAAGAAACCCGCACCTTTTTGCCCCCGAAGTGGTCATTCATTTCATTGGCGATGGCGTGTATCACATGTCCTTCTGGCATAGCTAACAGCTTACGACGCAACCAGCAAGAGTTTCGTCGTCATAGACTGGTCACATGTTGGTTGCTTTTTCTATTTCCCCATCCACATCTGGCCAGGACGGCTCGGTTTCACCTGCAGTAGCGGCAGCCGTTGAGGTAGTTAGAGCCAGCGGGTTACCTGCCCGAACAGACTCGATGTTCACCACCATTGAGGGGTCTTGGGATGAGTGCATGACGGTCGTAAAAAAGGCTTGCGAAGCAGTAGGTAAATTCGGCCCGCGAGTGTCTTTAGTGCTTAAAGCTGATATCCGTCCAGGTTTTGAAGGTGAATTGGACGCGAAACTTGAGCGCCTTGAGAAAGCTATTCAAGCCCGCAAAAATTAACCTTCGTGGTTAGCTAGTGCATCGGTTACTTCGCTGGTGGGTTGGCCGACGTCTAGGTTCGCGTCGAAAATGGCGTGATATAGAAGTTTCAGGTTAGCGCCAAGCTCACGCACCTGATAGGAGCGATAGAGCAAGTCTCTGGCTTGGGTAGTGTCGCCAACCCCGATAGCGTCGATGCCTTGGAATCTACAGGCAGACACCGTCCTTGGCAGATGGTAGTCCTGAGAGATAACCGTTAACTTAGTGACACCGAAACGTTTTGCAGCCACTGCGCAAGACGTATAAGAATCGTTGCCACCCTCATCAAGGACGATATCGGATGTTTTCACGCCATTTTCGAGCAGATATGCGCGCATTGTTTCTGGCTCGTTATCGCTGATTGAGCCTGAAACAATAATGACCTTCACCTTGCCGGCACGATAAAGGTCAAGGGCGACCGCTAGCCGGGCGCGCAGATAGGGCGAGGGGCGTCCGTTCCACACTGCCGCTCCCATAACCATGGCCACATCATTATCAGGCGCCGCATCTTCCGTTTTATATATCCGCCCGCTAGAGCTAAAAATAACTACCGCTAGTGGCGCGACAACAAGAATTACCGAAATAACAACCAAAGCCACCACGATCCGACGAATAACACGTCGAATTGGGTGGCTTCGGCTAGAACTCATGCCCTAAAGCCTAACGGTTTTAGGGCAGCTAAAGTTACTACTTACGGTTGTCCAGATAGTAGCTAACGAGATTCTGCGTGGAGGCATCCTGACTGTTTAGCGCCTCACGATCACCGTTAACGGCAGGAGCAATCTGCTTAGCCAAAACCTTGCCAAGCTCAACACCCCACTGATCGAAGGAGTTAATGCCCCACACCACACCCTCAGTGAAGGTGATGTGCTCGTAGAGAGCGATTAACTCACCTAGAATCTTAGGGCTAAGCTCTGGAGCCATAATCGAGGTGGTGGGCTTATTGCCGGGGAAGACCCTAGCTTCAACGATTGATTCGTCCGTACCTTCAGCACGAACTTCGTCAGCTGTCTTACCGAAAGCCAATGCCTTCGTCTGGGCGAAGAAATTAGACAAGAAAAGACTGTGAACGTCAGTTCCAGACTCTTTCAGTGCGTGTGCGGGAGTGGCAACGGCGATGAAATCTGCCGGAATAACCTTCGTGCCTTGGTGAATCAACTGGTAGAAAGCGTGCTGACCGTTGGTGCCTGGCTCACCCCAGAAAACTTCACCAGTCTGGGTGGTGACATCCGAGGAATCCCAACGCACCCGCTTGCCATTTGATTCCATAGTCAACTGCTGCAGGTAGGCCGCGAAGCGGTGCAGATATTGAGCGTAGGGCAACACAGCATGTGTTTGGGCATCAAAGAAATTGTTGTACCAAACGTTCAATAACCCCATGAGTGCGGGCACATTTTGGTCGAGCGGCGCAGTGCGGAAATGCTCGTCCATAGCGTGAAAACCGGCCAGGAAATCTTGGAAGTTTTCTTTGCCGATAGCTAGCACATTCGCTAGGCCGACAGCGGAGTCAACTGAGTAACGTCCACCGACCCAATCCCAGAAACCGAACGCATTCTCGCGTTTGATACCAAACTCTTCGACTAAATCAAGAGCGGTAGACACAGCGACGAAATGCCTGGCCACAGCCTCAGCTCGCTGTTGTTTGCTGTTGTCTATTGCTCCCACGGAAGTTAGCGCGTTTATCAACCAGTTCTTCGCCATTCTGGCGTTGGTCATAGTCTCTAGGGTGGTGAAAGTCTTTGACGCGATGATGAATAGCGTGGTTTCAGGGTCAACATCGCAGGTTTTCTCGAACATGTCTGCTGGATCAATGTTGGAGATGAATCGGCAGTCCAAACCGTCTTTCTTATATGGCTTTAACGCCTCGTAAACCATTACTGGCCCAAGGTCGGAGCCGCCGATACCGATATTTATGATGGTACGAATTGGCTTGTCAGTGACACCTTTCCACTGCCCAGAACGCACTTTTTCAGCAAATTCATACATCCGGTCAAGGGTGTCGTGAACTTGATCAACAACGTTCACACCGTCAACGATTAGCTCGTCACCCTGTGGGCGGCGCAGCGCTGTGTGCAGTACGGAACGTTTCTCGGTGGTGTTTATTACCTCGCCGTTGAACATGGCGTCACGACGACTCTCTAGCCCAACCTCTTCAGCTAGCCTAACGAGCATGTTTAGCACGTCATCAGTTAGATAGTTCTTGGACAAGTCAACGAAAAGATCAGCGCCAACTCTAGTAAAACGCTGGGCGCGATCTGGGTCTTCGTCGAACCATTTACGGAAATCAACATAGAAACTCTCCGCAGTGCGGGCTAGGTCGCCCCAGGCGGAGGTGGTAGTCGGATCTACTGGAGTCTGCATAGGCTCAGACTAGCCGCCTACGACGACAAAAATGGCTGACTGCCAGATATTGCACAAGCAGGTGCCAGCAAATCGCTGGCACCTGCTTGATGAAGTGCTTTATTTAGCCGACGCGGCGCATCGCAACGATGCCGCCCATGTCTACATTAGAAATCGTCACACCGGCCGAATAGTTCAAGGCATTAACAACCTGACCGTTGCCGATATACATAGCTACGTGGCCACCACCGTAGGTAACTACCAAGTCACCCGGCTGCAGATCAGCGCGCGAAACCGGGGAACCAACGGACATCATGGCGCCAGAAGTGCGCGGCAGACTAATACCGGCCGCACCGTAAGCCGCCACCATCAGACCAGAGCAGTCGAAGGCGTTCGGGCCAGCAGAACCCCAAGAATAGGGTTTGCCAATCTGGGCAAGCGCATAGGCGAGAGCAGCCCCGGCAGCGCCGCTGGCTTCCGGAGTAACGTAATTCGGGATAGCCGCGGCAGTCGCGTTGGCGTTTGCCGCATTGTTTTGAGCTTCAGCCTCTCTAGCTGCAGCAGCGGCCGCCTCGGCTTCGACTTCAGCTGCCTCGGCGGCTTTGCGAGCTTCCTCGGCTTCGGCTGCTGCTTTAGCGTCAGCCTCTGCCTTTTTGACGAGGCCAGCAGCGGCGCGAACCTGAATTGCTTCGTCACTATCTACAGCATTCTGAGCCACCGGAGCAGCCAGTGCAGCGCGCTGAAAGTCACGCGAAACTTGATTGTCTTGACGCTCTACTACCGGGGCGGGAGCTTCAGTCGCGTTAGAAATCGAAAGCGCTCCTGGGACGATGAAGACCGCAGCAGCAGCCATGGTGGCAACGGTTGCCAACATGGATTTACGTCCACGCAGATTGCGCGGGGCAGCCTTCTTATCGAATGTCAGTCGCAGGTTATCAATGCTGGTGCTCTCACTGGGAGAGATAGCAGAGTCGATGGCTCTAGTGGCCTTCGTCCCACAGACCTCAAGGACAGTCTCGTCGATTAACGCTCGACGGGCGGCCCTAGCGGGCACCTTGCTGAGGTCGATACTGAAATTACTCAGCTCACCCTCTAGTAATGCGCGACGTGCAGCCACTATTCGAACTCCTGCTCACTAAAATTTGTAGGCAATTGGTTGCTAACGAAGTCAATCTTATAAAGATTCCTGAGAAAAAGCCAAAAAATATGCAACTTTTCTTAGAAACACTCAGTTTCTCAGGAAGTTCACTGCCCCTACAGGAGGGTAATGCATAACCAGCAAGACAGGTCAAAAAGCCTATGTTGCCGATTACTAGCCAAGGTACTGCAGATCTAAAATCCAGAAGAAAGTCTAAAACAAAGTCTTAGCCCCGCTTTCTTACCCACCCAAGATTAGCTGTCAGGCGCCAATATGGTGCTTTCCGTTATAGTCGGCGTTACAAGTACAAATTTTTGAGGGACTAGGTATGAAGACCGGCACCAATTGGGGTTTTATTGGAAAAGGGGCGACGCTATTTGTTGCCGTATTAATTGCTGTTGCAGGGTTACTACTTCCAATGGGAAGTATTGCCAAGGCAGACCCAGCCAGCCGAACCATCGTCGAGTGTGGCACCAGTTGCGACGAGGCAACACTTCGTCAATTGATCGCGGATGCCGGCACCAACCCCACTCGTATCGTGGTGAGCGGAATGTTGGACACTGTAATTACCTCCACTGTGGTCATTCCTACCGGCGCCGATATCGAGTTAGTCAACGGTATCGCCCCTTGGGGAGCTGACTCCTCAGAGGGTGGCCTGGTACGTGAGGATGGCTTCACTGGCACCATGGTGCATATAGAAAAGGGCGCCTCACTGACCTTGGGCAATAACGGACAGGGCGGAAAGTTTTATATGAGAAGCCGGGGTCAGTGGGTTCCCGGCGGTGGGGAACTAATTTATACAAAAGGCACGCTGACCATTAACGGCGGCACCTACGAGGGTGTGCGCGATGGCTATGGCATGCGCTATGGCGCTATCACCGTTAACGGTAAAGACGCTAAGTTCGTCCTTAATGGCGGTGCGGTTACCGACAATAAACGTAGGCTTGGCCAAGCCACAAGCACACAATCGGGTGCAGCAAATATCGCAGTATCAGATGGCGCTCAATTCATTATGAATGGCGGTGAAGTAAGCAACGGCGAAACCGAATATGCGCATGGAGCTTATGGCGAAGTTGGCGGTATTGGCGTTTATGGTGGCGGCTCAGCCACTATAAACGGCGGGGAAATCTTTGGAAATAAAGGTTGGACCGGAGGCTTGCTGGGATACGAATTTAACACCGATAAAGCCTCAGCTACTGACCCCCAAAGAGCCTTGGAAACCCGCAACTACATCACCATTAACGGTGGGAATATTCACGACAATAGCGCTTACTTCTCGGGTGGCGGCGCCTTCGCTTTCGGTAATGCCGTAATCGAGATGAATGGTGGCACCATTGATTCCAATTTCACTCAAGGAAACGGCGGAGGCATCGGCACCCTTGATCTATATGTGTGGGGCGCAGACCAGACCTACCAAGAGATCGATGGATTAGGTAAAAAGTGGGGACTCACCAAGGAAGAGTGGGGCAAGCTCTCCCCCGCTGCGTTTATTTTCAATGGCGGCACCATCTCGAATAATGAGGCCTACCGCACCGGCGGCGGAGTTAACGTGGTTTCTAATCAGGTTGAGATCAATGCTGGCCAGATACTTAACAACACCTCCCATGATCAAGGCGGCGGCATTTACGTAGCAACCGTGTCTTACAACCTTCATTTGCACGATGTCGTTGTGACAGAGAATAAGGCGACCGCAAATAATATCGAATCTATGGGCGGCGGCATCTGGTCATGCCCAACTGGCTCTATTGAGATTCGGATGCATAACGGTGGCGCAGTATTTGACAATACTGCCGATAGTTTCGGGAACGACCTTGCCCACACCAATCTTGGCGCAAGCGGCTCAGCACCCATCTGGGTGTCTGACTACATGTTGGGTGGTGGACGAGTCAATTATTACTTTGACAGTCGCGACGAGCGTTTCGACCCAGCGTCCTTAAACAAACCAGAAAATGAGCGGCCAAAGCCGCTGCCATTGAAATATATGAGCATCAATGATGAGGGATTTCAAGCGGTTACCTCGGATGAGGCTAAAGGGAATGCTCTAGCCAACGCCAAATTGCTTATCCAGGGCAACTCCGCTCCGCGTGGTGGCGGTATCGGCACCAATGGTGGCGTAATCTTCGGCGATTGGGGCACTGCTCAGGCAACTGTCGAGAAGGCTTGGGTCTACACTGACAAGAACCAAGACGACCAGGCGAAAACAGGCGAGCGACAGAAAGCTGATCAAGCTGCTAAAGCAAGTGATATTCCGGTTAAAGAGCTAAAGATGCGGTTTATTCGCAGCATTGACGAGGATTTCACTCTGCCAGAAAAGGCTGACACCATTCAGCAGGTGGAAGATTTTACGCTCAGCCCTTCTGACAAACCTGAAGAGAACTGGCGTAAGACTTTCAACGACCTGCCGATTAAGGACGATAACGGCAACTTCTACTATTACGGCGTCCAAGAGTTAAACGATAATGGTGAAGTCATCAAGACTCTCAAGTTGAAGCCTTGGCAGGTAGTTCAACAGGAAGGTGGCAAGTTGCCTGAGCGTCCAACATTGGATCCAAATAAGCAGCCCCCTGAAACCTGGCTAGCTGGTGTCGTCACTAATGAATTGCCACTCCCGAAAGTTCGTAAACCGAAACTGCCTAAGAGCGGAGGCGATTCGGCTTGGCCGCTGCCGGCAGGGCTGGGATTAGCGATTGGCGCAGCTATTGCAGCGCATAGGAGAAAAGCTAAATAGCTCGAATACCGCAAATGATTTCAGGGGTGCAAGGCTAGTTACCTACACCCCTGAATTAGTTTTCCGGCAAGTGACTAGCTAGCTGACTTAGCTCTTAGTGAAATTGTCGCACCCACCTGCAATCATGGGGGCATGGTTGCTGAACAGACTGCCCCGCTAGCTAAGCTACTGGACGAGCTTGGGTCGCGTCCGAGCGCGGACGCGGTTTTCGAAGCATTCAGCGTTTGGGCGGCGTCCAATGGCACTCCGCTTTATCAGCACCAGGCCGATGCGCTACTGGCTACATTGATGGGCGAAAACACCGTCATCACCACCCCCACAGGCTCAGGTAAATCGCTGATTGCGACAGCTGCCATGGTTGCGACACTGGCAAAGCGTGGCAGGGTCTATTACACAGCGCCAATAAAAGCTCTGGTGTCGGAAAAGTTTTTTGGCTGGTGTGACGATTTCGGCGCGGATATTGTCGGCATGGTTACCGGAGATGCCTCCGTCAATCCAGACGCCCCAATTATCTGTTGCACAGCCGAAATTTTGGCGAATATTGCCTTGCGGGAAGGTTCTAAGGCAGATATTGACTGCGTTGTTATGGATGAGTTTCATTTCATCGCCGACCCAGATAGAGGTTGGGCTTGGCAGGTTGGCTTAAGTGAGCTGCCACAAGCTCAGTTTTTGATAATGAGCGCCACTTTAGGTGATGTCAGTCAGCTATCGAAGAAATTATCTGAATTTACTGGCCGCCAAACGGACGTTATCGCTGGGGTTACCCGCCCCGTGCCCTTGGTTTATGAGTGGTCAATGACTGGTTTGGACGACAAATTAGCCGAGCTCATCTCTAGCGACCAGGCTCCGATTTATCTTGTTCACCCTAGTCAAGCGGCAGCTACTGAGGCAGCCGGAAATCTTAAAGCCGCAAAGTTGTTGACTACTCAGCAACGCCGCGATATTGCCCAGGCTCTGCAAGGTTTTAGGTTTGCTCCTGGGTTCGGCAAGACTCTTCGCCAGCTACTGCTAGGTGGTGTCGGAGTCCATCATGCAGGGCTATTACCAAAGTATCGTCGGCTAGTCGAAACCCTCGCCCAGCAAGGTCTTTTGAAGGTTATTTGCGGCACTGACACCCTTGGCGTGGGTGTTAATGTGCCTATTCGTACGGTAGTTTTCACGCAATTATCTAAATTTGATGGACGGCGCCAGCGAGTGCTGCGCAGCCGCGAGTTTCACCAGATTGCTGGGCGCGCTGGGCGTCCTGGTTTCGACCCGGTGGGTTACGTTGTTGCTCAAGCCCCTAGTCACCAGATTGAGAATGAGCGTATCCGCAAGAAATTTGCTGATGACCCGAAGAAATTGAAGTCGGTACGGAAATCCAAGCCCCCAGAGGGTTTCATAAACTACACGGAAGCTACTTTCGACAAGTTGGTTAATTCTGTTCCGGAAACCCTCTATGGCAGGCTGCAAATTAGCGAGTCCATGCTGATTAATCTGCTCTATCGCGATCAGGACACTGGCGAAGCGGTAATAAATATGGTTGACGCCTCCACTGATTCTAGGCAGGTCAGGCGCAGGCTGCTGCGTCGAGCAGCCCAGTTAGGGCGTTCTCTAGTTCGTGAGGAGGTGGTCGTCCGACGCGCGGAGCCGACCCCAGGCGGACGCATTTATGACCTAGCCCCTGATTTACAAGAGGATTTCGCACTCAACCAACCGTTGAGCACTTTCGCTTTGAACTTCATCGACACTCTGGATCCTGAGTCCAGCACCTATGCGTTGGACGTGGTGTCGGTGATTGAGGCGACTTTGGAGGATCCTCGCCCACTGCTTTATGCCCAAGAATCTAAAGCGCGCGGTGAAGCCGTTGCTCGGTTGAAAGCCGAGGGCTACGACTATCTTGATCGCCAGCAGATGGTTCAAGAGATAACTTGGCCCGAGCCGCTTGCTGAGGTTTTGTCCGAGGCTTTGACTCCGATTTTGGCTAGGCAGCCTTGGTTAGGGGCTCAGCCGTTAAGCCCTAAATCTATCGTCCGTGACATGTATGAGCGGGCAATGACTTTCGCGCAGTTTGTCGCTTTCTATAAGGTGACGCGCTCGGAGGGCGTGGTGCTGAGATATTTGACGGACGCCTGGCGGGCGTTGCGTCAGACTGTGCCGCCGGGCGCATTAACGGACGAGTTGGAAGAGTTGATTGAATGGCTCGGCGAAGTGGTCAAGCAGACTGATTCGTCCTTGGTGGATGAGTGGGAGGCGATGGCTGACCCGACAGGTTGGGAGGAAACCGTCCGGCAGCAGCGTGAAAGCGCGACTATGACAGCCAGTGTGCGTGCTTTCAAAGTGCTGGTGCGTAATGCCTTGTTTAGGCGGGTGTTGTTGGCTGCCGAGGATGACGTTGAAGCGCTAGCCGAGCTGGACGGCGAAGATAGCGCCTGGACTATTGATGATTGGGACAACGCTTTAGGCGATTATTGGGATGAACATGACGAGATAGCTACTGATGCTGAGGCGCGCGGGCCGCAATTCTTTATCATTGAGAATCCGGACGCCCGGCTGTGGAAAGTCAGACAGATTATTGACGACCCTGACGGGAACCATGACTGGCAAATTTCAGCCGAAGTGGATCTTGACGCCAGCGACGAGACGGGGGAATTGGCTCTTAAGGTGCTCAGATTCGGGCGAATAGATTAACGATTGTGCGGACATATGCCTTGGATGTACTAACTGGCGCGCTAAGGACGCCTAGCCATTCGTGCAGACTTTCAGGTCGCGTAATTTCCAAACCAGGCTAGCTTGTGTTACTTTAACTGAGTTGTCCACGGTGACATGCGCGAGTGGCGGAATGGCAGACGCGCTGGCTTCAGGTGCCAGTGCCCGTTTAGGGCGTGGAGGTTCAACTCCTCTCTCGCGCACCAATGAACATGCTTTTGACTAGGGGTTATAGAAAACTATTCAAAGTTGCGGCTGACTCTGCTATTTTTTTCCGAGCAATTTGGTGCTCATCGGCGGCAACGACACAGCGAATCCCACAAATCCACCAGCGAAAACTCCACAAATCCATCAGTGAAAATCCTACAAATCCACCAATAGAGCTATAGAGTTAGCGCGTGGAGTACCTAAAGAGGGTTTATGACGACGTATTACTGGCTCAACTGCGGGCTAGTGGGGCTGTGCTTATTGAGGGTCCGAAATGGTGCGGTAAGACCACTACGGCTCTGCAACATTCGGGCAGCGTACTGTATTTGGCAAACCCGCGTGACCTGGAACAAAACCGTCTAGTATCCGAGCTGAATCCAGGCGCATTACTGGCTGGTCGCACTCCACGACTAATTGATGAATGGCAGGTGGCACCAAAATTATGGGATGCCGTCCGCTTTGAGGTTGACCAACGCCAAAACACGGGGCAATTTATTTTGACGGGCTCGACAACACCCGTTGATATTACGCAGCTTCTGCACTCAGGAACGGGTCGCATTGCCCGAATGCGTATGCGAACGATGAGCCTGTATGAATCTGAGTGCCCGAAAGACGTGATTTCGTTACGGAATCTATTCGATGGCAGTACGATGCCAGTGCTCCGCAACGACTATTCACTAGAAGACATCGCTGGGCTGTTGTGCAGAGGCGGCTGGCCCAGTGCGGCACGCGCCGAACAAGACGTTGGGCGCCAGCAAGCAACAAACTACGTGGACTCTTTGGTAGAACAAGACATGCCAACTAGCGGTGAAAGCACCCGAAACCCTGCCAAGGTTCGAGCATTTCTACGCAGTTACGCGCGTAGTGTCGCCACGGCCACTCCGCTGATTAATCTCGCTAAAGACGCAGATATTTCCGAAACGACGGCTAGAGATTACCTATCCACACTTCAACAACTGTTCGTGGTAGAAGAATTGCCAGCTTGGAATCCAAATCTGCGTTCCAAGACTGCTATCCGAACCTCTCCAGTCAAACATTTCACCGACCCTTCGTTAGCCGCAGCAGCGCTCGGGGCGGGAGTCGGCAGTTTGCTTAGTGACCTAAATACTTTTGGATTGTTGTTTGAATCTTTGTGTATCCGAGATTTACGCGCCTTGGCCGCCGGACTGGATGGCCAAGTTTACCATTTCCGTGACAGCTCTGGGCTTGAGTGCGACGCTGTTGTCGTTTTGCGAGACGGACGCTACGGACTCATCGAGGCCAAACTAGGCGGCGAAACTTTGATCAGTGAGGGCGCTAATTCTCTAAACAAATTAGCTTCCCGCTTAGACACTGAGCGCATGCCGTCACCCAGTTTCCGGCTTGTGTTGACAGCGTCAGACGCCTACAGCCTTACTCGCCCGGACGGAGTACAGGTAGCACCCATAGGATTATTAGGGCTTTAGGTCTAATTCGGCTACGCCCCCATCCCACTGTGCAACCGAATCATCAAACACCGCACCACACCTCAACCGGCCAGCGCGTCAACGGTCTTAACTAGTTGAGTGACGGCATCGGCGAAAACCTTTGGGTCTAGGAGCAGTGAGACACTGAGAAAACCGGGGGTTGGCAGGTCGAAGAAATAGCCAGGCTGGACGGTAATTCCATGGTGGTTAATTAGCTCAAGCACTAAACCGTCCTCGTCAATCGTGGCGGGGAAACGTATTAGCGCTGACCAGCCACCCTCGGGTGGGTAAACGTCCATCACACCGCTAGAGCTGGCGCACACCAAAGACGTCAACGTGTCAAGGTTGTGGCGGGTACGCTCAGACACCCGTCGCTGCTGCTCGTCAACTTGGCTCAACATGTGCGGCAATTGGTCAACCATGAGCTGACTAACTGGCAGGTAAGCGTCTGCAATCACGTCCAACCTTGCTTTCGCCTCATCAACCAGGACGTGAGGGCCACTAACCTCAAGCCAGGCCACTTTGGCGTGCGGGGCAGCAAGATTCTTCGACAACCCATCTAAAGCCAGCGTCAACACAGATGACTCGCCCGCCAACCGCCGTCGCTCACCCGCAATAGCTGGAGCACCACACAACCCCTCGCCCGCCAACCGCCGTCGCTCAACCACACCCAGCGAATTGCCAGAAAGCCCCTCACCTGACAAACGTCGCCGACTATCAACCCCCAGCGGAAAATAAAAGAATACTTCGTCCACTATCAGCGGCAGCTCGTATTGGCTACACAATTCAATAATGGCGCCTCGCTCCTCGGGGCGCAGATAAGAACCGGTGGGGTTATTTGGGTTAATCGCAACAAGCCCGCGTATACGCTCATCTCCGCTAGCCAGAAGCTCTTTCAGGTGACCAATATCGACCAGCCATGCCCCATCAAAAGTTAGGAAATAGTTTTCTACCTCAACTTCTTCCAGCCTGGCAAGGTGGTCAATCAACGGGTAGCCGGGACGAGGCGCCAGCAGCTTATCTCCGGCGCAGCAAAACAATTTCATTGCCCAGGCGTAACCCTGCGAAGTGGAGTTCAATAAATACAAGTTATCCGGGTCAACCTCGCGCCCGTAACGCCCACTCAGCCAGTCAGCAAGCTGGCGGCGGGCGGCCAGCGATCCGCGCGGGTCAGCCTGGTATTCGTCCGGCAACAGTCTTGGCGCCAGGCAGTGCCTAGTCGGGTTTGAATCACTGAGCCTAATCAGTGTGCCCGCGCTTTCAGCCGCGCGTTCAGCATGAGCAATCCGATTAAGCTCAGAGACCACAACCCTATTTGAAAACCGCACGCCACTAAGTGTAGAAGCCATCACTGACAACCCAGTCTGCCCGGCTAGGGCCGAACACTCACATTCTCATTTCATAACCAAAGCAGCGGCTCGTTCGCTATCCCTCGATTGTCGGTGAAGCTCTGCAGCCTGAACGGTTTCACCAACCAGCAGTCACCCGCATCCAATTACGCAACGCGGCAATCAGCCCCCGCAACCAGCGCACCCGCCCGGTTAACGCCAAACGCCAGCAATCGCCGTCCCGCACGCCATACAGCACCCATCCGCCAGGCCAGTGATTTTCGTGTTATACCAATCCCGAC
The DNA here is from genome assembly GCF_900155645.1 of Vaginimicrobium propionicum. Classification (GTDB taxonomy): domain Bacteria; phylum Actinomycetota; class Actinomycetes; order Propionibacteriales; family Propionibacteriaceae; genus Vaginimicrobium; species Vaginimicrobium propionicum. The sequence goes on from NZ_LT706985.1 coordinate 1,240,696, forward strand.
GAATCACCATTGCCCCGCATTCGGGGCAAAACGTTGATTGACCGCTCGGGTCGTGCAGATTTCCGGTATAGACATAATGCAAGCCCGCGTCTAGGCCAATTTGGCGAGCGCGATACAGAGTTTCGGGCGGGGTCGACGCGACCTCAGACATGCGATAAGAGGGGTGAAAAGCGCTGAAATGCAGCGGCACATCGACGCCTAACTCCTGCGCTACCCACCCCGTTAACTCGCGTAACTCCTTATCAGAGTCGTTATAACCGGGGATTAACAGCGTTGTTAACTCCACCCAAGTCTCAGTTTCGTTAACTAGCCAAGAGATATTGTCTAGGACGACATCCAGCCGCCCGCCAGTTATCTTGCGATAAAACTCGTCACTAAAAGCCTTGAGATCAACATTCGCGGCGTCCATTGGAGCAAAGAAATCGGCTCGCGCCATCTTCGAGATATATCCAGCCGAGACTGCGATATTTCGGATTCCGCGCTCATGGCAAGCCCAAGCGGTATCTATTGCATACTCCGCGAAGATAATCGGGTCGTTGTAGGTGTAGGCAACGCAGGCTGTGCCTCGGTGCAGCGCCGCGTCAGCTATCTGTTCCGGGCTAGCTTGCCTGGCCAGCGAATCGTCAGAACGCGACTTAGAAATATGCCAATTTTGGCAAAACTTACACGCTAGATTGCAGCCAGCCGTCCCAAAACTCAACACCCGGCAGCCAGGCAAGAAATGATTTAGCGGTTTCTTTTCCACCGGGTCAACGGCAAACCCGGACGATCTGCCGTAGGTGGTTAAATCAAGTTGGCCGCCAACATTGGCGCGCACATAACAGAACCCGCGCTGGCTCTCGCGCATTCGACATTCACGCGGGCACAGCAAGCACTGGACGCGACCGTCGTCCAATGTGCGGGCGTAGCGTGCGCGCGTCATTGCGTGAACGCCTGCACACTGTAACGCGATAATTTCACCTTCGGGCTCCAATAACCCATGCCCAAACCGGCTTTCGCGCCTAGATGGTCGAGAAAATCGTTGGGGTCGGGCAGCTGCTCCCACACTTGTGGCAAGAAAGTGCCGCGCCGAAAACCCTCCGACATGATTACCCCGTCAACGCCGGGACGAAGCTGAGCTATCGCCTCAGCACGATTTGCCGCTTTGATTTCTTCGTGCGGGCTGAGCACGGACACCTCGATTTTTATCAGCGGGTATTCGTCCACATCTAAGGGCGGGAAACGCGGGTCACCAAAAGCCGCCGCCTTGGCGTTATAAGCCACATCATCGGCTAGCGGACGGTAAGCCTCCAACGCCCCAATACACCCGCGCAGTCTGCCGTCAATGGTTAGGGTGACGAAAGACGCGCCCATCTTTTTCGCCCACTCGGGGATTGCCGGGCTAGGCGCATCAATGTCCAGCACATCGGCAATAGCGTGCTTGGCGATAGCCAGTAGAACCTGTCCTTGTTCTTGGGTAAACATGTCACCTCATAACTATTGATGCATAGCCGACGACCCGCGACTTGTCTCCTGCAGTGTCGCCGGAGTTGCAGGCCGCCACCAGCTTCGCTGTCATTTTGCGCCTAGCGCCGGTTATCGCTACCCCGTTCAAGGCGCGAATTCCGCACGCGGTGCGTTCGTCCAATTGTCGGAAACTGCAAATTCGTGCGATAGTGTCGGCGTCTATCTCCCGCGCTTGGTCATACGGCAAATAATGCGACAAATCAGAGCTAATAAGAATCAGCGTTTCGTTACCGCCCCAAACTGCGTCCAAAACCTCGGCAACCGACTCCGGCGGGCACTCGCCAACCGCTAACGGCACGATTTTCGCGCTCGGCGCCACTTGTTGCAGAAATGGCAGTTGCACCTCGATAGCGTGCTCAAAAGCGTGGACGTCTGGACGCTGCACAACCTGGGATAACTGCTCAAGCTGGCTGATCGCAGCTGTATCTACCTGACTCACCCCTGAAGGCGTCTCAAAAGCGTCAGCGCCGGCGGTAGCGATACCCCGAATCCCGACCCGGTGCGTGGGGCAAGTAATAACAATGCGCTGAATGCCGCTAAAGTCCACGCTCGCAAAACCGGCAGCCGCGGTAGAGCCAGAGTAAATATATCCGGCGTGCGGGGCGACTAGCACCTTCCATTTCTCGGCTCTGAAATGCGCGCTGGCTTCGGATAATAAGCTACGAACCGTCCGAGCTAAAGTGTCTGGTTCGCCGGGGTAAAACATGCCGGCAACGGCTGGTGGTCTAACAGAACTCATTTTGGGCTCCTAACGCCTATTACTTTAGGCGGCTAGCCTCACATTGGCTGACCTTAGGCGTTTCTAAGCGCCCGCCTACTCAAAGTTTCGCTCGCCCGTTTACCCTAGATTCATGGCTTATTTTGCTGTCAACTATCTTTACCGTTCAGAAGCTGATGTCGCTGCGGTGCGTCCAACTCACCGCGCTTATCTCGCTAAACTGCGCGACGAGGGCAAACTTATCGCTGCCGGCCCGCTGGTCGGCACCCAACGTGACACTGCCCTACTAATTTTCTGCGCCGAGGACGCGGACGCCTGCCGGGCCCTCATCGCCGCAGACCCGATGTCCACCAACGACATCATCGAAGATTTCCGCGTCACCGAGTGGAATCCGGCAACCAGAATCTTCGATAATTAGCCATCTGGCAAGCTCGTTTGGGGTGGCTACGGGGGTTTCGGCAAGATTTCCAACTCAAATCGTGGGGCTGCGCGGCTACCATACGGTTATGCGGTTCGCAGTTCATGATTTTGCCGGATTAGGCACCTTGACTTTGCTCAACGATGAACGCTCGCGCCTGGTGTATTGCCAGTTCGGCGACGTTGCCGAACTGCTGGAACGCTTCGACGCCCAGCCGGGCGTGCCCGTAGAGTTTCCGGCTATCAAGCAGCTTGAGGAATATCTTGCCGGTCAACGACGCAACTTCGATATACCGCTCGCTCTGACATACACCACCGATTTTCAGCGCCGAGTGCTTACTACCCTGCTGGCCGTCCCGTACGGTCAGACGATTAGCTACAGCGAGCTGGCCAGCGAGGTAGGCGATCCGCGTGCTGCCAGAGCCGTCGGAACTGCGCTGCACAACAACCCGATTTGCATAATCGTGCCTTGTCACCGGGTAATTAAAGCGGACGGCTCGCTGGGTGGCTACGCGGGACGGGAAGGGTTGAAACGTCATCTACTAGACCTTGAACGCGCGCACCTAGACGCCGACAACTAACCCAAATAGGCACCCTAGTTAGGGGGCGACTGGCGGAATCTCCTCCTCCAGCGCCTCGATGAGTTTGGAGTAGTCGGCAGTTTCGTCCAAGCCGAGCACTCGCACCCATCCTGGGACGGTTTGGCGCGCATGGTATTTGTGGCCGTAGCCAGCCTCCACGAAACGGCATACCGGCATGTCGGCAGAAACCTGCCAAAAAGTGGTGAACGGAAAATAACGCATGGCGGCCATCGTCGTACCAGCAGGGGCGTCGTCCACCCAATCAGGCCGTTTCCACAACAGCCGCGGCGTCCAATAAACCACCGGGTCGGTGACGTTTTGTAGATACAAGAATCTTGGCTCCTGCCAAGATTCACCTCCCGGAACACTCGCGCTAGGGTCAGCAGCGAACCGGAAATGTCGCCCGTTGTCGATAACCGGCTCAACAGAGCTCGAGCCGGGGTCGCGGGAGGCTAACAGCTGCCTAAGGATGGGCGTGAAGTTGGGGCAGCCCGTCCATAGTCCGCCCGCACAGCGAGCCATCATGTCGGCTGGCGAGTCAAAAATCCCGTTGGAACCGAAAGCGCCCAGCGATTCCCCATTGACGAACAACTTCGGTCTACCCTCCACCGGCAGCTTAGCGATTCTGGCCTCGATAGCCTCGAAAAGCAATCGTGACGCATGCACCGGAACTTGTTTGGAGCTAACCATCGTCACCGCTGAGGGCAAGCCAGAATATTGCATGGCAATAATCGCGCAATCACCGAGCGTCAAATACTCGAATGCCGAAGCTGCCCACTCGTTGACATTGCCGCGTCCGGTAGTCGTCACAACTAGAAAGTTTTTACGTTCCCAAGCAGACATCCGGTCTAGTTCAGCCAGCACAGCGTCAACATTTTCTTCTATGCTGCGCCCATTGAGGGAGGCATAAGCCCTTATCGGCTGCATTCCACTCACCCCCATAACGGACGCAATGCGTTCGGCGCGGGCGCCCGCGCAAGTAAAACGCTTGCCTTGTAGCCCTAGAGTGTCCCACGGCTCCAACGACCAAGGGCTACCAGAGTGCAACGGGGTTTGCGGCTGCTCAACGTTGGGCGGGGTGCGCAGATCAACTGCTGCTGAGGCGGTGGTTGCTACCCCAACTACCCCACGCAGAATCACCTGATCTAAAATCACCAGAATCGTCGCCAATGTGATAGCTGTAGCTGACAATCTGGCCGCTAGGCGCCACGAATATTTTTGGTTAAAATGCCTAGTCAAGTAGTTAATCATGGCCATTATTGCGCGGTACTGGCCAAGCAATAACCAAAACACTGCACTGGCTGCACCCGCCGAACCTAACGCCCATTTAACATCTGGACCTTTTTGGTTAACCAACTTCGCTGTCCGCCGCTGCCACTTGATACTTAACAATGGGACGGCCACTACCCCAGCAATAGCTATCGCTGATGCGCCGATCCTACCCACCATTTTCAGGCTCGGGTTGATGTTAACTTTCAAACCGCTTAGACGAGCGATCTGATTCAATACGGCAGACCCGACTACTGCACTTTGATATCCACCCATAGCGCCAATTCCGGCAATCAGCCCTTGAAAATACCAGGGACGCGGCAACAAGCTGGGCGTGTATGAGGCAGCGTATCCAAGAATCGCCGCGCTCGTCCTTACTAGTGGGCGGGTGAAAAAACGCTTGGCACAGCGATTAACTCCGGCGATGCGAATCGCAGCGGATACTTTGGCTAGGCGCTTCGGTGTCACCAGGCCAGTTTAGAGCTATGCGGCCAACGAAGTTAATCAGCCAAGATGACGAGCACTAAAACAATCAGTAATTAGAAGATAATTTGGGCGATCAAGCTGATATTCAACACCGACAAAACGACAGTGATAACCCATCCTAGAATTTGCATCCACAAGGGGTTTTTGAATTCCCCCATGATTTTGGCAGACGAAGTAAACCACACCACCGTGACCATCGAGATAGGTAGTGCTAAACACAAGAAAATCTGCGAATCTACCAATAGCTGTTCCATTGCTACTTCAGATTCACCAAATAGGACGGCACAAATCATCACGGGTATCACAGCAGCCACGCGAGTTACTAGGCGTCTAAGCCACAAGGGCATATGCAGACGAATGAAACCTTCCATGATAACTTGGCCGGTCAGCGTGCCGGTGATGGTGGAGTTTTGTCCAGACGCCAACAACGCCACTGCGAAGAGCGTAGATAACAGGGGGCTAGCTACTCGTCCAGCAATCTGCGGGTCTTGTAGGGCGTCATAGACGCCGCCTAACGTCGCGAACTCACCAGGCACGCCAAAGAAGAAAGCCGCACCCAGCACGAGCAGTAGACAGTTAATGAAAAATGCCCCACCTAATTGCAAATTGGAATCCCAGGTTGCAAACCGGACGGCTCTAGCCACAGCAGCCTTATCTTCCTGGTTAACAGCTCTCGACTGGACGAGAGCCGAATGTAGATAAAGATTGTGCGGCATGACGGTTGCTCCGATTATGCCTAACGCCATCGCCAGTTCAGAGCGGCCGAGCACTTGAGCGTTCGGAATGAAACCAGAAAACATTGAGCCCATGTCTGGGCTAGCCACCCACACTTCATAACAGAAGACCAACAAAATAGTTGTTATTAGCGTGACTACAATGGCTTCAATTTTCCTGATCCCGACACGTAGCAATAAAAGCAACAGAAACACGTCCCCAACGGTTAGCAAAACACCCCACACTAGGTGCAACCCGAATAGCAGGTTAAGGGCGATTGCTGCACCGATGACCTCTGCCACATCGGTGGCCATAATCGCTAGCTCAGCGATTACCCAAAGTATGACGCCAGCAGTTTTGCTGGTGTGCGAGCGAGTGATTTGGGCTAGATCTTGACGTGTGACTAGGCCTAACTTGGCGCACATGTGTTGCAGCAGCATAGCAACCAAGCTCGATATGGCTATCACAAATAACAGCAGATAACCGAACTGTTGGCCGCCACCGATAGAGGTCACCCAATTACCGGGATCCATGTAGCCAACAGCAACTAATGCACCAGGGCCAAGGAATGCTCGAAGGTTACGAAAAAATCCACTGTTCTTCTCGGGCACTGCGATAGTGGCATTAATTTCTTCGAGGGAAGCTCCATTAGATTCACCGAAGCTAAAGATGGGTCGGCGCGTTATATTGCCTTGTCTCCTGAGATCCACAGACCGTATTTTAGAACCGGCTAGAAACAATAGTTGCAGTTGACCAAAATTAAAAGATCGTCTAGCCGAACTTTTTTGGTGCTGATCTATAGACAACAAAACGGGGAGCCGAAACCGACTCCCCGCCTTGTTATTTAGTAGATCAGTACATGCCACCCATGTCGCCAGCCTCGGCAGGAACCGGAGCAGGCTTCTCAGGCTTATCAGCAATAACAGCCTCAGTGGTCAGGAACAAACCAGCAATTGAGGCAGCATTCTGCAGAGCCGAACGAGTTACCTTGGTTGGATCCAAAATGCCAGCCTTGAGCATGTCAACATACTCGCCAGTAGCCGCATTCAAACCTTCGCCAGCAGGCAAGCTCTTCACCTTTTCGGCAATGACGCCACCCTCATAGCCAGCATTCTCAGCAATCTGCTTCAACGGCGCGGCAGCAGCAGACATAACGATGGATACACCAATACGCTCGTCATCGCTAAGATCCTTGAACTCCAAGCCCTTGGTGGCTTGCAGCAGCGCAACCCCGCCGCCAGGCAGTACGCCCTCTTCGACGGCCGCCTTCGCGTTGCGGACGGCGTCCTCGATGCGGTGCTTGCGCTCCTTCATCTCGACCTCAGTAGCAGCGCCAACCTTGATTACCGCGACGCCACCAGCCAGCTTAGACAGCCTCTCCTGCAGCTTCTCGCGGTCGTAGTCGGAATCGGTGTTTTCGATTTCAGTACGAATCTGCTTGACGCGGCCAGCAATCTGGTCTTTATCGCCAGCACCGTCAACGATGGTGGTGGCGTCCTTGGTCACCGTCACCGAACGAGCAGTGCCCAACAGCGAAGTGTCAGCAGTTTCCAAAGATAGACCGACAGTTTCAGAAATCACCTGACCGCCAGTTAGTACGGCAATGTCAGCCATGATGGCCTTGCGACGATCACCAAAACCAGGAGCCTTGACGGCAACAGACTTCAAGGTGCCGCGCAGTTTGTTAACCACCAAGCCAGCCAAGGCTTCGCCGTCAACATCCTCAGCAATGACGAGCAGGGAATGACCGGACTGCTGCACCTTCTCTAGCACCGGCAGCAGCTCTTTAAGTGATGACACCTTGCCGTCAACAATGAGAATGTAGGGATCTTCCAGAACAGCTTCCTGACGCTCAGCATCAGTAACGAAGTAGCCCGAAATATAGCCCTTGTCGAAGTTCATGCCTTCAGTGAACTCAAGCTCTAGACCAAAGGTGTTGGACTCGTCAACAGTAATGACGCCTTCCTTGCCCACCTTGTACATGGCCTCGGCAATCTTCTCGCCAACGTCCGGGTCACCAGCGGAAATAGACGCAGTCTGAGCGATTTGATCCTTCGAATCAATCTCAGTAGCCATGTTTTCAAGGTTTTCAGAGATGGCCTTAACAGCCTTGTCGATGCCGCGTTTCAACTCGATTGGGTTAGCCCCGGCAGTAACGTTACGCAGACCCTCGCGAGCCATCGCCTGAGCAATAACAGTGGCGGTAGTGGTGCCGTCGCCAGCAACGTCGTCAGTCTTTTTGGCGACCTCTTTAACTAGCTCTGCACCGATCTTCTCGAATGGGTCAGCCAGTTCAATCTCTTTAGCGATGGAAACGCCGTCATTGGTGATAGTGGGAGCGCCCCACGACTTCTCCAACACAACATTGCGGCCTTTAGGCCCAAGCGTCACCTTCACAGCGTCTGCAAGGGTGTTCATGCCCTTTTCGAGATGCTTGCGAGCCTCGCTATCAAATTCAATAAGTTTTGCCATAGTGTTGCGGATTCCTCCGGTTGTGGGGCACTCGACCCCGCATTTTGTCTAGTTCTCATAGGTGGTGAGGACGGTTCCGCTGCCCGCGACGGACGGCCAACTGGCCTCAGCGGTTTCACCTCAAGCCTCAGCTCACCTAGGTGGCACTCTCAACTAAAGAGTGCTAACTACATGTTTAGCACTCTACCTAAGAGAGTGCAAAAAAATTTTGTCGAAGATTATGCCCGGCCAGATGCGTTAACGGTCGCGCAACCTGGCTGCAGAACGGTCGCGTTGCCGCTGTTCACGCATTCTGCGTAGCCGCTTAACGAGGAGTGGGCTGTACATTAGAGCATCGTCTCGATCAATCAGCCCATTTAAGATTTGGTAGTAGCGAACTGGTGACAGGTTAAAACGCTCGCGAATCTCTTGATCTTTCGGCAGTCTAGACGTCCACCACTCGGCTTCGAAATCTAGGACGGCCAGCTCGCGCTCAGTCAGCTGGCAAGTAGCCTCGTCAATAACATTCGCCTGGGTGGTCATGCTTTGAATTATAGCGCCCAAATTACATTGACGTCATTTGCGGTTTCCGCCGTTACGCTTACAGCTTTATTTCCCCTGAGCTTTCCCCATACGCTTGCACGTCGCTTAGGTACTGAGGCGGCAATCATGCGATAGTTGGGGGTACGCATGAGCGAGATACCTCAAGGAGGCGCGGCACCAATGCAGCGACTGGTCGGCTCTGTTCGCAATTACGAATGGGGCTCACTGGAATTCATCCCCAACCTGCTTGGCAAACCAGCGGACAACAAACCGCAAGCCGAGTATTGGCTGGGCGCGCACCTATCCTCCCCTTCCAAAATTGAGATAGCGGGAACCTCTTACGACCTAGCCGAATGGTTAAAAACAAACCCTCAAGCACTCGGCAACCAAGCCCGGGCACGATTTGGCAGCGAGCTTCCTTTCTTAGTGAAGGTGTTATCAGCTCGCGTCCCGTTGAGTCTCCAAGCTCACCCTAACGCCCGTGACGCCGCCAGCGGCTTTGCTAAGGAAAATGAGCAAGGCATCAGCCTTGACGACCCCAAACGCACTTTCAAAGACCCTCATCACAAGCCGGAATTGATTATTGCGCTGACGCCATTCGACGCTCTGGTTGGCTTCCGCGACCCTAACGAGACGTTAGATTTATTTGATCGGCTAGGGGTTAAGACGTCTTTAGAGCCGATAATCGGCCCACTTAGACACCGTAGTGGACAAGCTGGAATGGCTGAGGTCTTCTTAGACGTACTAACCATTAACGATGAGCGTATAGCACTAGCAAACGAGGTTGTTTCAGCCGCGGTCGGCCACGTCCAGGATGAGGGAGACCTTGGGGAATTCGCGCGTACGGCTGTGCTTCTGGACGAATACTTTCCCAATGATCCGAGTTTGATTGCCGCACTACTGCTGAACCGTCGCCACCTTGAACCCGGCGAAGGCTTACATGTTCGAGAAGGCACTATGCACGCCTACCTAAGCGGGTCTGGTGTTGAAGTGATGGCTAGTTCAGATAACGTGCTGCGCGGTGGATTGACCCGCAAACACATTGATGTTGACGCCTTAGTTCAAGTAGTAAATTTCCGCAGCGAGATCGCGCCTATTCTCCACCCCACACCGGTTTCGGAAGGGGTTTGCGAATACCGTATCGACGAGGACGCTTTCCGCGTTTGGAGAATTTCGCCGTCAAAATTCCTGGGAGTTCTTCCAGCCAGTGATACGGCACGAATCATTCTCGCTACCGAAGGCCAGATCTCCATGTTCTGCAAGGACGAAAACCTGAAATTGGAACGCGGCCAATCGGCATTCCTGCCCGCAGGCGAAGAAATAGGCTTCACTGGCACAGGTCAAGCTTTCCTCTCAGCAAGCGGCTAGCGTTCATTTTCATTTTTCGTGAACGATTGGGCACAATAGTTCCCAGTCGTTGCACTCGCTAGCGCACGCCACCTTAGCTCAGTTGGCAGAGCACCCGCCTTGTAAGCGGACGGTCATCAGTTCGAGTCTGATAGGTGGCTCCACTAGGACGTCGAAAATGATAAACACCCTCTTGCGTTAGCGAGTGCAGCGCAAGGGGGTGAAAATTTTTGCCACCATTAGCGGGTACAAGTTTTGCGTTAGCACGTAGGGTGTTTTGCCGGGGCGAAGTTTAACTGAGTGAAGTAATTCCTGACTGCAGTGATTCATCTGAATCATGATTTCCCCGTCATGGGTTTGGTCGGAGCCGAACTCGTACCACATTTACTCGTACCAAAGTCTTATTTGCGATGTACTTTGGGGCGGCAGTTCGGCTCGTTGTGACGATGTATAGCGGGAAGTCGCGAACTTAGAGTGCTTAACAGGTCGCTATTTGTAGGCGACTAGTGGATTCTCTAGGAGCGCTTGGGATGCAGCATCGAAGAAAACGCAGACGCCTTGGCTGTCTAGTTTTGACAGTCGCCATCGTTGCGATGATCACCGTTTCGTCGGTGGTCAAGGACGCGTTACAGCATTTCGCATCGCCCTATAACTCCGAGAGCGTTTTCGTTTATAACTTGTCAGATCAGGTTGAAGTGATCAACATTCAGGACGATAAGAAGAGGGCTCCGGCGTCTTTGGTGAAGATTGCGACCGTTTATGCCTCATTGCAGCACTTGGAGGATATGTCAGCATCTGCGCCAGTAGATCAGGCATCGTAGTTGGCTGTCAGGAATGACCTTGCCATGGCTGGTTTTGTTCCCGGGGAACGGACGACATATCGGGATCTGCTGTATGGGACGATTTTGGCTTCTGGTGGGGAAGCAGCTAATGCGTTAGCCACGAATCTGGCTGGTAGCTCTGAGCTGCTGGTTCCTGACATGAATCGACTTGCTAAAGAACTCGGGTTACGTAACACCCGGTTCACCAACGTGGAAGGTCGAGACGAGTTCGGTCAATGGATGTCGGCCAGAGATATTGCCTATTTGACTGAAGCTGCGCTACAGAACGGGCATTTTCGTGTACTTTTCACCACATCGACGTTCACAACAAGCAACACGTCCGTGCATCCGAGTGGAATCCGACTTGAACATTCGGTGTTGTCCAAAGTCAATCTAGCACCGGGAAGTGACTTTCGCATTCTCGACGGAAAATCTGGAACGACAAAGAAAGCCGGATTGTGTTGGGTCGTGCTCGCTGAAAAAGCAGGAAAGCAGTACGTCATCGTCACGATGGGTTGTCCTTACGACGACATCAACAACCCGGGTGATGGGCATATCCAAGACACTCTACGTATCTTGCGAGATCTATGACTCGATGAGGAGCTACCAGGAAAACGGGCATATCTGGCTGTCACACCAGAGAATGCCCACTACGAGAAAGAGAAATGCTAATGGCGCTATCACTACATAACCTCACGAAACGATATGGGAAGACTGCTGCTGTCAAAAATGTGAGCCTGACTTTGACAACGGGCGTGTATGGCCTTCTTGGCGTCAATGGGGCCGGGAAAACGACGTTGATGCGGATGGTCTGCACCTTGACCCGGCCTACGAGTGGACGTATCACCTTTGACGACCAAGATATTTTCACGATGGGTGAGGCGTACCGGCAACAGTTAGGTTATCTTCCGCAAGATTTTGGTTTCTATCCTGATCTCAATGTCGTGGACTACTTGATGTACATCGCAAGCCTCAAAGGGCTACGAGCCGATTTTGCGAAACGAAGAACATTCGACCTCCTGGAACAGGTCGGCTTGAAAGACTCTGCGAAGACGAGAATGCGTAATCTTTCCGGCGGCATGGTCAGACGTGTCGGAATTGCTCAAGCCATGCTGAATGACCCGAGAATATTGATTTTGGATGAGCCTACAGCAGGGCTCGACCCCCGTGAAAGAATCCGTTTTCGCAACCTCATTAGCGAACTCTCTGGCAACAGACTGGTATTGCTGTCCACTCACATTGTTTCTGACGTCGAATTCATCGCAAACACCATCATCCTTATGAACCAGGGGCAATTTATCTTTACGGGAACATCTGAAGAAATCGTCGCCTCCCTCGAAAAGAGAGCGTGGGTTTTCACGGTACCCCAAAGCCAAGTGGGTCACTATCTTGAGCAGTTCTTAGTAGCGAACGTCAAAACAGCTCCCCACGGTACCACCGAGCTACGCGTGCTCTCTGGCTATCCGCCAACACCGCAAGCTCAAGAAATAGGTGTGACCTTAGAGGACGCATTTTTGATCTATTTCGGCACGAAAGCAAAGGAAATCCAATCATGCTGATGTACGAGTTGAAGAAAATCGTGAACAATCGAGTCAACCGCGCATTGTTTGCTGCTGTTGTTGTGCTCGCAGTAGTCTTCAGCGGTTTTGCGATCAGTAGTTTCCAGTTTGTAGATTCCAGTGGTGAAACCCATACCGGTATCTCTGCTGCCCGCTCCCTCGTTGCTGGTAAGAACCGGTGGCAAGGCGAACTCACCCCAGAGACGATCAGCACGATTGCGAACAAAGAAAGTAATACTGATTGGCAGTCCCGCTCTGACATTATCTACTTGACGAGCGAGATGCTCGTCGGTGAATTCAGCGAATTTGATGACTACAAAGCCGTACTATCTGCTGAGCCTTCACAAATAGCATCGATTTATGACATCTACCAGGAAAACCTTCGGGTGATGAGCCACGAGTATGGTGACACCCCAGCGAAGGCACAATACCTGCAGAAGCAATACGACGCTATTGAGACTCCCTTCTATTATGAAGCGTACGATTCCTGGGACACCATGCTTTTATATGGCACAACGTTCAGCCTGATCCTCATCATCGTCATAAGTTTCATTACCCCCGGTATCTTTGCCGACGAGTTCCGCAACCATGCAGACGCCGTCTTCTTCTCCACCACATACGGACGAAGTAAAGCCATTCGAACAAAGATCTTTGCAGGGTTGATCATCACAACAGGGGTTTATTGGGCTGGTATTGCTTTGCTGTCCGCCATATCGTTTGCGGTCATGGGAGTAAGCGGCGCAGATACCGCTTATCAGTTCTCGCAACCTTACGCTGTGTATTCGGTGACGTTTAGCCAAATGTACGGCCTGGTTCTTGTCGGTGGGTTTGTCGCCAGTCTTCTTTCGGCTTCCATCTGCATGTTGGTCGCGTCCCGAACACGAAAAATGAGTTTGGCTGTTGCTGTTCCTTTTGTGCTGTTCTTTGTCTCTCCGTTTGTCGGACGAGCCCTGCCTTTCCTGACATTTTTCACTCTGACGCCTGATCAACTGACCAACATCATGAACTGCGCTCGTATCCCCTACATTTACGAAATAGGGGGCGCAATTTTTCGGCAGATCCCTTTCATCCTCGTGTTGTACACCGTTGTTGCTGTCGTCCTTCTGCCACTTGTTCATCGAAGCTACAGCAGGACAATGGCACAATAAAGATTGGCTCGACGATTCTAGGTGAGGTGCGAGATGGCTTCTGACAAGCAAGAAGCACCCACTCTCATGCCCGACGAAAAAGATGTGAGATCTGCTGTGGGTAGCGACCGGGCTGTGGTCAAAGGACGTGGGCTGATTCCACGAATGGTTGCGAGCGGATTGCTACTTCTGCTGGGGCTCGTCGCATCTATCGGGCAAGATCCAGGCCCCTATCACGATCTGACCTTGGTATTCATCATTATGCTCGATGCGTTGAGCGTACTCGTTGTTCGTTACGTTCCGTTGCTTGGGTACGCATTGAACTGGCTAGCCTTGATCATCCAAGTGATGTTTGAGACAGATTTCACCCTGGCGCAAGCAGGCGTGGTCTACACCATGTGGGTGGTCTCCTGTTACGGTTCACGATTGATCGTAATAGTAACCGGAGTGACTGCGCCTATCGGGCTCGTTGTGGGTGCCTTGGTCGTATCAAGCAGGGCCGGGGGTGATTCACTGACTTCGTCGTCGCCTTTGTCTGGTCCGCTGTGGAGATTAGTGAGCGAAATTAGGCCTGGTACGACGCCACGCGCGGTATATATCGTCGCCACTGTTTGCCTAGTCATTTTGCCGTGGCTCTTGGGTCTGATTAGGCGCAGCCAAATCCGTGCCCTGCGCGCAGAGGAGCAACAGCGACAAGAACACGAGGAACGTTTAGCTGCTGAAGAACGTGCCAGACTCTCCGATGAACTTGCTGAAACCCAAAAGGCTAAAGCACAGCTTGCTAGAGATGTTCACGACGTGGTGGGACACTCCTTGGTCGTAATAGCCGCCCAAGCACAAGCAGCATCGTGCGTTGACGATGTCGAACAAATCCAACAGATTCTGTCCACCATTTCGACAACCGCCAAAACGTCACTCCAAGAAGTTCGAGCAGTCGTGCACGACACTGCTCACACAAACACCAACCCGTTCGCCCCGATCATCCAATCAATTCAAGGCACTGGTATCGACGTGCGAACTACAATTGACGGAACACCACGTCCGCTGGCACCAGAGATCAACCAGGTCGCCACCTTGGTGCTCAAGGAGATACTGACCAACGCTCTCAAGCATGGCGACAACTCCGCCGTCATTGATATCGCACTCAGCTGGCACAACGGCCTAACGATGTCTGTCACAAACGCCGCTAACCCACAGAATGGTGAACCAAAACTAGTCTTCGGTTTCGGGCTGGCCGGAATGCGCGACAGGCTTTCCTCAGTGGGTGGAACCTTGAACATCACCTCACAGCAAACACCGTCCGGCTGGAGCGTGACAACATCAGCCTGGCTGCCATTCCAGGGCGTACAAACCCCGACCCGACCCCCAGCACAGACGTCGTCCGCCCACTCGCAAGGACAAACCGCATGAGCCAAACAGCAACCAACCAGATCAGCGTTTTACTCGTTGATGACCAAGAGCTATTCCGGCACGCAATCGAGATCATGGTCAACTCTCAACCCGACATGCAAGTTGTAGGGCACGCAACCAACGGCCTCGAAGCCATCAAAGAAACCACCAGACTGCAACCAGACATCGTGCTGATGGACATCCGAATGCCCGACATGGACGGAGTCGAAGCGACCAGACGAATTCTGCGCGGTGAACGAGTCGAATCACCCGGAGCAGGACCGAGAATCATCATCTTGACCACATTCGACTTTGACTCGCTCACAGCACAAGCAATTCGCCACGGGGCAAGCGGTTTCCTCCTCAAAGACGTATCCCCGCACATGCTCCAAGAAGCAATCAGAACCGTTCACGCCGGTAATTCCGTCCTGTCACCAGAAAACCTCGACAAACTGCTCACCGGCGACATTCGCATGACACCCGCGCTACCAGAGGAATACGATTCACTCACCGAGCGAGAACGCGAAGTCCTGCTTCTCGTTGGCCAAGGCCTATCAAACAAAGAAATCGGCCAAACCCTGTACGCATCAGAATCCACAGTGAAAACACACGTAGGCCAAATCCTTCGCAAGCTAAACCTTCGCAACCGCACCCAAATCGTCGTCTTCTGCTTCGAACACGGGCTGCGCTCGATTAATTAGCATCCGGTGAACTTGGGACTGTTAGAGCGAACGGTTTTAGCAAGCTCGTAAGACTTATCTCTTAGGATGTCGTATCGTTCCTGATCTTGATTTCGATTCTGCCTGGAGCCCTAACGCGAATCGCCGAGAGAAATGTTGGTCTTAATGCCGGTTCTGAATACGAACCTGATCTCACTCTCTCCAACCACGGCGTGATCTATCAGTGCTGTCCACTGGGACGGCTGGAATCGTTCGACGGGCTTGTCGTCTAACTGCTTGTAGGCGGTCTTGATCGCGGTGAGCTTCGCCTGCCTGGCAGCGATCTCAGCGTCAACCGACTGTTTGCGGGCAATGGTTTTCTGGTATTTCGCATCCAACGCTGCGTAGCGAGCGTGATAGAGGTCTTGGTCTTGCGCAACCCGCTGATTTTCCGCAATCAGCTCTTCAATCTCATCGGCAAGGTCACGAATCTTCTCATCTAGCGAAGCGGAGTCAGCCTCGAGAACAGCAGTGTCGAACATGGCGGTGATCGTCTCCGGTAGTCGGCTCTGCCCTTGATACCGTTCGATGAGTTGATCCAACGCTTGCAGGAACGCGTCCTGAATCTGCTCGTCACGCAGCGTGGCGGTCTGGCAGGCTGGTCGTGGTCGTATTTGGCGTTGCACCGCCACACCATGTACTTGTATTTCGTGGTCGACGCCTACGTTTTCCTGCCATACCACGCCCCACACTCACCGCATTTCAGTCGGGTAGAGAACAAACCAACTTTTGAGGTTTTGATGTCCCCGTGCCGGGTGGCTAGTTCGTATTTGGACTGATCCCACACTCTCGGCTCAATGACCGGCAATCATGAGCCGATTATCGACCCGGCTGTGTGGGAACAGGTACAAGCCGAACTCGCCAGGCGCGCAGGTAAAGGTAAAGCCAACGCGCATCCGTTCGCAGGCAAAATCATTCCGAGGTCGAGTTCGCTACTGCTCGCTACTTTGGGCTGAGTTTACTGGTGGAACCATAAACGTTTGCACGATTCGCTAGGCCACTAGGCCCCGGCAGAGGCCATCGCTGCCTCTAATCAAACCCAAGCCAAAGTCCTGGAACCCATATAAAACCCGGAACAAAACCCAGGACGCTTCATTCATGGCACCACACCGCCTTCGCGCTCAAAGTACATAAGGTACGCCGAATGATTGACTAAGGCTTACCTTAGTTAGTATGGTTTTGGTGTGGGTTACGCGTCTTCTTTGCCTCAATCTGATCGCTCAACCAGTACCGCTGCCGGACACTGGGTGCTTGCTCGTGCCGGTAAGCGGGTGCTTCGCCCCGGCGGGTTGAAGTTGACGAAACGGATGTTAACTGCCGCCGATATGCAGGGAAAGCAAATCATTGAGTTCGCTCCAGGGCTGGGGCGTACTGCACAATTAATCATCACCGAAGGTGTAGCCTCTTATGTTGGTGTTGATCAGGATCCGGCGGCAGTCGTACGGGTGGAAGCCATCGTCAAACCCCACGGCGGAACAGTCATTAATGCTAAAGCACAAGACACCGGGTTGAGTAGTGAAAGCGCTGACGTGGTGGTTGGTGAAGCAATGCTAACCATGCAAGGTGAAAAGACTAAAGCCGAAATCGTTGCCGAGGCATTTCGTCTCCTCAAACCAGGGGGTCGTTACGCCATCCACGAGCTCGGACTCACGCCAAATGATATTGACCCAGAGTTGGCTGACGGGTTACGCAAGCAATTAGCCCGGACGATCCGAGTTAACGCGCGCCCGCTGACCGAGAATGAATGGCGTACGGTGCTAACGAATGCTGGTTTTGAGGTGGAATGGATTAGTTTTGCACCGATGGCGTTATTGTCGCCCAGACGTAACCTTGCTGATGAAGGCCTCTTGGGGGTCTTCCGGATTATCGGTAACTTAATCCGCGATAAAGACTTACGAGCCCGGGTTCTTCAGATGCGATCCACTTTCAACAAATACCGCGACCACCTGACCGGAATCGCGATAGTAGCTAAGAAACCATCCAACTAAATTATCTCCCTAATCACCTGAGAGGTCACCGTCATGAGCGCTGAAACTCCAGCATCCCCAGCCCTAGGCTTTATCAATAATCTAGCTAATGAAATTGAGTACGCGACAGGCTCAACTGTCTCCAAAACCTTGCTGCGTGCAGAGGGCGTCAATGTCGTGCTATTTTCCTTCGATGTCGGTGAGGAACTTTCCGAGCACACGGCTGCAATGCCGGTGCTCGTTGAAACTTTAGAAGGTGAGCTTGAAATCACCGCCGAAGGTAAAACCGTTACTCTACTACCTGGTGGGTTAGTACATTTCACTACCCGATTGCCGCATGCAGTCAAGGCCATCAAACCATCAAAAATGGTGCTTTATATGATGCAAGACCAAGAAACTAACCTCGACGGATGAGAGTCGCAGGGAGTAAGTTTTTCCTCCCGCCCAAGAATTCGGAAAAAGACCGCAGGCATTTTCCGAATTCTTATGCCCACCGCGCCCACTAAGATAAAATTTACTCCCCGCGACCACAAGAGCGCGCCTAGCTGAAAAACACTCCTCACACCACAATTGCTCAACCCCAAAGGAACGGCTAGTCAAAAGAGAAATGAAGCGTACTGGGTTTTGTTCCGCTTCTTATACGGGGGTCAGTTGACTGACCCGGTGTTGATTGTAACTTGCGATAATCTCCTCTGGGGTGGCGTAGGCTAGGGATTCGTGGAGGCGGTGGTTGCTCCACCAGTACACCCAGTTCAGGGTTGCCACTCGACCTGGCTAGACGAGTGCCAGGTACGAGAGTAGATCAACTCGGTCTTGTATAGCCCGCCCGCGGTTTCTGCTAGGGCGTTATCGTAGGAATCACCAACAGTTCCGGTTGATGATTTGATACCGGCTGTTGCCAGGCGTTCAGTGTATTTTATACTTATGTATTGTGACTCGTGATCGCTGTGGTGTATCAAATCTTTAAAGCTTACCTTGGCGCATTCGATTGCCTGTTCTAAGGCCTCTAAGGGCAGCGTCTCAGTAGCCATGGTCGAACGGGTGGACCAGGCAACAATCTTTCGGCTAAACACATCAATCACAAATGTCGTATAGGCAAAGCCCGATAAGGTTCTAACGTAGGTAATATCGGCTACCCATAGCTGGTTAGGTTCTGTAGCACTGAAATTACGGTTGACTAAATCAGGACGGTTATCAATTGTTTTAGCGGGCCTTGTGGTTAGAGGTTTTCGCCCCCCCTAACCACACCCTTGACACCGGCTAGGCGCATTAGTCTGGCGGTTTGGTCGCGGCCAATATGCCAACCGGATCGGGTCGTGACATGCCACATTTTCCGTATCCCATACGCGGCATACTCTTTCGGCGTGAATACGCTTTATCTCGGCCACCAGAACCTTATCGCGCATACTTCTAATGTTGGGTAGGCGTCTTTTAGCAGTCCGATAACCCCTAGCGGTGATGAACCCGCCCTCCAGATAAGAATTAAGTGTCCACTTAGGACGCTCATTTTGAGAGTTAATACCCAAAATGTGTGTATAGAATCGCTGTTTTTCTTGGTTTGACTTGGGGTTTTAGGGGTTTACACATGCTTTGAGAGCATGTGGTGTGAAGGGTGCTTGCAATCAACCTGTTTGTGGAGTATGCGGTTCGAAGCTGGTCAAGAATGGTCGTACTAGCGCAGGGCGGACGCGTTGGCGGTGTAAATCTTGCGGGGCCTCGACGACTCAAGCCCGTCCTGATGTGACGGCTAAAGCCCAAGCCAGACTTTTCGCTAAATGGCTTTTGGAGGGATTTACGGCGCGTCAGCTTGGGCTAGCGAAAACTTCTTTTGCCAATAAGATCAGCTGGTGCTGGCAGGTCGAGGTTCCTAAACCGCCAGTTACTGGTGAGGTCTATGATCAGGTGCTGCTTGACGGCATCTATCTTGCTTACGACTGGTGTCTGATCACTGCCACTAACGGGAAGAAGATTGTTGATTGGCAGTGGTGCGCCCACGAAAATTCTGCTGCTTATCGGGCGTTGATGAGTAGGTTGCCTGCCCCGGCCGTGGTGGTCACCGACGGTGGGGCTGGGGTGGCTAAAGCGTTACGCCTGACCTGGCCAGGCACCCTGGTTCAACGCTGCTTGTTTCATGTTCGGGCTAACACCATCACTGATTTGACCAGGCGTCCTCAAAGTGATGCTGGCAAGGCATTACTTGAGCTAGCTAACCGGCTAGTGGCCACTAAAACATCTCAAGGCGCAGGTGAGTGGCTTAGCCTGCTGCAAGACTTCTATCGCCTCTATCGGGGGTTTATCAACGAGAAAAGCTACGGCATAGACCCCGTCGGGCACCAGCAGTGGTGGTGGACCCATGAGCGGGTTCGGCGGGCCTATAAACGCCTAGAACGTCTCGCTAGAGCCGGCCACTTGTTCACCTGGCTCGACCCCCAATTCGACCGAGCCGATATTCAAGCCACCACAAGTCGCCTCGAAGGCAGTGTTAACGCCCAGATCCATCGTCTACTTAATGCGCATCGAGGCATGAGCGAAGCTCACATGAAGACAGCGGTCAAGTGGCTGTTAAACCAAAAATCTATTGACCCGGCAGACCCGGTTGCCTGGCTGACCACCCACCGCCATAACACCGACCAAGCCAAACCAAAACCGTCATCCCCAGGCCCTGCTGGCCCGGCAGACTACGACACCGCTATCGACTACGACACCAGCTTCCAAGACGGCTCCCTACACATCCGTAAAGGCTGGGCCGGACGATGAAAACAAGCCACGACACGCCGCAGCCATACACACATTTTGGGTATTAACCCCATTTTGATGCAAAGTGGGGTTAATACCCAAAGTAGGCTGAAGGTCTGCCTTTGAGCGCTGACGGGTATGAGTGTGGGTTTTATTGCAAGGACTAGGAGGTTTTGGTTACCCAGAGAGGACTTTCTTGCCAATTTCCTGGTGCGCCGAGCCTACTGAAGGGCACAAGATCGTTATGAGGGAATTTCTTCAAGACGCTAGGTAGCGTCTCGGTTCCTAACAGCTGCAGTTCATGCAACAGGTACTGGGCAAGCAGTTCTATCTGCTGCTTGTACGAGAGGAAAGGTTTCACCTGATCCACCTTTGCACCTCCCACCTGAAAGAAAAGGACCGGCCCTGGACTCCCACCTAGGCGGGCAGCGGAACCGGTCTTGTTAGAACGATTTTAACTCAGATCCGCAAAATATGCCAGCACAAAAGCTTTAGGTATCAACCGATGCGCATTATTGTCTACTTGGCTCTCAGAACAGAACCCTCACTGTAGGCAACCAGATTCAAATATTCACCAGCCAGCACCATTCGCTTGATCTTGTCCAACAACGAATACAAGCCCGGATACCACTGCACAACCCCACACGTCACCGAGCAAGCGCATTGTGCAAGTTGGGAGTTAATACCCAAAATGTGTGTATAGAATCGCTGTTTTTCTTGGTTTGACTTGGGGTTTTAGGGGTTTACACATGCTTTGAGAGCATGTGGTGTGAAGGGTGCTTGCAATCAACCTGTTTGTGGAGTATGCGGTTCGAAGCTGGTCAAGAATGGTCGTACTAGCGCAGGGCGGACGCGTTGGCGGTGTAAATCTTGCGGGGCCTCGACGACTCAAGCCCGTCCTGATGTGACGGCTAAAGCCCAAGCCAGACTTTTCGCTAAATGGCTTTTGGAGGGATTTACGGCGCGTCAGCTTGGGCTAGCGAAAACTTCTTTTGCCAATAAGATCAGCTGGTGCTGGCAGGTCGAGGTTCCTAAACCGCCAGTTACTGGTGAGGTCTATGATCAGGTGCTGCTTGACGGCATCTATCTTGCTTACGACTGGTGTCTGATCACTGCCACTAACGGGAAGAAGATTGTTGATTGGCAGTGGTGCGCCCACGAAAATTCTGCTGCTTATCGGGCGTTGATGAGTAGGTTGCCTGCCCCGGCCGTGGTGGTCACCGACGGTGGGGCTGGGGTGGCTAAAGCGTTACGCCTGACCTGGCCAGGCACCCTGGTTCAACGCTGCTTGTTTCATGTTCGGGCTAACACCATCACTGATTTGACCAGGCGTCCTCAAAGTGATGCTGGCAAGGCATTACTTGAGCTAGCTAACCGGCTAGTGGCCACTAAAACATCTCAAGGCGCAGGTGAGTGGCTTAGCCTGCTGCAAGACTTCTATCGCCTCTATCGGGGGTTTATCAACGAGAAAAGCTACGGCATAGACCCCGTCGGGCACCAGCAGTGGTGGTGGACCCATGAGCGGGTTCGGCGGGCCTATAAACGCCTAGAACGTCTCGCTAGAGCCGGCCACTTGTTCACCTGGCTCGACCCCCAATTCGACCGAGCCGATATTCAAGCCACCACAAGTCGCCTCGAAGGCAGTGTTAACGCCCAGATCCATCGTCTACTTAATGCGCATCGAGGCATGAGCGAAGCTCACATGAAGACAGCGGTCAAGTGGCTGTTAAACCAAAAATCTATTGACCCGGCAGACCCGGTTGCCTGGCTGACCACCCACCGCCATAACACCGACCAAGCCAAACCAAAACCGTCATCCCCAGGCCCTGCTGGCCCGGCAGACTACGACACCGCTATCGACTACGACACCAGCTTCCAAGACGGCTCCCTACACATCCGTAAAGGCTGGGCCGGACGATGAAAACAAGCCACGACACGCCGCAGCCATACACACATTTTGGGTATTAACCCCAAGTTGGACCGTTTCAGTTGGGCAAGTTGGCGAAAGATCTTCTGTTGAACAGAGCGTAGCCAACGTCCCGTATCTAATTAGTAACGAGCCAGTTGCTGCTTAAAACTTATTTTGACCTGTCGAACGTTTTCTAGCTGATGTTCGACGTCCAGCCGGTGACTGCATTGCTAGTTGCCACTCAATGATCGAGTGTTGGCATCTTAAGCACTAGATTTTGGTGCGGCTGCCTACGACTCATCGAAGGACTCAGACCGCAACCTGCCAGAAAGTCCCTTGCTAGCTGGAGCTATTTCTTCGCCGCCAACCGGCCAAACTTTTCCACCCGTTTCGATTCTCCGTAAATCTGAACTTGGTCGCCCACAGACAACTCAGCCGCACCAAGAACCGGCTGCCACTGTTCGCCGTCGCGGATAGCCACAATCTTCACGCCAAAACGACGCCACAACGCATCTTCATCAAGCTGGCCGGCCACGCTCTCTGAAATAATGGTTTGAGCCATTGCCGTACCCGACGACAGCTCCACGTAGTCGAGGATTGCTCCGCGCACCAGATGCGCAACCCGCCGCCCCATGGCCACCTCAGGGTGAACAATGTGCGGGACGCCAATCTGGTCAAGAATGCGGCCATGCGCCGTGCCAGAAGACTTTGCCCACAGATTTTTCACTCCCATGTCTTTTAGCAGCGAGCAAGTAAGGATTGACGATTCTACGTGCTCGCCGCCGATGGCCACCACCACCGCATCAAATTCCGCAACACCCAACTCGCTCATCGAGTCGATATCCGCTGAATCCGCCTGCACAACTTGGGTTAACATCCCATTGTTGCGGTTGACCACGGCTTCGTTACAATCCACGCCAACGACGACGGCATCGTCCGACATGAGCTCGCGAGCTACCGCCGAACCGAACCTGCCCAACCCCAGAACTGCATAGGTTGGTTTAGCGAAATTAACCAATGATCGGCCTTTCTCTAGGACGTGTGACGCTAGAGCGTTTTGGAGCAAACGCCAATGCTGTCGCAATTGTAATTGGCCCCAACCGTCCAACAATCATCAAGGCAATAAGTATAAGCTGAGCCACGCCATTAAGAGCAGGCGTGATACCTGTGGACAGCCCGACGGTACCGAATGCCGAAAGCACCTCAAAAAGTGTCTGAGACAAGGTAAAAGGTGTGAGGACGAGAATCGCCAGCGTTGCCACCGCAACGAGGGTAAACCCCAGCATGATAACGGTTATCGCTTGTCGAACTACTTCTTGAGCCATCCCCTTACCAAATACCACGGCTTCAGGACGCCCCCGGATCACGGAGACCACAACCGCTAGCAGCACAAACAAGGTAGTGATTTTGATGCCTCCCGCAGTGCCTGCAGGGCCGGCTCCGATAAACATGAACGTGTCCATAGCAAAAAGAGTGGCCTCGTGCATAGAACCGATGTCGATGGAATTGAATCCGGTCGTGCGGGTTTGGACGGCTTGAAAAATGCCGGCAAGAATCGCGTCTGCCGTGGGTAGCTTGCCAAGCGTATCAGGGTTGTTCCACTCGAAAAGCGTGACAATAAGCGAAGAAATGAACAACAGCCCTACTGTTCCCGCTAACACCATTCGCGTATGCAGTGACCAGCGATGTGGCTTAAATAGGTCGTGACGAAGCTGAAACAGGACGGGAAACCCCATGCCGCCGATGATGATGGCTGTCATTAGCGGCACGCAGACCCACCAGTCACCAACGAAAGGCACCATATTGTCTGAAAAAAGCGCGAAGCCCGCGTTGTTGAATGCCGACACAGCGTGAAAGACGCCGTACCAGATAGCGCGCATCGGGGAATATCCGAGGTTATAGAAACGAGCTGTGAGTACGAGGGCGACGACGAGCTCAACCGTAAGGCTCGTGGCTAGAACCCGTTTTAGCAGCGACCCAACCCCACCCACAGCAGAGTGGCGTTCGGTAGCTGAAGCAAGGTTGGCGTTCAGATTGGCTTTGCGGATAACGGCCTGGCCAAGAATGGTAGCGAAGCTCATAACGCCGAAGCCGCCAACTTGAATCAGCACGAGAATGACGACTTTACCGAAATTCGTCCAATAGGTTGCCGTATCGACAATTGTTAACCCAGTAACGCATAGCGCGGATGTCGCCGTGAACAGCGCGGGCAGAGCGGGAATCCCGCCATAGTGAAATGTTGCTGCAGGCAGCATCAATAAGCAGGTACCGGCGAACAAAGCCACCACAAACCCGAACAGAATAACAGCCGCGTGATTGAGCTGGCGGCTATGCATTCCAGACACAAAGTAGGACACTACGCCAAATATTCTCTTAACTACAAGCAGCGTTAATTGCAGTTGCTTACGACGCCATCCTATATATGTATATGTCGCGCAACCGCTGCGCCTGACCCGCCAATTATGTGTCGGTTCAAGCCGGTTATGCTCACTTGCACGCCTGGGCGCGCTGAAGCATTTAACTTAACTGCTAAAGACCGCTCGCTTACAAAGTTGCAACGAGGCTGGTAGGGCAACATTGGTTGCTCACAAAGCACAGCGCGGCCAGCAGAAATGGTTAGAGGCTTAACAGATGAATGTGAATGATTTAAGTGCCGTCGAGAAGGCTGCCTTGCTTGGCGGCAAGGATACTTGGCGTTCTCGCGAATTACCTGCAAAAGGCGTTAAATCGATATTTTTTGCGGACGGCCCTCACGGCGTACGTAAACAAAAGGGAGAAGGCGACCACCTAGGCATTAACGCTTCCGAACCAGCAACTTGCTTCCCAACGTCAGCGACTACCGCAAATAGCTGGGACCCTAACTTGGCTGAACGTATCGGTCAGGCTCTTGGACGTGAAGCTCGCGCACTGGGGGTTAACGTGTTACTCGGGCCTGGACTGAATCTGAAACGCTCCCCGCTGGGTGGGCGAAACTTCGAGTATTTCTCTGAAGATCCATACCTAGCTGGGAAGATGGCTGCTGGCTACGTTCGGGGCATTCAGTCGCAAGGTGTTGCGGCAACCCCGAAACACTTTGCAGTCAACTCGCAGGAGCTGCGTCGCATGGCGTCCAACTCGGTAATTGACGAGAGAACTTTGCGGGAATTGTATCTGACGGCATTCGAGATCGTGACGCGCGAAGCTCACCCAATGGCGTTCATGAGCAGCTACAACAAGATAAATGGCGTCTACTCGCACGAAAACAAGAAGCTGCTCACCGATATTTTGCGCAACGAGTGGGGCTTCGACGGCATCGTCGTCAGCGACTGGGGCGGCAGCAATGACCCGGTGAAAATGGTTGAGGCTGGCGGAACTATCGAAATGCCTAGCCCGGGCTGGGATTCGGTGAAACAGATTGTCTCGGCGGCAGAATCTGGCAAACTATCTGCCGATTCTCTAAACGCGCGCGCTAGCGAAATGCTCGCCCTAATTGAGAAACTTCCGCAAGACGAAACCGGCGCTTTCAACGTTGATGATCACCATGCGCTAGCGCGCGAGGCTGCCGAACACTCCATCGTTTTGTTAAAGAATGATGACGCAATTTTGCCATTAAAAGCTGGCACGAAGATCGCTGTAATTGGCGACATGGCTGATACCCCGCGCTATCAAGGTGCCGGGTCGTCACAAGTCAACCCGACCCGGTTAACTTCACCTAAAGATGCGTTGACTGATTCTGCCTTGGATGTTGTTGGATTCGCCCAAGGTTATCGTCGCCACAGCAATGTTGACTTAACCTTAGAAAACGAAGCCCGCGAACTAGCGGCGAAAGCCGAAGTGGCAGTGGTTTTCATCGGCCTTGACGAGGTAAGCGAATCGGAGGGTGCAGACCGGCAATCTATCGGGCTGCCGGCAGCTCAGCTTTCGTTGTTACGTCAGGTCAGCGCAGTC
Organism: Vaginimicrobium propionicum; assembly: GCF_900155645.1. Taxonomy (GTDB): domain Bacteria; phylum Actinomycetota; class Actinomycetes; order Propionibacteriales; family Propionibacteriaceae; genus Vaginimicrobium; species Vaginimicrobium propionicum. The sequence continues at coordinate 1,266,882 of NZ_LT706985.1, forward strand.
AATTCAAATGTGGTTGTGGTGCTTAGCGCAGGTTCATGCGTCGATACCGGTTGGGTATCGCACACGAAGGCGGTGCTGCATGGTTATCTTTCTGGTCAGGCGGGCGCTGAAGCGATTACCAATATTTTGGTTGGCGATGTGAATCCGTCCGGAAAGTTGGCTGAGACTTACCCTGTGGCGCTGTCAACCACCCCAACCAGTGACGCTTTCCCAGCTCAAGGACCAACCAGCGTCTACCGCGAGGGATTATTTGTCGGCTATCGCTACGCTCAAGCAGCCGGTTTGACGCCCACATTCCCGTTTGGTTTCGGGCTGTCCTACACCAGTTTTGATTATCGCGATATTGAGATTACCGATGACGGCGTTAGCTTCGTTATCGAAAATACTGGTCAGGTCGCTGGATCCGAGATTGCGCAGCTTTATGTTGCTCACCCCGATAGTGGGGTCACTAGGCCAAATCAAGAGTTGAAAGGCTTCGTCAAAGTTAATTTGGCGCCCGGCGAACAGCAGAAAGTCACTATTGCCTTCGATGCATACACTTTCCGCCATTTTGATATTGAGCAAAATAAATGGGTTATTGAAGCTGGACGCTGGCAGATTCTTATTGGAGCTAGCAGCCAAGATATTCGCTTGCGTGGCGAGATTGAACGCCCCGGCGAAAAAGTTAGTCAACCAATTGCCCCAGCAACACTTCGCGAGGCCATGCTACGCGGTTTAACCGACGATGAGCTACGCGATTGGTTACATGTAGAGGTGCCAAGTTCCCAGCAGAATAAGACGATGGGGCTAAACGACCCACTGGGAGATTTAGCTATTTACGGCAACTGGCTAGGCCGTCTCGTTTACAAAATGTTGGCCAAAGCGAAGCGCAAAGCCGAAATTAAAGGTGAGCCAGATCTTAATGTTCTTTTCCTCTACAACATGCCAATTAGAGCTATTGCGAAAATGTCTAACGGTATGGTCAGCATGAAAATGGCTCGCGGCATTTTGGACGCTTTAACTGGCCATTTCTTCAAAGGTTTAGGCACGGTGATAGCCGGGTTTTTCCGCAACCGTCGTCTTTCTCGGTCACTAAATAAGAAAGTTGAAGGAAAGTAATAATGCTGAAGAAAATCAAGGACTGGTGGGATCGTTACTGTCAACGCCACCCGGAACTATCGAAGTTCATTATGTTCTTCATCCTCAGCAATGGCGTCACCATATTTCAGATTGTCGTTATGCCGGTTTTCAAGGCGATTTTCGCTCAAACCGATCTGATAAACACTAATTTTCAGGTGTGGCCGGTAGGTTCAAATGTTGACGGCTCGCAATACTATATTTTCGACTATGCGGCAGGTGCGTTACCTAATGGCGGCGGCGGGCTGGCCTATTTCCTAGCCGTCCAATTAGCAATCGGGCTTGCCCAAGTAATCAATTTCTTCGCTCAAAGAAATATCACTTTCAAATCTAATTCGAGTATCGGCAAAGCCGCTTTTTGGTATGTGGTTGCCTACATTGTGATTACGCTAGTTGCGGCTGCTGCTCAAGGTTTCTATAAGGCGCCAATCTACTCGTTCTTCATCGACACCTTAGGTTGGGTTGGAGCCGGAGAAACTACCGCCGACGTCATCACAATGATTATTAACGCAGCAATTTCATTCTGGGTTTTCTACCCCATTTTCCGGGTAATTTTTAAGCAAGAGCCGACTGGAGCCAGCAACTCAAAAGAAAACGAAAACCAGGTGACAGCAAGTAATTAACTAAAACCATTCCGTGATATATCAGCGGCTAGTCGCCTACCCCCTGGCGGCTAGCCGCTGGCAATAAGACACTCAAAACAAACCATTCGCCTTGTTTCTCAGCTTTAACTTGCCCCGCATATTTTGCGGCTACTTCGCGGATACTGCGAAGCCCCAAGCCATGTCGTCCACCAATTTTCCTGGTCGCAATCTGACCACCCGAAAAGCGCAGGGTGCCGTCAAAAATGTTTTCAAAACGCATTATGACGAATTTGCCTTGATTAATAATCGCAACCCTAATTAGGCGTTTATCTTTATCTTTAAGACGCAAAACAGCTTCTGTGGCGTTATCTAGTGCATTGCCGATAATGGAGGCTAAATCCATTACCGCTATATGAGTAAGTTTTGATCCGTCAGCCACACACGAAAAGTGAATGTCGTGCGAACGCGCGAACCGGGCTTTAGCGGTGAGCATAATGTCTAACACTTGATTACCAGTGTCAAATACTTCACCGAATAGTTGCAGCGATTCAGCTAATTTATCGAAATAGTTGTTGCGTTTTGTTTTGTCTGTTTCTGCCCTAATCACTTCAAGTTGATGTTTCAAATCGTGTGCTGTTCGAGCTGCTGTTTCAACATCGCGCTTTGCAGCTAAATATTGATCGTGCTGGGTTTGGAGAATCGCATTCATCCTGGCTAAGTCTTGATCGGTACGATCAGAAACTAATTGCTCATGTTGAGCATAAAGCGCTACGAAACCGATGGCGTCAACCAAGGTGCGAATATAGAAACCTTGAAGCGAAACCTCGCCACTAAAGGGGGTGTTTGGGGTGATAAAGCTTAAATTGCTTAACGCGAAAGTGATTACGGCGAAAGCCATTGCGATAGCTACAATTCGCCAACCCACTCCCGGTGCGCTGTGATCAAAATGTCTTTTCTCTAGAAAGAAAAACAGTGTAAAGGCCACCGCATAAATGACAGTTAAGAAAATGGTTCCTCTTATGCTCGGTTCAGAGACCGGATTGAGATAGAAGCAGTGGATTTGCCATTCCAAGCTAGCCACCAACTCGGCAAGCACGAAAGCCCTAGCTGCAATGTAAAATACATCATGAATTGCAAGCTTTGTGATAATCCCAATAAGGCCAGCCATACAGCTAAATGCAATTATCATGCCAAGCACCCAAAGGCTTAGCGGTAAGGTGCCAGCAATTAGTTGCCAGCCTGCAACGGTAACTAGCCCTAATGCGGTCAGTGTGACCGTCGCAGCTAGGTTAAAGCGTTTCGGCAGCAAAAAAATATAGATCAAACATGCTAGCCATTCCGCCAAACCCGTTATGTAACGCGGAATGTCTGGCAGCACGTCAATCAAGAGACTCGACCCCCGAAATAGCTAGTTAGCGCCTCTAAAAATGATTTTCGTCGCGATCTGCTTACTGGCAAGGATTCGCCGTTCGTCATGCGAGTTTCGTTATCGGCAAACCCCTCAACATGCCCAAGGTTTACTAAGAGAAAACTGTTAGAGCGATAAAAGCCTGCTGGCTCAAGCTGATCTGTCATCGCTTTTAAGGTGCCAGTTGTTTGCAGTGCTGTAGCGTCACTGAGATGGAATAATAGATTGTGTTTGACACTTTCTACATAGACCACTTTCGCTAAATCTATTTTGAGCAATTCACCAGAGACATTGACTAAAATGTGCTGATCTTTCTTAGATATTCGCTCGAGCGAACGTTTTAGGTTCTCTGAGAAAGCGAAATATGGCACGGGTTTCACCAGATAGCTAAGCGCGTCCACCTCGTAGCCTTTAATGGCGAATTGTGCCATATTCGTGACGAAAACTAACACCACCTCGGGGTCAGTTTCGCGAATCATTCTGGCAGCAGAAAACCCGTCAAGATTCTCCATTTTCACATCAAGAAAAATGATGTCGAAACGCGGTCTATAAGAGGCTGTCAGCTCAGAGCCATCAGCAAACTCTTCAATAGCAAAAATGGCATCGTTCTCGCGTTGAAAACGTTCAAGATAGCCACGCAATAACTGTCTGCTAACCGGCTCATCATCGACGATACCTACCCGATACACGACGCCTCCTTAACGGGGAATTCTAGCAATCAAGCACCAAACAGACCCGTCTATGTGGCGTTACGCACCGATTATGCAGGTGAATCGGCGGTGATGACTGTTTGAAAATACTCTCGTGTTACCGCGTTTCAATAGGGAAACCCCTATCTGTCGTGATGCTCGCCAAGGCGGCCTGCACCACGCTGCCGCGCAAGTTACTTTATAGATCACGTGAAAGGAAGAACTCTCGTGGCGAAGGTAAAAACACCGGCTAAGCAACGACGCTCAGTCAAAATCTGGGCTGTCGTCGTTGCTGTCGTCACCGTGCTGGCCGTAGTACTCAATATCTTGATGGGGGTATTTAAAGGTTATGTAGAAACATTCCTTGGCACCGGCACATGGAACGTCAAGAATTCGGCTCAAGCTAAAGACTGGGATACCGAATACTACAAGTCTGATTACCCGTCTCAAGATGAGGCATTGGACGCCTCTGACAAGCTCGTCCAAGACATTGTGGCTGAGGGCGTGGTGTTGTTAAAGAACACCAATAACACTTTGCCGCTAGGCGAAAAGCCGAAAGTGACACTGCTTGGTTCTGGTGCCGCCGACTCGATCTATGGCGGTTCCGGCTCAGGCATGACGTCCACTCCACCAAAGAACATGTTTGACGGTTTCACCGAAGCCGGCATTGAGGTTAACAAAACTGTCTACGACCTGATTAAGGGCTACACTGACGCAAATCCACGTGGCCAAATCAGTATGAAACCATCCGAAACTTCGTACGGCATCGGCGAAATGCCGGTTGCGAACTACACTCAGGACGCAGTTGCAACATTCTCTGATTATTCAGATGCTGGCGTTGTGGTTATTTCTCGCGTCGCCGGCGAGGGTGGCGACTTAACCACCGACATGAACGGTCAGGACGATAATTACGTTGAGGGTCAGCATCAGCTAGAGCTAAATAAGGACGAAAAGGATCTTATCGCCCTGGCTAAGCAAAACTTCGACAAGGTCGTTGTACTGGTCAATATGTCCACCTCTTTCGAGCTTGGTGAGCTGCAAAACGACGAGGGCATCGACGCGATAGCCCAGATTGGCTCCCCCGGACAGTCCGGAATGATAAGCGTCGGCAAAGTGCTAACTGGCGAGGTCAACCCTTCCGGACGCACCACTGACATTTTCGCCGCTGATTTCACCAAAGACCCGACTTTCGTAAACTTCGGCAACTTTGATTACGCGAATACCAAAAACCTGCCGATGAAAGACGCGGGCGGCCACTTCGTCGATTATGCGGAAGGTATCTATATGGGATACCGCTACTATGAGACCGCTAGCGAAGAAGGTTTCATCAACTATGATGACGCGGTTGTTTACCCGTTCGGCTATGGCATGTCCTACACGAACTTCAAGTGGGAGCTAGAGTCTTCTAACCTGCCCTCTGACACTAAGGGTGACATTGAGGCCAAGGTTAAGGTCACCAACACCGGCGATGTTAAAGGCAAAGATGTTGTTGAGGCTTACTACACCGCGCCTTATACCAAGGGGGGCATTGAGAAGTCGCACGTCGTTCTAGGCGATTTCGCTAAGACGAAAGAGTTAGCTCCTGGCGAGTCTGAGACTGTGACTTTGACTATCCCGGTTGAGGATATGGCCTCTTATGATTACGAGAATGCGAAAGCTTACGTCCTAGAGCAAGGCGATTACCAGATCAAATTGCAAAAGGATTCTCACAACATGGCCGAGGGTATTGCGCCCATCACTTATTCGGTTGCTCAAACCGTAGTTTATGGTGCAGATAACCCCCGCTCATCTGACGATGAAGCTGCAACTAACGAATTCGATGATGTTTCAGCTAAGTTCTCTGATACCCCAGCCCAGGGCAAAGTGGTGAACATGTCTCGTGCAGATTTCGCGGGCACCTTCCCGAAGGCTCCTAGCGAAGACCTTTTCACCGCCCCTGAAGAGGTAGTTAAAAATATGCAGGCCTTCGATCATGCTGCTGCCGCTGAGGCATACACCGGCGAGGCACCGACTCTCGGCGCTAACGGCAATCTCGGGTTGATCGACCTGCGCGGTAAAGCCTGGGACGACCCAATGTGGGACGAGCTGTTGGATCAGTTGACCGCCCAAGACATGTCTAACGTGCTGTTGGATGGCGCCTACAAGACGAATGCAATCGTCGGCATTACTAAGCCGGCTACGGTTGACCCAGACGGGCCTGCAGGGTTCTCGTCCTTCATGAACCCTGACAAGATTTACGGCACTGCGTTCATGAGCGAGTACACCTTGGCTCAAACCTGGAATGTGGATCTTGGACATCAGATGGGCTTGGCTATCGGCAATGAAGCGTTCTGGCTGAAGGATTTGGTTTCTGGTTGGTACGCGCCCGCCGTGAATACTCACCGCTCGCCTTTCGCTGGCCGTAACTTCGAGTACTACTCCGAGGACGGCACACTGGCTGGCAAGATGGCCGCGCAGGTGCTGTCCGCAACCCAGGAGAAAGGCGTTTACTCCTACATCAAGCACTTCGCTTTGAATGACCAGGAAACTAACCGCGAGCAAAATGGTGTTGCGACTTGGGCAAACGAGCAAACTATTCGAGAGATTTATTTGAAGCCTTTCGAGGTTGCGCTGAAGAATACTTCGTCCGAGGTTAAATACATTGCTGACGATCAGGGCACTGTTAAGACCACTGAGGTCGGACCGCTGGCTGTGATGAGTTCATTCAACCGTATTGGCGACACTTGGGCTGGCGGCTCTAAGCCCCTCATGAACAACGTGTTGCGCGGCGAATGGGGATTCCGCGGCATGGTAATCACCGACTTCAACCTGTTCGAGTACATGTACCCCGAGCAGGGCATGGAAGCCGGCAGCGACCTCATGCTGACTATCGCCCCGATGAAGCAATTCGTTGACGGCAAGTCAGCGTGGTCACTATCTGTGCAGCGCAACGCTATGCACAACATTCTCTACACCGTGGCGAATTCGTCCGCGATGAACAATGTTGCCCCTGGCGCTGAAATGAAATACCACATGGCCACTTGGGAGATCGTCCGCATAATCGTTGACGTTATCCTTGTTGGGCTGTTGGCATTCGTGGTCTACCGGCTAGTTCGACGCTGGAAGAATGCTGACAAGCTGGCTGAAGCTCCAGTTTCTCAAACGAGTTAAAGGTCAGAAATACCTAATTAAATACAGCAAATAACAACGGTTTGGGTCATGCGCAATTGTGCATGACCCAAACCATTTAGTGTCAATTAAGAAGCTAAGATATCTTGTTAGCTAGTGTTTAACTGGTTCGTTCAGTCCGGGGTTGTCACACTAAAGTTGGCAGACGGATAGGAGCTTGATTTGAGCGAGAAAATCATTTCACTCGAAATGGCTAGGGCGCTGCCGGATACGGTTTACGAGCGACTATTAGATTTACTGACGTGGGGCGAGTTTCCACCGGATTCCAGTCTGCCCATCGACGGCCTCGCTGCTCAGCTAGGCGTTTCCCCTACACCCGTACGCGAGGCACTTGCTCGGCTAGAAGCGACTGGCTTGGTCAAGAGAAAGGCTAGGTGCGGGTACCGCGTTGCGGCACCTATGTCTCAGGCACAAATGCGCGAGTTAGTGGATGCTCGAATGGTGTTAGAAGTGGGCGCAGTCGAGCGTGCCATGCGTAATCCTGATGAATTATTGCCAGATTTAGAAGAGGCTTTTGAACGTCACAAACGATCTGCTAATCGCATCCTGCATTTGTCTAAATCCGATAATGAGCGAGAAGCGATGAGACAATATTTCGCCGACGACTGGTCATTTCATGAGGTCATGCTCAGCCATTGCGGAAATAGATATATCGTCCATGCAGTTGATTCGTTGTCGTTCCGCGTTCACCGCATGCGTCAGACTGTCGGATCTGGGGTTTCAGATGCCTCTGATGCGTTGGCTGAGCACCAAAAAATCTTGGAGGCAGCTCGCACCAAGAACCCTGCCGCGGCCGCAGCCGCAATGAAAATGCACCTGCAAAAGCTGTACCAGCGAGTGGGATAAACCGATTAGGCTGCACCGATCATCGGACACCGCAGCCGCTTTACTTAAATCTGTGACGTTAGTCGCTTGTTTGCTGTATTCATATGGGCGCGCATCGCTTCTTCAGCACCCTTTGGGTCGCCGGCCTTAATCTTGTCGAGAACCTCTTGGTGCTCCCTAATAGCTTTTCGAGCCTCTTCTATATTTGTCAAGGAACGCTCTAGCCAGATCCCGAGGAGAGAACGACATAGGCGCAATTGGTCTTTGACTAGCTCGTTTTGGCATATCTCGGCTAGGCAAACATGAAAATGGAAGTCAGGCGGCACTGCAGCCTCTAATTCAGGCAATGCGGCAGCCATTTCATCAATGGCAGTTTGCATTTTGGTGATTCCACTAACGTCAGGATTTTCGGCAGCCATTTCAGCGGCTGATATCTCCAAAACGCTTCGATAGGCTAACAAATCTTCGGTACTTGATCGCCCTAAAGCTACACCCCAACCTAGGCTTTTCGGTAATAAATCTGAAGCGCCGCCCGAAATAAAAGTGCCTGCTCCTGGACGAACTTCAACCAACCCAAGTAACTCTAAGGCTGCGATAGCCTCACGAATCGTTGATCTGCCAACTTTCAACTTCTCCGCCAACGCACGCTCTGGTGGAAAACGATCACCAGAATTAAGCGGGCCAGAGGTAATCTGACTCAGCAGATATCGCGCCACATCAGCAGTAGACGAACCTCTAGGCAAGGCGGATATTGTCTCTAGGAATTCATCGGCGGGGCCAAATGCATAAGCTGGCATAGCTTTAGGCTACCCAGTCACCGAACATCTCTGCCATTTTCTACCCCTCAGCCAGAAATTCCCAAAAAGTTTTGGTCAACCGGTTGACAGGTTAACCAGTTCAGGAATAGTTTTTAGATACGTTCTCAGAGTCGAGAGCTACAAAGATGACAAGGAGGTCAGCTAATGTCACAGGCAATGGCACCTGATTCAGTCGAAAAATCAGCCATCCACAAGGTTTCTGTGCGCCTAGTGCCGTTCGTAGCCTTGATGTTTTTTATCAATTTTTTGGATCGGACAGCGATTGGCTACGCCGGCCCGCACGGAATGGAACAAGACCTCGGCATCAATGCCGCACAGTTCGGTTTAGCGTCGGGCATCTTCTTCATCGGCTACATAATTTTGGAGATTCCAAGCAACCTGGCGTTGCACAAATTCGGAGCACGCAGATGGCTTGCGCGCATAATGGTTTCTTGGGGTATCGTCGCTACGCTTTTCACCTGGATCCAAACCGTTACGCATCTATACATTTTGCGCGTGCTATTAGGCGTTGCCGAAGCCGGATTCTTCCCTGGAGCGATTCTGTTCCTAAGCCTCTGGGTTCCTAGCCGCTATCGCCCTCGCATTTTGATGCTGTTCTATCTTGCCCAACCGCTTACCACCATGATTGGTGCACCGCTGGCAAGCTGGCTGATATCACACCACGGCGCCCTCGGCCTCGAAGGCTGGCGGTTTATGTTCCTTATGGTTGGTCTACCGGCTTTCATTGTGGGGATCATCGCTTTCTTTTATTTGAAAGATCGCCCTGAGGACGCGAAATGGTTAACTCCTGATGAGCAAAGCTGGCTTCGTAGTGAACTTGATAAAGAAGCAGCCTCAACCACAAGCTCAAACAAATCAGATAACAACGTTAAGGCGGCTTTAACTAGCGGCAGAGTCTGGGTGTTGTCACTGATTTACTTCGGTTTTATTTACGGTTTATACGCTTTGGGGTTCTTCCTGCCATCAATCATTAAAGGATTTGGCCAGCAATTCGATATGGAAATTAGTTTGATCAATCAGGGACTAATTACCGCTATCCCCTACGCCTGCGCAGCCATAGCAATGTATCTATGGAGCAATGACGTAGGTCGTCGCGGACTAAAATCCTGGCACATCGCAGGGCCAGCAGCTGTCGGAGGTATCTGCATTCCCATAGCTTTGTTTTTAGATTCCCCGATCCTGTCAATCATCATCATCTCGATCACCGCTATGTCAATCTTTTCGGTGCTCCCTAATTTCTGGACGCTACCAACACAGTTTTTGACTGGAGCGCCAGCTGCAGCCGGTGTTGCACTCATTAACACCCTAGGTAATGTCGCCGGATTTTCGGCTGGTTACATCACCGGAGCCGTCCATGACCTGACCGATGGGTACATCATTCCAATGTTCATAGTTGGCGGATTCATGATCCTGTCAGCCGTATTGATGGTTCTTCTGGCTCGTTCGGGGAAGGTTAAAGTGGCTGACGAGATTAAGGCGGAGGTGTAACTAAATGACCCTCGGCATTGGCACTTATGCCACCTTTTGGGAATGGTCATCCAGAAATCCGAACCCAATATCGTTGGCAGGCATGATTGAACGAACCCATGATTTAGGGTGTGAGGTTTTCCAAATTTGCGACTATCCGCAGATCGAGAAAATGGATACAGTTCAGCTGGAAGAAGTTAAAGCTCAGGCAGATGAACTTGGCATTGAGCTGGAGCTGGGCACCCGTGGCACAGACGTAAACCACCTCACGAAATACCTTGATATCGCCGATATTTTGGGGACGCGCACGCTGCGTTCTATGGTGCAGGTCGGTGATGGGAAACCATCCCTGGAGCAATCTCTACAGAATGTCAAAAATTTGCTGCCCAGACTGCATGAACAAGAGGTGAAGCTCGCCTTTGAAACCTACGAGCAATTACCGACCGCCAAACTAGTGGATTTCATCAAGCAAATAGCCGATCCAGCAGTCGGAATTGCCCTGGATCCGGCTAATTGCGTGGCTGGGCTTGAGCATCCTAACGATGTAATCAGACGTTGTGCACCGTACACGATTAATTTGCATGTAAAAGATTTCGCTTTTTCACGGCGCACCGGGTGGGTCGGTTTCACTTATGCCGGAGCAAAAATGGGCGAAGGACTACTTGATTTTGCGTACGAAATTGAGCAGGTGCGTCCGGTCGAAAGAAATATCAACATGATCGTCGAGCATTGGTTGGTTTGGCAGGAGACCGCCGAGAAAACCATTGAGCTCGAACAGAAATGGACGCGCGACACCATCGAATATGTCCGCGCCCACCTCAAAAATTAGATAAAAATCAAACTCAAAAAGGAGAGACAAAATGAGTGAAAATCTAAAAGTTGCGGTTATCGGTGCTGGCGGAAAAATGGGTCAACGAGTGTCTGCAAACCTAGAAAAAAAGGTTGGCTGGAAGACTTACTTTTGCGAGAACGGCGAAAAGGGCATAAAGACGGTCGAGGAGCTAGGTCGAAAGGTGACCCCTACTGATGAAATTATCAGTGAGGTGGATGTTGCTGTATTGGCTGTCCCGGACATTGCACTTGGCCCAGTGACTGCGGACGTCGCCCCGAAGATGAAACCAGGCGCCATGATTCTTACCCTTGACCCGGCGGCTGCCTACGCCAACCTACTAACTGTGCGCGAAGACTTGGCCTACGCCGTCGCTCACCCAACCCACCCATCACTCTTCCTGGAACGCACCTCAAAAGAGGAGTGGGCTGACACCTTCGGCGGTGTTGCTGCCGCACAGTACTCTATGGCTGCGCTTCAACAGGGAAACGAATCTGACAAGAAACTAGCCACTGAGGTCATTGAAACCATTTATGCCCCTGTCATCAAGGTTCACTGGGTTTCCCTACATGATCTAGCAGTACTTGAGCCGACGCTAGCCGAAACCATCGGTTGCATGCTTGGCCAGTTTTGCCGCGACGCCCTCGACTACTGTGTCGAGGTGACCGACATGACCACTGAACAGGTAGAAGCAATGTTCTTTGGCCACATGTGGATTGCGCTAACAAACGGGTTACGCGGTTCAAACCCCTTCTCAGATGCTTGCTTACTGGCCATGGACTACGGGCGCAACACCATCATCAAAGATGATTGGAAGAAAGTTTTCCAGGACGAAGACCTCGACCAGGTTCTTTGCAAGATGCTGAAGCTCGACAAAATTGAGCGTTAACCAAATTAAATAAAACTAGGTGACGGTTACCTTTTGGTATCCGCCACCTAGTGTTTTGAACCAAATTAACTACGCGCCAACGTTTCTTTGGCAACCTCAAGGAAAGCCTTGGGATCGTGGGCGAAACGTCCCAGGAAAAGCCCATCAATAGCGCTATCCAATTTGGTTATTAGCCCAGGCCCGGCTGAACCACCATAAAGAATCGTCACCGAAGACAATTCCGGCAAGCCCTCCCGAATATTGCGACAAACCTCAGACACATATTCGGAGCTAGCCGGCTCTGCTGCCCCAATAGCCCAGTAAGGCTCATAACCGAGCCACATTTCCGCAGGCGTACCGTATTTCAACGCAGAACGCACCTGCTCCACACATAGTTTTGCCGCTTGTTTGGCTGTGGTTTTCTCAGGCTCACCTATGCAAAGGAGTGGAATTATCCCGTTCCGTTTAGCCGCCAAAACTTTTTTAGCGACCATGTCATCGTCTTCACGGAAAATAGTTCTACGCTCAGCGTGCCCAATCTCGACTATTCTGACGCCTAACTCCGCCAAGTCGGTACCAGAGACTTCGCCCGTAAAAGCGCCACGGTCTTCATAAGCCAAATCTTGAGCACCCAGAAAAATACCACTATCTTTCAAAATTTCCGCAGCCTGCGGGACAGTCAAAAAATCTGGTAAAACTGCAAGCCGAACATTATCACTAAGACCAGACTCACCAACAATTAAACGTTTCAAATCACGACAATAATCCAAAGTTCGCGACCTGGTAAAATACATCTTCAGGCTTACAGCAGCCACCGGTTTATTCATTTCACTCCCAAAAAGGTGAACAAATATCTAGTTATTCAGCCTCATATTCACAAATTCGAGCAACCTTATCTTTGCTGCGCGAATTCGGATCAAACTCATTCTTAAGATATTCCTCTAAGAACACCTCGGCAGACTTAATACCCACCACCTGAGAACCAATAGCAATCATATTTGCATTATTGCTAAGAGTGGCTCGCTGAGCCTGATAAACATCAGCAACACAAGCGCAATAAGCGCCTTTCACCTTGTTAGCCGCTATTGAAACGCCAATACCAGTGCCGCAAACCACAACACCACGGTCATATTCGCCAGCAGCTACGGCTTCAGCCACCGCAACAGCAACATTGGCATAAATAGGATCATCGGAACCAAAATCTTTAACCTCGTGACCTAATTCCTTAGCCTTAGCAATAAGAGCCTGCTTAAGCTCTGTAGCGTTTGGATCACAACCGAATGCGAGTTTCATTCTTCACCTAACCTCGTTTAACATTAAATTCCTATAAACAAGATTACATCATCTATAACTTGTTTAATGCTCTGGGTATTGTTTTTTCTATTTCAGAAGAGCCAAGGCATGTATTGAGAGTATTCGAAAAGTTTTATCTCATACTGGTTTACAGTTCACAACTGGCCTAATATGAGTGATATGAAATATAGGCGGTTAGGTGATTCTGGTCTTAGCGTTTCTGTTTTGGGGTATGGCGCGAATAACTTAGGTCGAAAAGGCTCAGCTTCAGAAGATATTGCAGGCGCAAAGAAAGTTGTGGATGCCGCCCTGGATGTAGGCGTGACATATTTTGACACAGCAAACGTATATGGGCACGAACCGGGATTATCAGAAACGCTGCTGGGTAAGGCATTAGGTAATCGTCGCAACGATATCGTGATTGCAACTAAATTCGGGCTGCCAGTTGCAGGCGAACCTAAAGAATTGGCACGCGGATCGCGTCGCTACATTATGAAACAATGCGAAGCCTCTTTACGACGACTCGGCACCGATTGGATCGACCTTTATTACTATCATTCCCCTGACTCTCTAACCCCAATTACTGAAACAATTGACGCGCTAGACAATTTGGTAGATCAAGGAAAGATTCGCTACTACGGTGTGTCAAATACGACTGGATGGCAATTGGCAGACGCATGGCATAATTCACGTCCGGGGCGTCTAGTAGCAACACAAAATCATTACAATCTTCTGGATCGGCGAGCCGAACAGGAAATCGTTCCGGCAGCACAGCATTTCGGTTTAGGATTAGTTCCCTATTATCCGTTGGCGGCAGGCATATTGACAGGAAAATACACTCAGTCAGTGCCACAAGATGCCCGCTTAAAGCCAGGGGATCCCAAACTTGCTGCAGCTAATTTTGACGCATTACGCGCATACCAGGATTTCTGCTCCCAACGCGATATGCAACAGGCCTCAGTAGCAATTGCTTGGCTTGCTTCCCATTCTCCGGTGGCATCAATTATTGCCGGAGCTACACGTCCTGAGCAGATCCGCAAAAACGCCCAAGCAGTTGAGCTTGAATTAAGCATGGATGATTTAGCGACGTTAGACGAGATTTTCCCCCGTCCAGAAAAGGTTGCATTGTTCTAATGGATGATGAGATTGAGGCCAAACTTGCTGTACCACCATCAAAGCAAGATTTGAGGCGCGACGCGATAACCGAACGCGTTCTTGAGATTGGATCTATCCGAATAGATACGCTCGTCGATGAACTCAATGTGTCACGAATGACGATTCACCGCGATCTGGATGCCTTGGAGGCTCGCGGTGTGCTGCGTAAATCTAGAGGTGTAGTGACTGCAGTAGCGTCAAGCCTATTTGAGGCGTCAACTGATTATCGTTTGCGGCAACAATCTGCAGAAAAGCGCGCGATTGCCAAACTAGCGTTTGATCTTATTGAACCTGGGGAAGCGATCGTACTAGACGACTCAACAACAGGCTTGAATTTAGCCGAATTGTTGCCCCAAAAAGAACCTCTAACAGTTATCACCAATTTTGGGCGCGTCCTAGACATGCTTTATGGCAAGAGAGGCATTTCACTTATCTCCACGGGTGGGGAATATTACCAACTATGTGACGCCTATAAAGGCAACTTGGCTCTTTCAGCTTTAAGCCAGTTGAGCGCGGATACATATTTCATGTCCACACCTGCCGTCAGCAATGGCGTTTGTTTCCACCAACAACCTGAGCTGATTCAAGTTAAACGTGCCATGTTCCAGTGCGCAAAAAAGCGTGTATTGATTGCTGACCATACGAAATTCTATAAACGGGCGTTGTATTCGATGATGCCAATACGCGAATTCGACATTGTTATTTCCGACGCGGCATTGAGTCGCGAACATGTGACTGAGATTCGACGAAGTGGCGTCCAATTAATCATTGCAAAGACGCGTCCGGGAAAAACTGAAATCAGTTAGCCCCGAACGCGCCTGCAATTTGATTCTTCTAGGTTCCTATTTAGAGTCTCGTCAGCTTATTGTTGAGAATCTTGTCGGAGAAATTGTTATATTTACCAATTTCCCATTCACCGTTGATCATGTCCCAAACTATGGTGGTCAGAAGGTTAGCGAATTCTTCGTCAAGAATATGGTGATCCGTCCAGATGAGATCTACCACATTCGGATCAACCTTCAACCACATCCGCTGCAACATTGCAGTTGCTCTGCGCGACCATTGCGGATATTTTTCATCGGGTTCCCAAACGGGACCATCACCATTGCCTTCCGCCCAACCACGCTCACGAGTGCACAAGGCTGCTTCCTGATCATAGGCTGACCAACCACGCATTGGGATGACAAATGCGCACGGACCTTTGGAACCGTTCAAGGTTTCAGCGAGAAAATCCGAAAGCTCGATAATTTCCGGGATAGTGGGCACCATCTCGGTGACGTTCTCGTTGTGAATGTAAGGCTTACCAGTATCGCGGAAACCTTTACGTTTACCGGTGCGGAAGTCCTCTAGGTATTCTTCCTTCATTGTTTCAAAAGCGCCATAGGCACATTGATCCAAACCTCCAGGGGCAACCACATTTGGGATTCCCATGTCAGGAGCGGCAGTCATACGTACGCCCCGCCAAGTTTTAGGCGTACCGTAAACGGAATCGTACATGTTGTTAGTCAATTCGCCAGGTGTCATATCAACAACAGCAGTGATGTCACCAGAGCGAATCAGGTCTTCCATAGTCGCGCCGACACCAACAGCATGGAAAGTTGAGCAATCCCACCCGTGATCGTTGAAGAAATTAGTAATTCTCATCTGGGTGGGCGTCGTCGTCCCATAGCTAGTAACGGCAGCCAACGGACGACCAATCGGAGGATCATCAACCTTGGCCATAGCAACGATGCCTGCACAAGCTTGCGTAACGATCTTTGATGTTACGGCCGTGATGCCTTGCTCAGCGGTTGGCGAAACAATGAAAATATCTTTATTGCCTAGCCATCCTGACACGTCCGATGACGCCATGTCGGTCATCAGAATCTTGGGAACGCCAAATGGCAGCGCCCGCATCACAATGGACACAGTGGTGGATCCCACCGAACCAGCCCAGCTTATGATGCCGTCACAACGTCCTTCTTCGCGTAGCTTGAGAGCCATTTGGGCGCCAGCTTCACCAAGTTTTTTGATCGCGTCGGCACGTGGGCCAGCAAATACCTCATCCATGTCCAAGGACGCCAACTCGCCAACATCATGGTTGGAAATGTCAGCGAAATCTACACTTCCACCAAGCGAAAGATCCATAATCACAGGTTCGCCACCGTTGGCACGAACCTGTTCGGCAAGGAATTGGATTTCCGTGCCTTTTGTATTGCACATCCCCGTGCAGAGAATGACGGGCTTACCATTCTTATTCATCTGTTACTCCTTATGTCACCGGTGACTATTAGTTATTGAGTGCGTCTTTATATTCGCGAGTGATTTCCAGAATCGCTTTTTCAATCGGGACGCGTTCAGCCGCAGAACCACCTATAAACCCGTGAGCAGAGGTGTTTTTAATTACATGAGCCGCCTCGGCAGGACCTTTGATAGGGCCGCCGTGGGCGAACAAGATAACATCGGGATTTTCTTTGAGAGCAGCATCGAAAATCAGCTGGCTTCGTTCAGTGGCCTCGTCGAGCGTCATATTGGACGCCGCACCTTTGAGCCCACCGACGGTCGAACCAAAGTGGGTTGCTATGGAGTGCGCGCCAACGCTGGCCATCACTTTAGCTTCCTCGGGAGTAAATGCGTATGCGAGGGTAAACATGTCCATTTTTACGGCCGTTTCGACGAATTCGACCTCGCGTTGCCAGCCGATGCCAATTTTGTCCATCTGGGCAACCGTTTCGTCCCCGTAGATCTTGATCATGAACGGGTTGATGCCGCTAACGCCAGCCTCTCGGAGGCGCTCGAGATGTTCTTTATGAGGCAATAGCGGGTTGAAAGCTCCAGATAGGGTCAAGATTGGGGCGTCAGAAACATTGGCAACAACCTCGGGAAGAAGATTGAAGATAATCTCGTTGATGTCGCTGTTTGGCATTAGCGCCGAAAGGGATCCCTGCCCTTTCATCCGCCAGTAGCTGGTTGCCGAGGTGATGATTAAATCAGCACCACCCATTTCTTGTAGTTTCGCTGACAACCCAAACCCGCAGTTTGGTGCGAACAGCGGTTTGCCAGTGCTGATCTCTTCGCGTAACCGTGACGTGACTTCATTTGCTGTGTAGAGTCGTGCCATTTCATTCTCCTTTGAATAGTTGGGACCGGCTGCTAGATTCCGGTCAGAGTTGGTAGCGATTCAAAAATGTTGACGAATGTGCATCGCGAATTGCGACAACATCTTCGGCTGAGATCACAGGATCGGGGGTCTCCTGTAACTCAGAAATAAGTAAGTCGAGGTTGCCCAGTGTTTTTTCGTAACTGTAAAGGGGCATATCAGATCCAAATAGAATCCGATCTACAGCCCCAGCCCAGGTCTTGACCTTCGTGATGAGATCACGCAGCGGGTAGGTCTGGAGGTTTGGATCGCGTCCGATCACAGAGCTGATATCGACGTAAACGTTTGGGTGCTTTCGCAGCAGACCTGCCGTCCGCGAGAAGTCGATGCGTCCGGCATGCCCCAAGATGGCGGGCATCTGTGGAAAATCGCAGAACACTGAATCAAAACGGCTAACGTTCGTATATCTGTCATTGAGCGGGAGGACACCGATATCACCAGAGTGAAAAAGAACGGGCTTTTGAGCTTCTTCCAACACTTTGTAGATCGGCCACAGCCCAGGATCATCAACACCCATGTTTTGAAATGCCCCATGGAACTTTAGACCTTTGTGGCCGTCAGCTATTGCCTCTGCAACGATCATCGCCGCATTCGGGCTGCGCGGATTCACGCAACAAAACGGAATTAGACGCTTGGGGTATTTGCTGCATTCACGCAGAACAAAATCGTTGATGCGCCTGATGTGCTCGTCAGATAGATCTGGTTCATAAGCGAGTGCAACAGCGATCGATGCGTCAATGCCGTTTTTGTCCATGGAAGAAACTAATGTTTCACCATCACAGGAAAGTGAGCGACTGGAGTCATAACTCCTAATCTGGGGCGGAATGTCCGATTCTTCCCAAATATGAGCGTGGACGTCAACGCGCTTGATCATTTGACCACCCCGAATACGTCTAGTGCAGTTGATAACTCAGCGTGTTCTTTGGCTGCTTCTTCCAATGTCACTCCATCCATGTAGGAGTCAATTGCTTGATACATTGCCCGAACACCTGCGGCAGGCCCTTGCGGATGGCCTTGAATAGCCCCACCTGAGGCCAAAATAATGTCCGTACCTAAGTCGTCTAGGTATCGGTGCACAACCCCAGGCTTAACTCCACCACCGACAACGGGGAATGACGGTCGCAAATCACCGGCTGGTGCTAGCAGTTTGCGTGCTGTCGCTAAATACGCCGCCTTCCTCATGGGGTAGCCACTGTAGGGGGTATTGATAACTGCCATATCAGCACCCACTAGCCTTGGGAAAAACCCGAGCGCCAAAGCAGCTGACATCCCCGATGACGCGTTCTCGTAGTAGGTGTTGGCTGAGGCGTAATGGCCGAGGATGGGAACGTCGAACCTTTCCCGCAATTCGACAACACTGCCATAGCCGACCGCTGCATAGCACACCATGAGGGCACGCGCGCCGGCATTGACCGCGCGTTTAGCATTCTCGAACAAGGTTGTACCTTGAGCAGTGATGTTAGGTACATAGATGGTTCTGTGACCGGTTTCTTCAAAGGCCTGCTCTGCGGCTTTGTTATATGCTGCGACACGCTGATCAATGGGAGAAAACTCTGGATCCCCCATAAGCTCATCGTCTTTGATTAGGTCAGGAGCACCTAATGCTGTCTTGCGGAAGATTTCACTTCCCTGAGCAGGTGTTAGACCAGTGCATGGTTTGATCATATTGAGCAGAAGCGGGCGAGATTGGACGCCTAGAACCTTTCGCAGCCCAGCCACGCCGTACTTTGGACCCGAAAACCCGCTTGTCATCGACGCGGGCAGTTGAACCTCAGTAAGCTTTGCTGCCATTGAGGTTGAGGCATCATTGCCCAGCAGAGCGGTAAACAGACGAGGAACATCAGCTCCAATACTCACCGCAGGTAAGGCGAGAGTTGCTGCATATGTTGCGACACCTTGATCGTCCGTAACTAAATCGCTGGGATCTAAGCTCGTAATGTCGACGACTTCACCTTGATATTTGTCAATCATTTCCTTTGTCAAGCCAGGTACTTCTACCCATGTTCCAATGGTTTGGCCTACAGCAAAGGCTCGAACTTTTTCTAATGGGTCAACATTGGCGGGGATGGAAAAGGTGTATGTCGCGAGAACCGCATCATTCTTGTTATACGCCTGGGACATGTTACTCCTTCTCATCACTGAAAATGTTACATATCATGATACATAAACCGTCATTCATGTGATAACAATACATGAAAATTGTTATATTTTGGTATTAAGCCCATCAATGAGTAAGGATAAATCTGTGGAAACGGTTGATACACACATTGTTCTTCTCGGTACAGCAGGCGGCGCAGTCACATGGGGCTCTGCGGGCACGTCTACTGCATGCCGATACGGGACTTCGACAGCTCTAGTCGTTGCTGGAAAGATTTATATTGTCGATTTCGGCATGGGGGTTGCTCGGCAGCTAACCAGGGCAAATCCCCTGGGGCGTCCTGAAGCGAAAATTTTTGAAGATCTGCAAGCAATGTTTATTACACATATGCATTCTGATCACACCTTGGATCTGTCAAACCTATTGTTATGTGGATACAACCAAGGGTGGCCGTCGCATCGAGTTGAGGTTTATGGCCCATGGGACAGAGTTCTTAGCCCTCATCTTTACTCAGACTTGCCAGAGTCAGACGTGTGGACACCAGGTGCTGAAAAATTTGTGGATAATCTACTGTCCGCATTCGAGGCCGAAACTCTCGACAGAGTTTATGGCGCAAAGAAACGTGATCCGCACGACATGCTCGTCGGGGTCAACGTCCAACGTCCCAGGATAATCGGGCGTGACGCTCATGGGGACTTTAACCAATCCGGGAATTCTGATTCTCAGATGAACCTGGGGCACCTGGAAACACCTGTAGATCCGTTCTTTGTGTATGAAGACGATCGAGTACACGTGAGCGCAACATTGACAGAACATGGATCCATGTACCCTGCATTCGCCTACCGCTTTGACACAGATGACGGATCGGTAGTCTTTTCAGGTGATACTGGGCCTTCTGAGAACGTAATTCGGCTTGCCACAAATGCCGATGTGCTAGTTCATGAAGTAATCGACCCAAACTATGCTCGGTGGCAATTCGGAAATCCTCCGTACACCCCCAAGCAGCAACAAGCGCTTGACGTAGTATTTCAGAAACACTGTTCGGTTGAAGTTGTGGGGGCGATTGCCCAACGCTGTTCAGTGCGAACATTGGTACTAAACCATTTTGTTCCAGGCAATCTGCCACAAGGGTCATGGGCGTCAAAAGTGACAGGCTTCGACGGGCATGTCATCGAAGGTCGCGACCTAGACACCGTGCACCTTGCCAACGTTTAGCAGGGCGCGCGCAACACGTAATATCTGCGCAAGTTAATCGAACGCTTCGAGCCACTATGCACAGCCGGAGAACCTTGGCAGCCAAGCTATCCAGCTTGAATACGCATTGCGCAAGACAGCGAGAAAAACATCTAGAATGCTGCTCTGCACGTTACTGAACGAGAGAATGTAGCTGCCTGTTTCCATAAGAGGATGAATTATGCCGATGCAAACTTCAACTAAGCTCCGAAGAGCACCGGCATAACTGATTATTTTACGTGAGCCAAATTTGTCCAACAGTCACCCGCCGGAAATTTGGAATAACAAATAAATCCCGAAGAAAGTACCTAATATCTATCCTCTAGCTCCTAGAGTTATATGAAGATCCTGAGACATATAAAGTTAGGCAATGGAAAGGGCGGCACGATCGATAGAACTAAGCAAAGTTATAATTTGTGACACCCCCAAATCTCGGAACCTAAAGCGTGATTCCTTATCAGCTGGCTTGCGATTCGCTTGACCACGCCTGTCATTAGTTGACATTATTCAGAATCCCTTGCGCGAATTTGCGACATTTTTCCCTAAATTGACCGCAATATTAAAAGCACGCTGAGTTGGTCCTAGAGAAGCCTTATTTTGACCGACAATGTTGTATGCCGTTCCATGAGCCGGAGTCGCAATGGGGACGGGCAGCCCACCCTGAACAGTGACACCGCCATCGAATCCCATTAGCTTCATGGCGATTTGCCCTTGGTCATGGTACATGGTCACGACCCCGTCATAGTCGCCGTTACGGGCTGCGATGAATATCGTGTCACACGGGAACGGTCCAGCCGCGTTTATGCCGTCTACCTGAGCCAACTTCACACCCGGAGCGATGTGATCAATCTCCTCGCGTCCAAATTGACCATTTTCACCGGCGTGTGGATTCAAAGCACACACCGCCAACCTAGGTTTTTCAACGCCATTGCCTTTAATAACGTTGTCAAGCAGCTTGATGGCCTCATAGACCGAACGAGCATTAATTCGTCTCGGCACATCTGCAATTGAGCAGTGCGAAGTGACCCGGCTAGTGGTCAGATTCTCCACAAAGTTCAGCTCAGAGGTAGTGCCGTCATAACCAAGTTCTTTGGCGAACCAACGCAACTCATCCTCTTCATGCATTCCAGCGTCATGAAGTGCTGTCTTGTTCAACGAGAGGAACATAATGGCGTCGGCTTCGCCCTTCTTATACATGTCCAGACAATCCAACAAATCTTGCATAACTCGCCTACCGCCAGCGATTGACGTCCTCCCACGCTCTACGGGCTGATCGGCATACTTTGAACCAACTAATGTAACCTTCCCCGGCGTCGGTTCGGTAGCAGTTGGCACTTCCACACCCACTTCGGCCGAAAAATGATCGACCTCCGCTTGTGAAGCGAGTAGCCGGATATCGGCACGATTTCGATTGTCCTCTATATCCAAAAGTTTCATAGCTAGTTCAGGACCGACTCCTGACAAATCGCCAAGAGTTAAAGCTAGTTTTGGCAGACTAGATGCAGACATACCTAATAGATTCCTTCCTAACAAAATAAAAAACGATCAATTGTCATTTACGAATACATTCAATTTTTTTGAATTATTGCCAGCCCATCACGGGCGAGAATAATGCGAAACACAAAATGCTAAATAAATAATGCTAAAGTTCACCAACTTTTTGTGCCTCTTTGCGCTGGGCAAGTTCCCGTTTAACGGCGGGGGTAAGAAGCACGGCCATAACACCAGCCATCACTACGGAGGCGCCAAACACAACTGTGGCAAAGGGCGTTGACCCGGTGGCGTCGGTTATCCAACCCCCAACGTATGGACCGAGGAAGCCGCCAAGATTTCCGATACCGTTGATTATTCCGAATCCGGCGCCCACCGCAGCCGGCTTAACCAAAATTGAGTTCATCGTCCAGTAAGACCCAAAGAAAGAAAGCTGACAGGCTTGAGCGATGGCGAATATCCCAACAATCAGCCAGCGCATATCAGCGGTGACGAACGTAGATAACGCCAAAATTATGCCGCCGAGAATGAGCGGAACCGCAACACGAAAGTTATATCGTCCGTCCTTGTCAGCACCACGACCGTTTAAATAGATGGCAATCGCCGTTACTACCGGAGGAATAGCAGACACCAAGCCAACTTCCATATCAGTGGTAAAAGATTGTTTGAGCAGCGTTGGCAGCCACATCTGAAGCCCGTAAAAACCGAACCAAACAAAGAATCCCAAGAGCGCCATTAGCCAAACGAATGGTGAACGAACTGCAGCACGCCAGTCAGACTCGACCGCAGGGCGCTCTTCGGATTTGCGCTTCGTCTCGATTAGTTGACGTTCATCCTGGGATGCCCAACGCGCCTTATCAGGAGTATCGGCACCGAAAGCCCACCAGATTGCCAGGCCTAGGATGGGAAGCAGACCTTGGATTATGAATAACAAACGCCAATCACCAAACGACAAGATTAAACCGGCAAATGGGCCGGTGATAAGTGTCGCAATCGGATTATGCATAATGAAGAATGAATTGGCGCGTGTTTTTTCTGATAGTGAGAACCAGCGATTAATCATAACCATGAGCGCTGGTTGAACGCCGCCCTCAAAAACACCCAGCAGAAACCGAGCAGCCAAAAGCTGTCCGAAAGAAGTAACAAGACCCTGAGCAATCGCCATAATGCCCCAGAGCACCATAAGAATGGTTACGACCTTCTTCGCACTCCATTTTTGAGCCAGGTAGCCACCAGGAACCTGCAATATCAGATATCCGATAAAGAATATGCCTGACGCGAAACCCGCCTGCGATGCTGACATATTCAAGGCTTCGCGTATTTGAGTTAAACCAAAACCAATGTTGACCCGGTCAATATACGCAATTATATAAATAAACATTATGACCGGGATAAGAATTGTCCACCGCCGGTTTAATTTTTTCCGGTCACCTGCGACTACACTAGCATTCATGATTTAGGCCTCCAACGCCACAGCTCTAATTGGCGAACCATCGCAGCCCGTTATCTTTAGAGGCAATCCAAAAAATATGAATCGCTTTTGCCTGAGGGCGCGAAAATTACTTAAATATTCAAATTGGGGAATTCCGAATCTCAATAATTCTAGGTGACATGCTTCGTCTTCATCTACGTCCTCACTAGAAAGATAATTGGGATCGTAAGCTGCGCGAATACTTCGATCTTGCGGAAAATCAAATGCAGTCGCTTTTACCTTAAGCTCCCTCAAATAGCGTGCTCCCGACAGACTTACCCAAGGAGATACCGTCCAATATTCCTTAGTGGCGGTCGGGTGACGGAGCTCTTGATCGGAACGCAAAAGCACAATGTCACCTGCCTGGACCTGTGCGCATTTCGATTCAAGCACTTCGCGATTTATCTCTGCATTGTCACCAAGATCACTCAAATCTACAACGGTTGCAGAACCCCAAAATGGCTCTAGTCCCATATTGTCGATAGTCGTCATATTCCGGTCAACGTGAAAAGGAGCATCGACATGACTAAAACCATGCGACATAATCTTGATTTCCGTCGTATGAAAAACAAACTGGGGTCGTGCAGTATACTTAGAAATTCTAGAAAGCGGAAATCTCCAATGGTCTTCTATGGGCATTGACAAATCAACAATCCGCATATTTTCTTTAAGATTCATATCAACTTCTTTATACGACGATATAAAGTGTTTTATTCTTTGAGATAGATTAATAATTCGTGCAACCACCATTGGGGAGGCGAATACTCTCGATGATCGCCTCCCCAATGGGCAGCATTTCCGAAGAATTACAATTGCCTCAAAGCAACCTACTTGCCTAAACCGGCCTTTAGATCCTTTTCGTAATCTTCCAGATATTTGGAGAAATCGTCACCAAACAAAGTATCGGTTTGCATATAATTACTGCTCATATATTCCTTGAATGCATCAGATGCGGTATATTCTTTAGCGGCGCTGATCCAATACTCCTTGGCCTCGTCACTAATACCCCCAGGAGCAATCACTCCACGGAACTGAGCAAAGGTAACATTGATGCCTTGCTCGATAGTGGTCGGAATGTCCTTCAACTCTTCATATTCATAACGCTTATCGGCGATAACACACAATGCTTTCATATCCCCAGACCCAAGCTGACCCATAACTTCACTCGGGTTAGTCAGCGCAACATCGACGTGGCCACCCAGCGCTGCAGCTATGGCCTCGCCGCCGGATTCGTACGGAACCCGCTGGAAAGTGACATTTTGATCTTTTTCAATCAGGCCAAACTGAATCGCATCATTGCCAGTTACGCCACCCGAGACGGCAACCTTCACGTCCTTGGTTTTAGCTTCCTTCACTACGTCGGCGCACGTACCAAATGAAGAATCTCTCGGGACGACCATTATTGTGGAGTCCTGACCAACCTTCATAATTGGAGTGAACGAACGCCAGCTGAACGGAACATCCTCAGTCAAGGCCAGATTAATCAGCGCGGTTTCTGTAGCAAGCAGATACGAAGCATCACCTTCGTGACCCATAAAAGCCGCGTAACCAACAGCACCACCGCCGCCCTGTTGGTTCTCTACGCTGATAGTTTTACCAACAATTGGCTCTAGCCCTGAAGCTATCGCCCGTCCAGACATATCCGAACCACCACCCGGCGCCATTGGCACGATCATGGTTAGCCGGTTGCCTGGATTAAAACTCGCATCCGCTTTTTCGGAGCTACCTCCGCCTCCGCTGCAAGCCGTCAAAGTCAAGACAGAGGCAGCTAAGATAGCGCCCAACGCGGTGACTTTCTTCATCATTGTTTTCCTCCCTAATTGCGCTTCGGCGTCTTTGCCGCAGCCCATTGATTGATTCAGTTGTTTTCTTATTCGCTATTTTTCAACAGGGTTTTAGACAGGTTCATTGTCTTGAGCTTCAGAGTTTTTTGTGGCAATAGTTGATTCCACCGGTTTATTCAGAGCAGAAATATTTGGTTCGCTATTTTCCGGAGAACTCTTTTTCGCATTATTTCGACTTAACTTGCTCATAAGTTTCTTCATTAATGCCGGGACGGTCATGATCAACACGGTCAGCACTAAAACTGCAAGCGCTAGAGGCTCCCGGAAAATAACAGTCAAGTCTCCATTAGCGTAGGCAGAAGTCTGCACTAGGGCTCGTTCCACCATAGGCCCAAGAACTAGGCCGAGGATTAACGGCGCGGTCGGGTAATCATATTTCTTAAAGAAGAACCCTGCGACACCAGCGAAAAATAACACCACTAGGGCAAAAATATTGTTGCCAACTGCGAATGCTCCCATTAGCGAGAAGAAGATAATCAGCGGATACAAATAGGAATACGGCAGCCTTAGAGCCTGTGCGAACACCGGAGCCAATGGCAAGTTCAATACCAACAAAATCACATTGCCGATAAAGAAAGATGTCAGCAGACCCCAAACAAGATTTGGCTGAGAGTCGAAAAGCAATGGGCCTGGCTGTAGCCCATACATAACGAAGGCACCCAGTAACACTGCGGTTGTCGTTCCACCAGGGACGCCCAAGGCCAAGGTTGGTATGAAGTTGGCATTTGCGGCAGCATTGTTGGCGGACTCTGCGGCCGCAACACCCTGAATTGCGCCTTTGCCAAACATCTTGCGATACGGGCTCACTTGCTTTTCTACTCCATATGCAACAAGAGACGCTAGCGTCGAACCAGCCCCCGGCAAAGTTCCTAGTAAAAATCCGACTCCAGTGCCACGACCGATAGCTGGCAATGACTCTTTAATGTCTTTTGGTTTTATGACCATGTCACGCATACGTGTGCGTATTGGCTTTACACCGCCTTGACCAACTTGACTTAAGACTTCTCCGATAGCGAAGACACCGATCATTACCACGACGAAATCAATGCCACCTAGCAATTGAACATTGCCGAAAGTGAAACGCGATTCAGCGAAGCCTGTGGACATGCCTACTGTGGATAGAAACAGCCCGATGCCCGCCATCATTAAACCTTTAGCTAAGTTTTCACCGGAAAACGAAATAATGGTTAGCAAACCCATTATCATGATTGCCAGCATTTCTGCAGGGCCGAATTTAAGAGCAAAATGTGCGATTGGAGCCGCCAGCAGCATGAGCAGGATTAGCGAAACTATAGCCGCACAGAATGAGCCTATAGCAGCTATAGCTAACGCTTTTCCAGCTTTCCCTTTTCTCGCTAACGCATATCCATCTACAACAGTAGCCACAGCATTCGCATCACCTGGAGTTGCAATTAGGACAGCCGCGATAGTGCCGCCATATTGGCAACCATAGTAAATGCCCGCCAGCATAATTAGTGCGGTTACTGGATCCATACTGAGTGTGAGCGGCAGAAGAATTGCTACTCCAGTAGTCGCCCCTAAGCCTGGCAACATTCCAATAACTGTGCCCAGGACAACACCTATTAGACACCAGAGTAGATTCTCAGGAGTTAGCGAAGTACTGAATCCTAAGATAAGATTTTCTAACATCTCAAACCCCTAAATTAAACCCAATATTCCGGTTGGTAATGGAACTTGTAGAGCTACCGAAAACACCAAGTAACCGAATAAAAATGTCGCTACGCAACTAACTAGGGCAGTCCAGATAGGCTTCTTCTCCACAAAGAACACCAAAACAAAAACCATTAACGTCACCGATAGCAACAATCCAATTAGATAAGCGCACAGCACGACCCCAAGCAAAACGCCAAATACCACAGCAACCGAGATATTCTTTTGACGGGTGGTTCTTGAGGATTCTTCTAGGGCGTCCGCGTCTTCAATAGCGTTAACATGTTCTTTGGCCAGTCGCGGCTTTCTTGCCACAACAAATGCCCGCACGATTTCAACAGCGCTGGCGCACACCGTGAGGAGAGCCGCCACGAACGGCATTAGCCCTGGCCCCACCAGACCATTATCTTGCCTAAGGCCATAGCTTAAGGCACCTATCATGATGGCTATACCGATAGCCAAGAATATGCAGCGCATCACCCATGCACCGATATCAACGGCGGGCACCGCCTCGTCCTTCAACGCTGAAGACATGGAACCAATTTCCCTCTCGTGTTTCATTCAGACCGACAACTGAAATAGCCGGTTTGATTCATAATTAATTCGCAAACTGTCATTTTTAAGGAATTACGAACTTTGACCAATGGGACATAGATTCAGATTAAATTTTTGGCCCCTCGCAAAACATTACGGATATATCTGGCATTAGTTGCTCCAACTCCTAACCAATCGCCGCCGTATTGTTCTGTCTGGAAAGCACCTTTATAACCAAGCCTTAGCGCTTGCCGAATAATAGATCGATAGTCAATCCATCCTGACTCCAGTGGTGCTGGAGCTGAGAAATATGCGCCTGTTTCTGGATCTTCGTCCCGAAGATAATTCTTTATGTGCCAGTAATTCGCATACGGCAAAACTAAATCGAACATTTGGTGATAATCGGGTATCGGCCTGTGAAGTCTAATCAAATTCCCAATGTCTGGGTTAATTCCAACTGCTGGATGATCGCAATCTTTAACAAATGAAACGGCTGCCTCGGCAGTTCCCACATAGGTGTCCTCGTACATTTCAAGGGCAATTTCCATATTATTGGCACTCGCATGATCTGCTAGCTCACGAACCCTCTCTATCGCTAATTGCCGCAGCTTGGGATCGTCTTTATGCCCCGATGCATGCCAAAACCACTGTGCCTTTTCCTGAGCGGGGGTTAATTCCTGCATAAAACCGATATTCAGAATCTTGGCTCCAAGCTCTGCACCCCTGTCGAGAGCAATGTGCATACGCTTCACATATTCTTCGCCGTGGTCTAAATCCACCGGACTACGTCGTCCAAACGAAATGCCTGGAATCATCAAGTTGTAGCTATTTATTAACTGCTTAAACTCCTCAAAGCGAGCCTGGCTGAGCGTCGAAATGTTTACCCAGTCATCGATTGGGTCGATTGATCGAAATCCCAGCGCAATCACCTGCTCTATCTGATCCGCCCAAACAGAGACTGAGGCATCGTTGATTGGTGTACCGTCATCCGCTTTCGCCCCGAAGTTCATCTTGCATGCAATGGGCCAATTCTCTGCGGTATACATATGTCTCCCCTCATTGGGATATCGAAGATGACAACAACTTTGCTTCGCTGCGAAGTTGTTGCATTGCAACACCAAACTGCTGCAACTCTTATTTTTCTATATTCTATATCCTATAGGATTTTTGAAGCAAGGGGTTTTCACGATTTAATATGTTATTTTTCGCCAGAGACCGCTTAGAGAATAAAAATCTCTGAGCCGCACCAGAGCAGGCGCGGCTCAGAGACTGACAATCAGCAACCCTAAGCTAGCTCTATAAAAGGCGTTATAGCGTCCACTATGAGCGAGAATGAGACGGCGCCGGGGTCGGGCACACCGAGGGCTTTTTCCCCGTGCGAGCGAGCTCGTCCCAAACCAGGCATCATGTCCTTCGAATCTTCCGCACCCCTCTTTGCAGCTTGGACGGCGAGCCGCCAAGCGCTGGCGATGTCACCATTATCTGCATTTAGGGTCTCGACGAACGGCGCAATGGCGTCGACCATCGTCTTGTCACCGACTTTGGCGCCACCTTGGCTGACAATTTTGTCTAGCGCAGCTTTTACACCGGCACGCAAATTTTCGGCCTTGAAACCGTCTTGATCACCGAAGGTTGCACCTAGCTCCCGCAACATCGACCCCCACAATGCGCCCGAAGTGCCACCCGCACCGTCTTGCCAAGCATCACCGGCTCGACGCAAAACACTTCCCGCCCCAGCCTCAGCTTTAACCGCCTGCAGAGCCGCATTCATCGCTGCGCGAGACCCGTTTTGCATCCCAATTCCATGATCACCATCACCGGCGATTGAATCGATGCGACCCAACTCGCTAGCGTTTTCATCAACAGTTTTAGCCAACGCTTCTAGGGCTTTTGCAACCACGGCAGCCAGTGACTTTGACTGATCGCTAGCATTAGCGGCTTGGGTCTCGCGAAGCTCAGCTCGCCCATAACTAGCTTCATCGACACTCACTAAATCGGCATTCGCTTCACCAACCGAGTAGGCAGGCGATTGCGCCGGAGCAAACCATAATTTCTCTAGCTCATCATCAAGCACCATCAACGTCAACGACACGCCGGCCATCTCGAAACTTGTGCAGAACTCACCGACCTTAGAATCAGCGATTTCAACACCAGCTTTTTCCAACTTTTCGCGCACATACAAATAAACCACGAACATTTCGTCGTTCTTGAATGCGCCCAGTCCGTTAACCACAACAACGACGCGCATGCCCTTAGCGTCACCATTTGCTGCCTCCGCAAGCAGCTTGCTGACCAGTAAATCTGCAAGTCCTTCAGGTGTCGGGATGTCTGCCTCGTCAAGACCAGGTTCGCCGTGGATTCCCAAACCGATAGCCATCTTGCCTTGCGGCACTTCAAATAACGGCTCCTTAGCACCCGGCAAAGTGCAACCCGTAAAGGCCACACCCAATGAGTAGGTATTGGCGTTAGCCCGTTTCGCAAGGGCATATACACTGTCTAAATCACAGCCCGCAGCCGCAGCGGCACCGGCAACCTTAAAGACACACAAGTCCCCCGCTATTCCACGACGCTTTTCCTTTTCTTCCGGCGGTGCCGAATATATATCGTCGGCCACCCTAACAGTCCGCACCGGAATACCATCAGCCTCTAGGCGCTCGGCGGCTGCATCAAATTGCAGCTTGTCGCCCGCATAGTTTCCGTAGCTAAGAAAGACACCGCGCCCCTGCTCGACCGCTCGCGAAACTGATTCCACTTGATGCGCACTTGGGGAAGCAAAGATATTTCCTAGTACCGCGCCATGTGCCAGGCCAGGACCGACCAATCCCGCGAACGCCGGATAGTGCCCCGAGCCGCCACCGATAACAACGGCCACTTGGTCATCGCTACTTCTCGTCGTCCGGACGACGCCACCACTGACAGGGTGAACCTCGCTCTCATGCGCTAAAGCAAACCCTTTTGCGGCTTGGGCAGCGAAAGTTGCAGAATCATTCAGCAAGAAAGTCATTCTAAACTCCTCAACAGTGAGGGATATATCAAATCAATATCCAATATCCTATAGGATTTGCACAACGCCTACAAGGCTTTGCACCTACTCACCATTTTAGAGCGCGAGAGACACTAGCGTTGGAGTTTCAATAAATCCGGTTGACCGGTTTGCTCTAGCGGCCAAGCACGTTTACAAAACACACCACGCTGCATGAATAAGCTTTGAACACCAACTGTAATTCTTCGCAAAAAGTAAGATAGGGGTCTTGAATAACAAATGCGACACATCTACAAAAGCGCGCTAAAACCCGCATCTAGCGATGTTAACAGCACACGATGCCGACAATAAACCAAGTTAGGAATACATTTCATATGAGAACAAAACAGCACTATGTCAAATGTACACGTTCTACAAGTTCTTTCGCGCGAATGGGATTCTCTGCGAAACACCGAATCGCCTCTAAAATATTGTCTTTGTTCATAGAATCAGATAAAAAGGATAATCTAGTGGTTAAAAGAAACCCTTTTTTCCAAGAATCGTTAAATAATTCCAACCACGGATAGGTTTTTCTAACCTCAGCATTGCTAACACAATCCTTACGAACCGGCATGCCAGAGAGTATGGTCAGTTTATTAGCAACAAGCGGACTGGTTATCCAATGAATAAACTTCCCGGAAAGTTCAGGCGCCTTCGAGTCAGAAAGGATTCCTAATACATATAGGTCGTTTACCGAAGTACTGGCAGGCATATATGAAAAATACGTTTTATCTATCAGTTCAGAAAACGACGTAGAATTCAACGCTGAAGAAGAACTAGTGTCGATGATAGCTAATGGCGATTTATTAAAAATATACTTTTCAAATGAAGCCGAATGCATCTCATCATAAAACAGATCAAACCTAAAGACGGTCGCACAAATACGAACACAGTTAAAAATAACGGAATGATCGATTTCGTCTCCATTCGAATAGGCTGAGAGCAACCAACCAAATTCCTGCCAAAAACTAGAAGAACCCAATGCTGAAAAGAAATTGCCTCCAACCAATTGATTGGAACTCATATCAGACAATTCGTCAAGCGTTGCGGAGATGTCCAACAGATCGTTGAGAGAGACCGGATGTTTGAAAGGCTTCTGACCAAGAACACTAAGATGTTTTTTTATCCAAGACTTATTAAATATCTCATTTCTCATAAAAAGGAGCTGAGTACTCGCATAAAATCCGAATAAAAATACATCACACAGCTCAGGCAAGTAGGATGCCTTTTGGATGTCACTCGCCTGAATATTCTCCCAAATAGTCTCATTAGACTTTTTTGCTAAAAACGTACGAAAGAAGTCAGCATCATTAAAATTGCGTAATTTAACAATAGCTACGTCACATCCACGTCTAGCAGGTTCATCAAGTCTCTCACTATCTGCCTCACCCGCGGGT
Source organism: Vaginimicrobium propionicum (assembly GCF_900155645.1). Lineage (GTDB taxonomy): Bacteria > Actinomycetota > Actinomycetes > Propionibacteriales > Propionibacteriaceae > Vaginimicrobium > Vaginimicrobium propionicum. The sequence continues at coordinate 1,299,002 of NZ_LT706985.1, forward strand.
AAAACCCAATTAATTTTTGCAGACGTGAGGTCACAAAATTCCTCTGCCAAGGATCGAATAGACCCCACCAGGCTAGTATCTGAAATGAAGACACTCAAATTATTCTGAGTTTTTACGCCGCACCGTAAGTTAGCAACAATCTTGTCATCGGCCAAGCGGTTTTCGGCTCCTTGTATTAGGCGGCTTGATTTTTGAACTTCCCCATTGAATTCATTTAGCTGTTTCACTAACGCGCGACCAGCTGCACTCCCTAACCGCTCGTTATTGAGTAATACACAGTTATAATTATGATCGAAAATTGAATCACATGAACTTAACGAAATTACTTCAGGACCTTCACCTTGAATACAATTAAGATTCAGACTAGCTCGAATTGCATTTGCTCGAGAAATGTTGGAAGTTATTATAACATCACTGTTTCTCAAATAGGATAGCGAAGCTAAAGCAGAATACATGATAGCCCTATCAGGACAAGATATAAGCTTTATTTTAATCCTATGACCACTCAATATCTCAATAATAATTTGGACAAAATCTTTAGAGAATCTCTGACTGTCAACAAACAGGCAAGCATTCTTAAATCCAAATTTAATTATATGGGAAGCAATTTGACTAGCAATTTGCGCGTAATCAAAAGTGACACTGAAAAATGGTCTAACCACACCCTCCGGAGGCGGCCCAACTAGAGTTAGATGTATTTTATTTGGGACTCGATTATAAATCGTGGCAGGCTGTGTGTAAGTTGGATAAGCAACGATGGCTCGCACATTTTGCGACTTAAGAAATTCTACAGAAGATGACTCTCTACTATATAGAAATCCCGTTTCATGTAAATTAGTCTTCAAACCTGATGTTTGAAGCACCTTAGACATCGATTTATAAAAATCTATATAATGTCTTTGCCTCATATCAGGAATCAATATCGACACAGCATCACTAACATTTTGTCGTAATTGCCGAGCTGACATATTTACTTGATAACCAAGACTAGCTATAGCATCTTCAACACGAGCAGCCGTTTTAGCGGAAACGTTCCCCGTGTTATTAATCACGTTTGACACAGTGGCGACAGATACATTTGCCCTATTGGCAACCTGCCTCATTGTAACCATGACACTATATTAACCTTCGCTAGTTACGTTGCTTATCGCATACCAACAACCAGGGCAAGCTACTATTTACAGCAAATCATTCACCTAAACCATTGTGGTTGACCGCAAGTTGTGGACACGTCCCGCTTATGCTGCTTGTGGTTGTTGGTGTGTTTGTTCTTGTTTTTCCAGGTTGGTTTCGTATTCGACTGGGCGGAGGTAGCCGATTGATGAGTGTCGGCGTGTGCGATTGTAGGTGACTTCGATCCAGCGGGCGACGCCTTGTCTGGCATCGGCTCGTGTCGGCCATGTGAAACGGTTGTAGAACTCGTTTTTCAGCGTTGACCAGAAGGATTCTGCCATCGCGTTGTCGTAGCACACGCCAGTGCGGCCCATCGATTGATCGATGCTAAGTCGCTTAGTGGCTTTGTGTAACTGCTCGGAGGTGTATTGAGTGCCGCGATCAGCATGGAAGACGACGCGGCCGGGGAAATCGCCGCGTAAAGTTTTGGCCATCACCAATGCGCGTTCAACCAGGTCGGCATCTTGGTGGCTGTCCATGGCCCATCCCAAGACGCGACGTGAACAGCCATCACGAACGACACACAGGTAGAGCCAGCCCTCGCCAGTACGTAAATAGGTGATGTCCGAGATCCACACTGTGTTGAGTTTTCCGGTATCCCACACCCGTTTGACACGGTCAAAAATCGCATGAGTCGGGATCCCAGGAATTGTCGTCACTGGGGTGAATCCGCGTGGTGAAATGCCTTCAAGGCCTTGTCGGCGCATGGATGCCGCCACTGTTTTCACATTCACCTGCGTGCCTTCAGCGTGAAAATCAGCCGTGATCCTGGGTGCCCCGTAAACACCATCGGAATCGGCATGAAACTCGCGGACTTTCTGGTCAAGTATGGCCTGTTTCTGCGCTCGTGGAGACGGCCCCGTTTTCCGTCGCTTGACCCAGGCGTAATAGCCTGACCGTGACACCTCTAACAGCCGAGCCATGCGTGTGATCTCGAAGTTTGCCTTCTCCTGTTCCATTAGCTCAAACCGTTCGCAGGTGGTTGCTTCGACGCGAAGAAGGCTGCTGCTTTTCCCAAAAACGCGTTGTCCTTTTTCAGCTCTTGAACCTCACGCCGTAACCGTTTGAGCTCAACCCGCTCATCCACAGACAACTCGCCAGTCGGCTCGTTTCCCTGTTCCTGCCGGTACTTGCGCACCCATTTACCCAAGAGCTGTTCACCCAAACCGAGCTCTCGTGCGACATGCGCGATCGGTCTTCCAGTGTCGACGACCAAACGAGCGGCCTCTTCACGATATTCCGGCGTGAACCTACGCCGGGTCTTTCCTACTCCTGCCATAACGGCACCCTTTCACGCGGGAACCAATCCCGCTAACTCAGGTGTCCACAAATGCAGGGTAACCTCACCATCATTTTTTTGGGCTTATTTTTCAATGATTTTATTTTGTATATAAGATTCTTTGCGCCGCCCATAATACCGTCCGGGAGGAACAAGATGGTCAGAACAAAGATAGCTCCAATAATCATCCAGTATCTCTGGGTTTCAGCTGAAACTATACTAATTAAATATACAACAATAAAGCTTCCTAACACTCCACCTTCTAGCCACAAAGCACCACCAATAATAGACGCCATAATGACCTTAAGGATTTCAATTAGGCCTGTAGTTGCGGGTGACACAACCCCATATTGCATGATTCCCATTACGCCAGCAATGCCTGCAATAAATCCTGCAATAATATGAGCCGTGAATCTTTGCCTTCTCACGTCCATTCCGAGTGAACAGAGCTTAGTGCCACTGTCCTTACCCGCTATCAAAGCTACACCGTATTTTGACGCGCTAATGTATTTAAGCAGTACGTAAACCAATATGGTTAATACCAAAAACAAATAATACCTAGGCAAACTTTGAACTAAATTCACACTACCTATATTCGGGCGTCCAACTCCTGAGAACCCCCTAAATCCACCAGTTATCCAATCTAGCTGCAAAAAAGCACTATATGCTACCTGCGATAAAGCTAAGGTCATCATCAAGAAATAAATGCCCTCAGTCCTATATGCCAGCAACCCAAATATCGCAGCGGTCACTACTGCGAAAACAATTCCCGCTACTGCAGCAAACCAATAATTTTGAGAATAAGTTACCGTCATAATAGCAACGGTATATGCGGATACTGCGAAGTAAGCCATCTGAGCCATAGAGGCTAGCCCTGTGTATCCGTATAGAAATGTAAATCCCATAGCGGATACAGCGAGCACCAAGGATTCGGTCATCAACTGCGTATTATGGGTTGAACCCACAAAGGGCATACACCCAAAAAACACGAGAATGACTAGCGCGATTATTACTTGTCTTAATTTCATTAATTGCTCCTGCCCATAATACCCTGTGGGCGCACCGCTAAAACAATCACCAAAGTGCCCATTAACAGAAAGCTAGACAATCCGCCCGCATAAACGCGACCGAACGAATCGACTAGTCCAACGATTATCGCGCCTATAGCCGAACCAGGCACACTTCCCATGCCTCCAATGATTACGACGACAAGGGCTAATGTTAAAATACTGAATTCAGTTCCAGGTCCGAACGATATGTAGCTGCCACCAACAACTCCAGCCAATCCAACTAGAGCTCCTGCAATCACCCAAGTCGCAGTGAATACTAAACCGACATTAACCCCATTTGCGCGGAGCATCTCCCGATCATCTACACCGGCTCGTAGATATCGCCCTAATTGTGTTTTGGCCATAAGTAGCCACGTAAACAAGCCAATTATTATGGCTAACACGAGGGTGAAAAGACGATATCCAGGGAAAGTGACACCAAACATATTTATTGGCACAGACAAGCTCTTGGGCGGCGTAAGTGTGGAGGGTAGACCACCCCAAATCCACAAACACAGATCTGACAGGCATAATGTAAGCCCCAGCGTAAGCAGAGTTTGAGGCATATCTCCATCGGTAAAGCTGACCAATTTTTCTAGCAAGATAGAAAGCAATCCGACGGACAATGCTGCGACCAACACCGCTACCCACCAGTTTCCTCCAACTGCACGTTGAGCGGCTAGACCGATGTAAGCGCCAATTAAATACATAGCACCGTGGCCCATATTGACCACTTGCATAATACCAAAAATTAAAGAGAATCCGACGGCGATTATAAACAATAAACCGGCGTACGTGATTCCATTAAATAAAGCCATTAACATGTTAACCTCACGCGCCTACTGAAACACCCAATATGCGTTCTTGAACTCGTTTATCCGACGCCAAAGTACTCACTGATATTGAATTCGCAATCCGGCCGTTATCCATTATAAAGACTTCGCCATTAACAGTTTTTTCAACAAGACTTAAATTCTGTTCAATAAGCAATATAGGCATATCTTGCTGAGCCAATTTCGAAATAATTTTTGACAGTTCGTCAACTATTACAGGAGCTAACCCTTCAGAAGGCTCATCCATAATTAGTATTTTTGGATTTTGCAACAAAGCCCTAGCAATGGCAAGCATCTGTTGTTCACCACCAGAAAGCTGCGAGGCACGATTCGTTAATCTTTCCGACAGTCGAGGAAACAACTCTAAGACATCATAATCGGGCTTTCCAGAAAAAGCCTTTTCCATCATCGTAAGATGCTCTTGAACCGTCAAAGACTTAAAAAGCCTTCGCCCTTGCGGCACTAACGCGATACCAGACCTAGCGATTTCATTAGATTTCTTGCCGCAAAGCTCAATTCCATTGAATTTTACAGATCCAGAAAACGGAGAAAGGATACCCATAATCGACTCGGCCAAAGTCGTCTTACCCATTCCATTCCGACCAATCAGGCCAACCACGCCCTGACTAACCTCAAACGAAACGCCTTGCAAAATTATGTTATGGCCGCGTTTAGATACCAAATCCGTGACTGTCAAAACAGAATCACTCATTTTTTTCTCCGATGTAGACTCGCTGAACTAATTCATTGTTAGATATTTCTTCAGGCGTCCCTTCGGCAATCATTTTTCCATTGGCCAGAACAGAGACATAGTCGGCAAAACCTAAAGCGATCCGCATGTCATGCTCGATCATGAGTATGGTCACTTTGGTATCTATACGAGCTAGCAAATCTACTAAATTAAGGCGTTCCTCCTCAGACAAACCGGCTGCAGGCTCATCCAAAAGTAAAATTTTTGGATCATATGCGATAGCCATCCCTAACTCGAGCTGCCGCCTTTCACCGTGCGATAAATTACCGGCCAACCTGTTTTTTGCGTGAGTCAAATTCATTTGCTCTAATACCGCATCAATACGGTCAGCAATGCCAGCACCAGATCGCCAAGTTACAAATGGATTCCACGAACTTCCGTTCGGGCAGGATAAAGCGACAGATAAATTTTGTTCTGCAGTTAGTGAATCGAACAGCTCAGACGACTGATATGTCCGCCTCAGACCCAACTTTGCACGTTTAGCTACGGTCCATGGAGTTACTTCTTCATCGAACACACAGATTCTGCCACTTGAAGCTTTTATATCCCCATTAATTACATTGAATAAGGTCGTTTTTCCAGCGCCGTTAGGTCCGAGTATCGCTCGACGCTCCCCAATAGCAACGTCGAGCGATACATCATCCACTACTTTTAGCGCCCCAAACGATTTGGAGACATTTCTTAGTTGTAGTGCACTAGTCATAATATTTTGTTATCTGCTAGCCCTAATACTTTCACAAGATTCTGGGTATGAATTGCTAAATTCAGGTTGTTTTTCGAACCATTCAGGATCATATGTCCAAAATTGCGAAGTTTCGGGATAGGTCTTGACAACCACATTCCGCCATTCCCCATCAACATTCTTAACTTGATTTAGGAATGTATCTGTAACCACATTATGATGATCGTCAAATTTTACTGGAGATGCCGGGGCAACAAACTCTGTGTTCTGCAGCGCATCCCGGAATGCGTCAATTTGGCTCATGTCTCCATTAACTTTTTCAAGAGCCAGCAAGACCCATTTCATTCCACGGTAATAATTTTCGACGAAAAGAGACGGGGCGCGATTACGCAATTCAGAGAATGCTTTATCTAGCTGCTTGAACTCGTCCGTATCTATACTTCCGGACATAATTGAACCGGAAATTACACCGTCTAACTTGTCGCCAACCGATGCTAGCTGCGTCGCGTCTACCGCCACGGTGCCACCAAGGATAGGTAAATCACCGAGCTTTCCATATTCATTTAGCTGGTTCACGAAGTTCACCATGTCGGTTCCACCGAGCGCCACAAATAGTGCATCAGCATCGGTAGGAATTTTGCTAATAATCGACGAATAGTCTGCCGTTCCAATTGGCGTCCAGAATTTGTCTGCGACCTTGGTGTCCTCAGCGCTCTGACAATAGGTAAGCATAAAGCCACCTACCTGCGCGTAGGGGAAATCGTAATCTTCCGCAATAGTTACAACCTTTTTGTAACCTTCCTTAGCAGCGTATTCCCCTAGTCCGAAAGTTGGCTGCTGCCCTGAATACGAGGTACGCCAAACATTATCTTTGATACCTCGCATGGTTACGTTCTCTGCAGCGGAACCAGCGACCACAAATGTCACATCTGGCCACTCATCCGAGGCATCCTTAATCGCTTGACCTTCAGAACCACTCAAAGGCCCTACTATGATATCTACTTTGTCACGCTCGATTAATGCTCTAGCCTTATCAATCGCCGACTGAGCCGTAGCGTCTGTTCCTTCCACGAACAGCTCAACCTTGTGTCCGCCTATCTCACCTCCAAACTCATCCAACGCAATGTTCACACCATCGACGCCATCTTGACCAAGCGTGGCAAAAGCACCTGTCAACGTCGACAGAACGCCGATGCGAATAGTCGAAGAATCTGCATCTGATGAGCCAGAAGTGTTCGAGCTATCGGCATTTTGACCACAGGCTGTCATAGAAAGTGCTAATAGCCCAGAAAGCAAGCCAACAAAACCGGTTTGCAATTTCCTTTTCATTTTCTCTCCTTTTTCTAACTCGATTGCTTATTTTTCCAAAGATTCAAGAATTCGTTCACTACAAAATCGGCAAAATCTTTGTCATTAACGTTTCCTGAATGTTCATACCAAGGAACTTCGTTTAGTCCTTTTTTCATCACATCAAATAACTGCTGATGAGCTTCAGGGTCATACCATTTAGCATCAGCACCGTCAGAGTAAGCACTCAGCCCACCGAGTGGAAATACAACAGCAGTATTTTCAAAGTTACATATTCTTTGGGCAAGTTCTTCACCTAAAAGAACTAATTCATCCGCATTGCATTTTACGGCACACACAGTATCATTATGCGGAACACAAAGCCTATCCTCAGAACGGTATTTCTCAGGAATTTCATTAACTGGCCCAAAATTTAAATTATCCAACGCACCAGGAACTATTACCTGAGGTATTTTTTTCTTTCCTGCAGACGTGAACCGGGTATCATCAGAAGGGAATATCCCGCCAAACAGCTGATCAGTTAATTCTGCAACAGTGTAGTCAATGACACCATCGATGTATCCATCTTCAATTAGCTTTTCCATGGATTTCCCGCCGGCGCCAGTCGCGTGAAAGACAGCAACCTCAAATCCCTTGGACTCTAATTGCTGCCGAATTTCCATGACTCCCGGAGTGGTTATACCGAACATTGTCATAGCAATCAGCGGCTTATTATGAACATTCGGCGTATTCATATCGCGCTCATATTTATTTGCCATTCCAGCTATGGCTGCAGAGGCATTGGAAATTATTCGTTCCGAGAATTTATTAATTCCCATGATGTCAGTCACCGAATACATCATGGTCAAATCTGTCGAGCCAACATAATGGCTTACATCGCCAGACATCATGGTCGACAACAATAGCTTTGGAAACCCAATGGGAAGTTCATGAACTATTTCACTGAACATATTGGTGGCACCACTTCCACCCATCCCCATAGCGCCATGATAATTTCCAGAGGCAACCAGCTCTTTGACTAGCGGTATTGCAGCATCAGTCATAATTTTTACATTTTTGACACGGTCTTCACTGGCACCTGTCCTCAAAGACTCTATGTCAATACCGCATCTTGTTAAAACGTCTCGATTACTAAAATTAGCGAAACTAGGGCTTTCTTTTAAGATGCCTATATCTACTATATCTACATCACAACCCAATGATTCTGCGCATTCTTTAGCGAAGAGAAATTCGTCTTTCTTGGTGTCTAAAGTACCTATTAGAAGAATTTTTGCCATTTTTACTCTTTAATATTTTATATTTGCAAATTCAGCAATCTTTTGACTTACAGCAGTATTTATCGGCACCCTTTCACCAGTCGAACCGGTGATATAGCCATCAGCACCCGTTTCCCTCAGCGCTTTTTGGACTGTCGTGACGTCAGCCAACGGCCCTCCGTGAGCAAGTACGGGAACATTCGAATTTCGACGTTTAACACTGACGACAATCTCATCAAGCACACGAATAGCGTCATCAAGAGATAAGTTTGGCGAGCCACCGGCGGAGGAACCAGCCGTTACACCGCCCACCATGGCACCTATGACGCCACAACCGCAGTCAATTAATTGTAAGGCCTCGGAGGGATTAAACGCATACCCTAAGGTGTACATTCCTCTTTTTGACGCACCAGCAATTAGCTCAAGCTCTTTATTAAAACCTAATCCCGCCTGTTCCAGATGCCCTCTAAGATCCTGTGAATACATTCCTATAAAGGGTTCGTTCGCAACTCCGTGCAGACCCAGGGACTCAACCTTGTCTAGTAACTTTTCCACCGGGTCTCGAGGGTCATGCGCCCCCAAACCAATTAGTGCCGGAGTACCGCCTGTAGCTGCAGCTTTGACTTGTGGCGCTAGTTTGAATGACAAATCATTACAATTGTCATAAGGCAGAAAAGCAAGAGCAGTCGGCAAACCTAAAATCCTATAGGCCGCGGTGTTGTAAGTGACAATAATGTCTGCACCGCCCTCACAGGCCGCTTTGGCAGATATGCCAGAACCAACCCCGGCAATTACTATTGCCTGCCTAGATTTCATTTTATTTTGCAAACGTTGGGCGATTGAATTCATTATTAAAATCCGATCTTTAGTGTGGGGAATATGAACACACCATATTCCCCACACTAAATTAGTTAGGAATTAACGGAGCTTCAGCGAACGGAATTCCTCAATGCACTCTTTAATTGCGCGTTCAACTGGGAGTCTTTCGACAGAAGATGCGCCAATGAATCCATCCACATCAGTTCTGTCAAAGCAATACTGAACATTTTCCGGATAGTCAAAAGGACCACCGTGACAAACAACCAAAATGTCTGGATTAATCTTCTTAGCAGCCTCTAAAATTGACTGAGTACGCTTACAGGCTTCATCAAGGGACTTTGCTGACCCAGCGCCGATAGTGCCACCAAGAGTTAGCCCGACATGCGCACCGATGAGATCAGCACCAGCCTCTGCCATGGCCACAGCCTCTTCAGGGCTAAATGCGTAAACGGCAGTGAAAATATCCTTGTCATTACACTTTCGGACAAGCTCGACTTCTTCTGGATACCCCAAATTTGTGGCATCAATTTGCTTTCTAAACTCACCGTCATAAAGCCCAGTTGTTGGAACATTGGTGATACCGCTGAAGCCCATAGCCATCATTTGATCTATTAAGCGATCAATGTCGCGGTAAGGATCTGCAGCACCTATGCCACCAATAAGCGGAGTATCTTTAATTACCTTTAAAAGATGCTCGCCTAAATCCAAGGTCATTTGATTAGAGTCACCGTATGCTAAATAGCCGGATAACGATCCATGGCCATCCATACGAAATGGACCGGTATTGTAGCCCATAATTAAATCAATGCCGGCACGATCTGCAATTTTCGCCACTAGACCAATACCCGCACCACCAATTACAATTGGCTCTCTTTTTTCACGTTTTTCGTTAAGCCGATTACGGATAGTCTGACGATCAAATCTCATTTGATACACCTTCTCGAAAAAAGATCCCGCCTCCTTGCGGAATTTTCTTCACATTAACCAAACTGCGCACCAATAAGCAATAGCTATATTGTTAATCGATTTATTATTATGAATAAAATGCCACGTAATTGCTCAGCACCAGATCACATTTCTAGTGTAAGTTAATCGTTTAGATTCCTAATTTGGTATTTGACTAGGGGGATTTGATACAACCCGTTAATTAAACGAAACACATTAGAGGTTCGTTGTGAAGCCATTCACAACCAGTTCCATGTTGGAATTATCTTCGGTTTTTGTGAGTGTGTGATGTAGCTGCTCAAGCCCTCAATCAATCTTTAGCACCACGCAGAACCTAGAGTCTTCCTTAATTACAGCCAATCTCTAGCAGCACGCCGTTGTTGTAGTTGGATAGCTGTCGCAATATCGATCTTGGTTACTGTTTTCTTGGGCGCGAATCTGCAGGGGAACCGCGTAGCGCAGATCTTTTCAATCACTCATAAAAGTTAACAATAAGATTAAAGTGCCTTTATACCGGCCTGAATGATAAAGAGAATCGACACGCCGGTAGTGGTTGAATGCGTATGCCCACAAATTGGACGTGGGCAGCTGCAGCCGTCTTGAGGAGAGATAAAGCATGAGTTTCGCTTCTAACCGTTCGAATAAGCAAAGAAGTCGAAAGAAATCTCTGAACCTATTGGCACCGATTTTGGCGGTGCTGTTGCTGTGTGGGGTGACCCCGGCAGCTTTAAGCCACGCGAACCCTGACGAAACCAGTCCGCAGAACACTAGTTCGGCTACACCAGGTCCGAGCATGACGCCGTCCGTTGCTCAGACGCCCGCCGACCCACCAGTCGACCCTGCCCCTAGCAGTTCGGCGTCGAGCGACCCGTCAGCTAGTGTGTCCCCTACTCCGTCAGCTACTCCAACGCCGACCCCTCCTCAAAGCATGGATATAACCCATCTTCTCGCCAAAAATCCACAACTATTTTTAGACGGCGAAAAGCTGGTTGCCGGCGAAAACGGATATTCCGTACACACGAACACTCCTTATCAGCTTCAACTGCATTTCAAAGAAAATCCGGATGCCCAGAACGGCCAAATGCCCAGCGGCATAGATTTGTTCTACAAGTTCCCGGCAGGGTTTCAGGCTTACGCTGACCAAAAGGGCACTTTCACTATCGAGACCAGCGCCGGCCCGGTAGAAGACAACACATTCGAGGTTAAAAACAACGAGCTGCACGTAAAGCTGGCCAATCACTCTGCCCTTACAGCCTCACAACAAGCCGAGTTTTATGTGTCAGTTGACGTGAAATTCGATGATGATGCCACCGATATTCCGCTATCCCCGGACAACACCTTGAAAGTTGCCATCTCCAACGATCCGAATTTGAGTATCACCAAAACAGCTACCCACGATTTTGCTGCTGGCAAGGTATTTTACACGCTCGTCGTGAAATCAATTGACACTAACGAAAACGTCGAGATCGCCGACCAGATCACGAGTGAAGACAGTGTGCTGACTTTGAACACTGACCCCAAGAGCGTCCAGGTCAAATCAAATAACAAGAAGGCGCCAAAACCTGGTGCCCCTGTCTTTGAAAATAATGGTTTCAAGCTGATTATCCCGAAGATGACCCACAACGAGCAGGTGACTGTCACCTATTCAGCTTTCGTCGATTACTCCAAGATCGATCCAGCGGTTGGCGGAACTATTGAACAAACGAAGAATGATGCGAAAGTCGTTTCCGACCAAATTCCAGCTCCGAAAGAGACCACCAATAACTTAGAAAGCAAGCTGAAGATTGGCACTATCACTAAGGGTGCTGGTGCAGCTCAAGAAACGGCGCCCAAGTCTGGAATCTGCGAGCAATCTTGGACGCTAGACGTCAACAAATATTCGAAACTTAAGGTTGCGGGTAATACCGTCAAAGATTCTATTCCCCAAGAGTTCCGCGACATGATGAAGTATTCGGGGAACGGCATAAAAATAGTAGTTAATAAGGGAAAACAGGACGAGAACGGCAACCCTATTGAGGAAACCCGCGAAATCGCATGGGCGAACCTTAATGCCAACGAATACGAGTGGTCGTACATGCTGCCCGAAGATGACCCAGCAAATTCTAGCTACGAAATCACCTACACCACCCAGGTCGATGTCACCAAGCAGATTGTGCCTTCCTCGGTAAAGAATGACGCGTCCAATAAGAATGCCATAACCCCAGAGGGTCCGGACGAGAAAGTGACCGCCCCCAGCAACAGCCTCAACCCGCCGCACATTTTTAATGTCGAAAAGAAAGCGCTTACCGTTGACGAAGACGAGGTCACTTGGGAAGTCGCCGTCAATGTGGTGCCGCAAGGATACGACTCCTTGGTATTAACGGACACCCTACCCGCAGCCAAGAGTGGGGATCAATCTTTCCAAGACAAGCTAATACTTGACGACCCGGAAACTCCAGCAAGATATATCACTGTTGAAGGCTTGCTAGAGGGAGAAAGCTGGACGTTCTCAAGAGACGCTAATAACCCCGACAGCGGCTTTACGATCACGTTCTTCAAAGACGAGGGAAAGACCACTCCTGGGTTGAAGCCCAACCCTGAAAAAGACCAGGACGGTAAACCTGTTAACCGTACGGTAAAGGTTACTTTCCACACCGCGAACGACAAGAAGTGGGTGGAAGCCTACCGTGCAGGCGATGAGAGCCTTTACCGTCACACCAACACGGTGAAAGCCACTGCTAACGGCATTGACCGCACTGCTACAGCAGCCGCCACCCCTGACCCCGAAGGTATCCACAAGACTTTCAACGCCGTCACTTTCAAAGAAATTGATGGGGTTAACTACCCGGTATTTAACTATCGGCTGCGCTTAGAGGGTCTAGATAAATACAAAGGTGAGGCTTTCAAGATCACTGACAAGTTTGACGCCAAACAGTTGAAATTGGTTGATGACCCGAAACCTAATGTGTCTGGGGAAGAGGATTTAACCATTGAGCAGCAGAATGGCGAGATTACTTTCGAGATGAAGACCGCCCAATTGCCGAAGGATTCATCCGGCAATTTCCGCTCGGTCTATTACCTGGATTACTCGCTGATTCCTTCTAGCCGAGAGGCTCTAGATGCCATCAATAAGAATCCTAAAGGCTTGAACGTAAGCAATACCGCTACATGGGGGCCGGTAACAACCAAGGCGGTAGATGCAGATTATGTCTACGAGCCGCTAACTAAAGAGATCGCTGAAAAACCGACGCTAAGCAATAATTACACGGCTAAATTCCACATCGTTGTTAACTCTGGCGGTTTGGACATTGGTGAGGGGCAAGTTTTCAAAGATGACATGACGAATCTACGTCTGAAACCAGAAACTTTGAAGGTGACTCCAGAGAATTTCCAGTACAAGCCAGTCTACGAAGATGGCTCGCTGACAATGAATATCCCGAATAAGCAAAAAGTCGAGATTACTTATGAGGCGAAAGTCATTGGCGAAGATCTTGTTAATTACAGCAACAAGGTGAATGTGGGGCCGGATGAAGCAACTGCTGAAGGCTCCGTAGCGGTAAGACTTGGTGCTATTGGTTCAGCATTGAACCCTGGAATTACGATTCATAAACATGACGCCAGTGATTTAACTACGAAACTTTCCGGCGCCGAGTTTGAGCTTTACCGGATAATAGACGACGAAGCTGAGCCAGTTATCGGCAAACTAAGCGAAGATGAAGCCGAGGCAGCGCCACTGCGTTTCACCACTGACGAAAATGGCGAGGTCACTATTAAGGGCGATGACGCCAGGCTCGGCTGGTCGCTGTTAGTTTGCGACGACGAAAACACCTACGTCTACCAGTTACGGGAAGTGAAATCTCCTGAGGGTTACGAGCTACTAACTGAACCGCTAACTTTCTCGATCACTAAAACACCTACCCAAGATAACGAGGTTTACGATGGCGAGGTGCTTTACTTCCCGAACACCCCGAAGGAAGATGAGCCTAGCCCCGCGCCAAGCGCTACCCCCGGTAAGAAAGGTAAACGTTTGCCGAAGACTGGCACCTCTGGAGCGATGGGTATCACGATCGTGGCTGTAGGTGTTGGCGCGGCCTTTATATCGCGTCGCCGCTGACTACCATGGAATGAAAGCGTTAGCGACTTAAGAAAGGTAAATTGCAATGAGCGTGCATGACATTGGCCCCGAGCCTTATAGTTTCGATCTTGAGACTGAAACTCGGGAAAACAAGAATTATCGGACGACAGCCTGGACGGGTAAGTACCTTCAGGTAACACTGATGTCTATCCCCGTTGGCAGCTCGATCGGTCTGGAAGTTCACCCTGACAACGACCAATTCCTGCGTCTGGATGCGGGTAAGGGTAAGGCAGTGATGGGTGACTCGAAAGATAACCTGACTTTCGAGCAAGAGGTATCTGATGGTTGGGCAGTTTTGGTGCCTGCCGGCAAGTGGCACGACATTATCAACACTGGCGACGAGCCGATGCAGGTTTACGCCGTGTACTCGCCGTCCCACCATGCTAAGGGAATCATCCAGGCAACCGCCGAAGAAGCTGAGAAGGACGAAGAGTCCGGCAAGGATGTCCCACCTGAGTGGACGGTGCAGCTCGGCAAATAACCCGAGCACTCACAAAACAAATTGCAGCCCCCGGGACGCCCGGGGGCTGCGCTTGTTTGATAGCCCAAAGGTAAGTATTAGCCCTGAGTGCTACCGTGTTTTTTGCGTTAGCTCTACTTATAGAGCTAGACGAAAGCTAGCTCTAAAGCTCGGGCGTCAAGTGCTAGCCGCAGCCGGTAATTCGGTATAGCCCAGATTCGCCTTGAGAATCAACCAGTTCAAACCCGGGCACCGAGTCCAGACTCTCTAAACCTTTGCCGTAACCTTCGCCTGCCTGGTGATAGGGCTCGGGTTCCAGCTGAAGGGCGTAGGTTATTCCTAGGTCGTTTACGTCCTGGCACACCTTCGGATCCCACGACGCTTCCGACAGATTCCTGTGAACATAGGAAATTTTGTCTTGGACGGCTCTGTCTACCGGCGATGAACTACTGGTCCCATAGACCTGGGTGGGTTTGCGGTCGACTAGCGCGTATATAAAACCGCCTCCTGCCCAGACGTTGACTGCCACTAAATCATCGGGGCCAACGTGTTCAGGCACACGATAAATTAAATCCATCTCGTCTTGAGTCAAGAAATGACCATATAACGGTTCGGTAGAAAATGTATCCTCGACTCTTTTTAATTCCGCAGTCTTTATCGGCGCGAAAGCGCAGGCAACAGCAACTAATACGCCACAAAACAGGGACGTGATCCACTTCAAAACTGGCTTTTGTTGGGCGAATTTGAATATCAAAATGTATAGCGCCTGCCAGCCTGCAATTGCGACCGTCACACCCACCAAAGCCATCGCGGCAGCCAGTCTTGGAGTATCACCGTAATAGGGTGCTGTGACCAGGCCACGCAAAAGATGGTTGCGAACAGAGCACCCAACCGCATACATGAGTGCCATAACGATATAGCTGAACACTAAGGCTAGATGACGTCCGCGTTTTAGAATTAGCGCGAAAATTCCGACCGGCACACCTACCAGTGACAGTGAAGCCATGTATGAAGCGCGCAACGGCTCATAAGTTAATGCCCCTGAAGCTGTACCGATAACCGCTTGTCCGATAGACATCGTTAACGGCTGGAATGCCCCCCAACTAGCACTCCAGCCCATTTCTCTCAATGACACCAGCCAGGCGAAAGCGAAACCGACGATTCCCAGCACGCCGATGCCGAGCATGAGACGCGGCTTAGTCGAAATCACCGACGGTGTCGTCTTCGCATCTACGAGCGCAGCGATCTCGGTTGAATCAGACGTAGTCGCTTGCGGGTTTTCAGCCGATCCAGAGGATAGACCCCTGGATGGAAAGCCACCGTTCGTAGTTCTCCGCAGTTTCATGATTTGGTAGATGAGTAGAAATGCTGGCGCAAGTAATGCCATTCCGGCAGCCAGGACGCCTACCGGCTGAGCTATCGCAACGCCCGGCACCATTAGTAGGAATATCGCTAGCAGCCAACCAATGTCTCTGCTTGGTGCCTGAGGGTCGAGAATCACCCACCCCATAGCCAGTAATGAGGAAGCTAACGCTATCGCTAAGAAGGTGGGATAAACGATTCCCCAACTCACTAGAAGAAATGGGAACCAGACACCTGCCAGGCTGATGCTGGCTGTCGCAATCCGAGTAAATACCCCCGGTTTTACGACGTTCTCGACGAGAAGGGAAACCCCTAGTGGCCACACCAGGAAGCAGATAATGACCGTGCAGACATGGATGGCTTCTGGGATTCCGAGATGGGTGACTTGAACTAATAGCCCAACAACGTCATAAAAGCCTGAGGGATAGAAAATATCCATACCAAGCTGTTCATAGTGGAAAGGCGAGCCGCCCCCGTGATTGCCTACCATGTTGATGGCCGCCATATGCAAGGCGTTATCAGCCATCTGAGCAAAGTTTTTGGTTGATCCGCACGCAGCTAAGAATCTAGGCAACAGCAGCGCACCCGCGAAAACTATGCCGAGCAGGTATTGACCAATAATCCCCAGCTCACTTCGCCAATCCGAGGGTATATACGGCTGCTTGCGGCGCAGAAATGCAATAACACCAGCCACTATCACGGTGGCGCCGCACACCCAGCCAATATTCCAACTAACCCCGAGGGCACCGGCGATAATCGCTGTGACGGTGTAAATTGTCACTGTGACGGCTGGGGCGCACACCAGGCTGATATGCCACTTCAATCTAGCCAAGACGTTAACCGCCAACCCTGGAATAAATAACAAGATTATTTCGAGCGGCACATAGGCCATTAGTGCCAACCAGGACATCGCTTCCATATTCACCCCGCATGCATTCTGTATATCGTCAGCATTCTAGACGGTTTCACCCGCCCACGCGGGGATGATGTCCGGGAGCAACTTAATTTTGCGCCCCAGGTATTCGGGCACCTTATCGAGGGTATAACGAAACATTTTTCCAACAGCGGAAGAGCAACCGCTTTAATCCCTTTACGTCAGCCCGTAAAGTTATTAAACTATTGCTGTGCGAGCCAGGGAAGTCACGAAGAGAATCGAGGAGCTTGGCGGCATATTTGTTCGGCAAGTTGGTTCTCACAGACGTTACAACGCCCGCACGCGCGAGGGTGAAAGAGTCTTTACGACCGTCCCCATGCATAATGGCGATATTCCCCTGGGGACATTGCGGGCAATAGAGAAAGACCTGGCACCGGCGTTCGGGAAAGGGTGGCTAGTGAAATGAATGTGATGAGGTATACGGCGACGGTTAGCAGGGACAAGAACGCTTGGACAGCTCAATGTGTTGAGCACCCGCAGGCGCACACGTGGGCGCGCTCGTTGGTTCAACTGCGCACCGCAATTAAAGAGGCAATAATCCTGGCAGCAGATTTGCCGGATGACGCTGCTTTTGGGGTTGACTTGGTTGCGGACGCTAGTGTGCCGGCAGACCTGGCAGACGCACTGCCACTGGGTAATCGACGCATGGCGCTGTTAGCTGAGCAAGAGCAGGTTGCCGCGTCAGCCAGTGGCAGCGCTAAGTCGCTGACCCGTTGCGGGTACAGCACCAGGGATGTTGCTGGCGCACTAGCGATTTCTGCTGGCCGGGTATCTCAGCTTGTCGCAAGCTAGCCGACAGGCGCGAGGCGGGTACAATGTCCACACCTAGCGGCAATCGCCTTTACCTATCTGTAAACCTTTGAGCGGTGCGCGACATCAACCACCAACACAACTAACACCTCATCGTCAATGAGGCACAGCAGTCGATAATCACCAACACGATAGCGCCACAACCCGACGAGGTTGCCCGTTAGCGCCTTTCCTCTACTTCTCGGGTCATCTAATTCCGCTAATTCGGCAAGCGCCGCAACAATTTTGCGGGCAACTTGACGGTCAAGTTTTCGAAGCGATTTGTCGGCTTTCGCGAAGACCTCAATCTTCCAAGCCAAGGTGCTCACTTACCTCGTCAAGGGTGTAAGTTTTCAGCCGGCCTGCCCGATATTCCTCCACGGTTGAAAGCACGTCGTATTCCCAAATCAAGCGGTCAATAGAATCCTCAACAGCCTGACGAATGTAGTAACTTTTTGAACGGCCAGTTCGCTGAGCCAAATCATCAAGACGCTCCATAGTGCGAGCAGACAACCTGACCGACGTAGGCTTTTCGTGAACCTCTGAAGCCATATTCACCACCTAGAAATTAGATTACTACATGTAGTTAAAACCCATCGCCGGCTACCTGGGCAGTGCTCGACGGGCGCCGGGTTTTCTGGGTGGGATGGTGTCGCGCGAGTCGCCGATGGTGCGGCGGCGGGTTCGAGCTGGCTCAGAGCTTTCGGGGCGGTAAGGCTCGCCGGAGCCAACCGTTACCTCGCGGAAGACTTCCGTGTGCACGGTGGTTCTGGGGGCGTAGGTGTCGCCCGGCTCCACAGTCACCCAACTACGGGTTTCGGTGTAGACAGTGGTTCCCGGAGGGTATGCCTTGCTCGCTTCTACACCCGTCCAATCGGTAGTCTCGGTGAACGGTGAGGTTGCGCGACGAGAATAGTTTCTGGGCTCGGCAACCGCACGATAGTTGTCCGAGCCGCGATAGGTGTCCGGGCTCCGATAGGTGTCGAGGTCTGGCTCGTCTGCCTCGAAACCGCTGGGCATACCCGATTCCAATAATCCTCGACGTGGCGTTGCGGGAACTATTGACCTAGCTATATCAGCCACTGTCTTAGTTAGCGGGGCAGGATGATTGGCTATTGGCGCAGGATTGCCCGCCGCAATTAAGTAACCACCGAATACGGCGCGACCAGAAGGCGAACTTGACGTTTCACCAGGCACAGCACCAGCAGACGCGCCCGACACAACACTGTCAGACACAGCGCCAGCGATGTCACCAGACACCGCACTAGCAACGCTGCCAAGCGTCGAACCAGAAACGCCACCCGGCACAGCACCAGCAGACGCACCCGACACAACACTGTCAGACACAGCGCCAGCGATGTCACCAGACACCGCACTAGCAACCTTGCCCGACTCAGCACCAGCAGATGCACCAGACACAGCACTAGCAACCCCACTAGACACCCCACCAGCCACAGCACCGGCAGCACCGACAAGCGTCGCGTCGGCTACCTCGCCCGGCACGCCGGCTAGTCTGGCTGGCGAATGTAGCTGGCTGCTTCGGCTAGGCTCAGGCGCGCTGCCCGTCGGTTGCGCAGCTAGGGTGTCCCGCCCACGCACGGCGCGGGTCGCACTCTCGTTAGCTGGCACAGTCTCAATGCCAGTATCTCGCCCACCCACGACGCGGGTCGGGCTCTCGTTAGCTAGCACAGTCTCAATGCCAGTGCTCGGCCCACGCTCGGCGCGGGTCGCACTCTCGTTAGCTAGCACAGCCTCAACGCTGATATCCCGCCCTCGCACTGCACGGGTTGCACCGTTAGCGCTGCGCGCTACGGCGTCGTCACCGCTGTGATCCGATGAGCTTTGGCTGAGTGCACTTTCTGCGGCAATCGCCAGGCCGCTCGCGCTAGCAGCAACCTTGGCGCTATCGAGAGTGGTGCCCTCCCCTACTGCGGGCTCAGGTGAATGTTTGGCTAGTTTGTCTGTTCGTGCCGCTGGCTTTTCTTCGCGTGCCGCTAATTTGTTTGCGCGCGCGGCTCGCTGCTTGTCTGCGCGTGCGGCTCGCTTTTCGGCGCGGGCTGCTCGTTTGCTAGAACGTATTGCTTGTTTTTCTTCACGCGAGACGCGTTTGCCGTCACGCAAGGTGGCGATGACCCGGCGAACAGTAAACACGATTATTAGTATATTCAGTGCCCCGTAGGCGATGGCCCACCATGGGAAGGAGGGTTGTCCGGAGGGTTGTTTGGCTTCGTCTTCCACGTTTTTAGGTGTCGGATGAATGCGTTCGCCGGTCACCAAAATGCGGTGCGAGTTCACCCCTATTGGGGTGCAGGTTATCAGTGTGGCTAGGTCTTTCCCCTCAACTGGACGAATCGCCTCAGTGTCTTCGGGGGCTACCACTTTGATGTCTGCTACTTGATAGGCGAAGATTTCCCCCAGCACTTCGAAGGTGAAGATGTCACCTTTTTTTACCTTGTCTAGGTGGGTGAAGAGAGTGGATTCAGCTAGGCCTCGGTGCGCGGTAACTACTGTTCTAGTGTTTATGCCACCCACCGGCAGGGAGGTGCCCCGCAGATGCCCAGCACCTTTTAGTAGGGTTTCGTCGTCGGTGCCGTGATAGATCGGCAAGTCGATACCAGCCGAGTCGACTCGCACGCGCCCCATAAACCCGTCAGGGCTGCCCATAAGTTGCTGTTCATACGGTTCAACATCGGTGTCAGTCATGTCGCCGGAGCCTTTGGCGACATGTTCACTGGCCCCCAGCACCGCACCGGACGCTAAAGCCTCGTTATAGGCGTGCGCGCTGGCTAGTTGTTCGGCTGCTTCCGGGTAAAGATTAGGCACATTGACTTGCACCTTAGCTATTTCACGGGATTGAAAGTACTGGTTTATCCAGCTAGCGCCCGTCGGATAGAACAGCAGCGTCAGCCCAGCAATGAAAATTAATGCTGTGAGTAGGCTAATAGCTACGCTCAGCTTTTTTCTCAACAAGGCTCCTAGAGGGTTTAGACACATTAAGGTGGGGCCAGCTTAATAGGCTGACCCCACCTCCTAGTTTTAGCGGATTACCGCGTCGTTACGCCTGAGTGCGACGTAGCCGAGCGGATACCATATAGCCGCCACCAGCTAGCAGTAGCAGAGTCGCGCCACCCAATAGGATGAGCATCTGACCCTGGCCACCAGTTAGCGGAATGTTGAACTTCGGACGAGTGTTCTGAACCTCAGCATTGTAAGAGGCTGCAGCCATCTCACCAGCATTCACAGTCACCTCGGTGACAGCGTTAGCAGGAATCTGGTAGCCGGCAGGAGCCTTGATCTCTTTAATCCAGTATTTCTGGCTGGTAGTGGGGTCCACAGCAGTGGCATTGTTACGAACGCCAACACGCAGGGAGTCGATGAAAGCCTCACCATTCTCGTCAGTGGTAAGGGTGGTTAGAGCCGTAGCACCAGCGGTGGCCGGATCAACGTCATAAATCTCGAACTCGGCGCCAGACAGCTTCTGGTTCTTGTTATCGCCGTACTTGAAAATCCTCAACTGACCCCAGACGGTGTTGACCTTGTTGGTCTTAACCTCTTTGCCGTTCGCGTTTAGCAAGGCATCGTTGTAGATTTTGCCGTCGCCAATGTTGCCAACCTTGGTAGGAATAGTTACTTCAACCTCGGCACCCTTGTGGCTCCGGGTTAGCTTGGCAAGACCAGCCTGAGTAAATTCAACTACTACCTGAGTGCACTTGGTTTTGCTGGGGTCTGAGGCAACCTTGCAGTCGGTCCTAGCTTCAGATGTGACGGTGTAGTCACCTGCCTCGAAGATGGTGTTACCGGACTTAACCACAACCGGGTTAGCAGCATTGTCGAAAGCCAAGCGCTCATCTAGTTGATCGGTGAACTTGAACTCAGTGACGTCCTCAGAACCGTTCGGTACATCACCTGTAACAGTCCAGTTAACGATGTCGTTTTCCTTTAGCGGGGTGGTCGAGTCGTCAACTGACTTCTTGGTGCCGGTGGTGGAGTTCTTCGGGTAGACGTGTACGTCGTAGAGCCAAGCGGCTTCTCCAGCAGTCACGGAGACGTTAGTCGGCACCATAACGCAGAATGGGGCAGCTTTCCTAACAATGTTAAGCTCAGCAGGAGCTTCATCCTCAGAAATCAGGTAAACGCCAACGCTTAGATTCTCGAACTTTGCGACGCCGCCATTAGCGGTGGTCTGCTGATTAGCAGCGAAGTTGTTGTCGAAATTCACGGTGCTCGCACCGGACTTGGCCGTTCCAGTCTCGCACTTTAAGTCTGCAATCTTGGCTACATCTTCTGGCTTGGAAAGGTCGAGAGCGAGTTTCTTAATGGTGAACGGCACCTTGTCTAGCGCTTTAGCGCCATCCTTCGGGGTGATTTCTTTACCGCTCGGGTACTCTTCGGACCAGTTCTCACCCGAATACTTGTGCAGCGTAATCGAGCCGGTCTTGCTGGTGTCAATGTTGGCGTTGCCGAGGGTGGACGTGTCGTTGGGGGTCAGCGTCGTGTCGCTGAACGCCGGGCTGGTGGCGAAAAAGCTGCCGATGATCAGCACGGAGAGCACTGATACTAAGGCTCCTAGTTTTTTCTTTAGCATTTTCATAATGCCAAATTCCTTTCTTGAAAAATTAATATCGGTTGTGCAATTCGGTTAATTGGTGTTGAAAGAGCAGTTGTTTATGCCTCGCTTTCCCCTCAAGTCGTGACACGACGCCGGTTAATTCTTAGCTCTTGCGAGCCGGGAACGGGTGAGTACCACCCCACCAGCGCCTAAGCAGAGCGCTAGCCCCCACAGATAGAACCCGTTGGCACCGATGCCGCCGCTAGCAGCTAGCCTCGGTGGTTGGGTTGGTTTGTTAACTATCCCCGAGTTGGTGATTGTGTTAGTCACTGTTGCAGAAGCCTTATCGTCTAGCGAGAGTGGGGATGAGTCACTGACTAGCACTTTCACATTGTCTTGATTGATAGTGAACTTATGCTCATTCTTGTCAAGCAAATATCCGAACGGCGCTTTCGTTTCTGTCAGCGTGTATTCGCCCCACTCCAAACCGGTCACGTGGAAGTAGCCGGGTCTGGGGTCTTTGTCACGACTGCTATCGCAAGTGCCGTCCTGGCAATCAGTGACAGGAATCTCGGTCGAGCCGGTAGTCAGTTTCCACTCGGAGCCAGCCAGATCCTTGCCGGGTCTGCCCGCTTCTTTGTCCCCAGTGTTGTCTGTCTTATGCCAGTAGGCTTCTCCAGGTTTACGCTCATCAGAAACTTGCGTAAACTCGGTCGGCTCAGTTACCTGGCCTGGTTTAACAACTACCGATTTGACAGTGGAGTCAAGCTGGTAGCCGGCCGGAGCCTTCGTCTCTTTCACATAGAAAGTCTTGGTTTCATTCACTGTCGATGGGTCGGCGTCAGCCGGAATCTTTAAGCCATCTACTTTGGCGCGGCCATCGTCGCCAGTGGTCACCGTAGCTAGCGGGTTCGTGCCAGCGTTAGCATCGTCCTCAGTTTCGTAAACCGTGAACTCTGCGCCAGCAAGTTTCGCCTTATCTTTAGCGTCTTGTTTCTCGATACCAAGCTGCCCCCAAAGAGTTTCCGGCTCTTCAGTTTCAGACTCAACATCGTTGATGTTGACGAACGCCTTATTCTTGATGACGCCATCCTGACCAGTTTCTTTAACCCTGGTCGGGATTTCGACCGTCATCGTCTTGCCATAGTAGGCGTTATTAGCTGACAGTGTGGCTAGACCTGAATCCGTGAAGGTGACGACAACCTTGGTTTTACCGCTGACATCTTCAGTGGACACCGTGTAGTCGTTGCCCTCAGTAAAGGTGTGGCCATCGGATTCGACTTTCACCGGGTGCTCCGCGTTATCGAATATCAGCCGCTCATCGAGAGTGTCGGTAACAATAAATTTCGTCACCGAGTTTTGGGTGCTAAGCGACGGGTTGACTACCTGAATCTTAGAGTTCACCGTCCAGGTGACGATATCGTCCTTGTCAGTGTCGTAGGCGTCAGTTACCTTAGCCTTAGAATCATCGACAGTCTTAGAGCGCTCACACTCTTCAATGACGAATGCGGATTGGTCACAAAGATCCTCGCGCGCACCACCGAAACCGGTATAGGTTACCGCCCGGTTAGCATGCAAAGTGAAAGTTGCGGTGTAGTCAAAACGGTGACGCTTGCCCACTTCACCCATTGCGCCATCCGGAATATCATCTGTCCGGTCATCGCCGGTGCGGTCATAGCGACCGTTTTCACGCGTTACCGCGCAACCATAGTTACCCAGCACACCATAACCGTCAGCCGCGTCAACCACCTTGTCAGCCTCAGCTATAGTGCCAGGGATTGTTGGTGGCAGAAAGTGACCGCCACCAGTGCTATTCCCAGCGTCGCTGGTCAGGTGGTATTCAGCTAGAGCTTGGCAGCTCTCATCGTAGGAGCCAAGGCCCCTACCCCAACCTTCATCAGAGCATTTCCAGCCTTGGTGAGCTTGAATCGTCGGATAATACTTCGTGACGGTCGGGTTAGTCGGGTCATTAACTGCTTTGGCAATATTCGGCAATTCACTGACAGGGATAGTGCCATTGATTTGGACGGTCGCCATCCCTGCATAAACCATCTGAATAGTGTTGAAACCGTACTCTTTGAATCCTTGCGGGACATCACCAGGGGAAGATGTGGTCAACTTCACTAAACGCGGCGTATCGCCTGACAAAATTCGCTCATACGAACCCGGCTCGAAATTGAAACGACCAAATTTCGAGGCTTCATACTCATCGAACTCATTTCCCCAGATATCTTCAAGCACAGCTTTGAGTTGTGTCTCTTCTTCGGTCTCTGGGATAGCTTGGCCATCGTAGTAATTACCGATGGCATATGCGTTGTGTTGCCCAGAGGAGTCATAAGGATTGGCGACCCAGTTCTCCCAAACGCCAGGCGATTCGTCCACAATCTCCATATCCATGGGCTTTTCCAAGACCTTCGCCGCGGACCTGAAATCTCCTTGATGTCGAGCTGCATATTCCTCAAAGAAAGATTTCCAATCGTCTTTGCGATCTTCCAGGATGGTCTCATCATAGTAATGGCCGTGAGAAATCACCGCATTTGGTAAATAGTTACCCGCGTCATCTTCGCAGTGCTCTTCGGGGTGTTCAGGCACCGAGTCGACTCGTCCACTATAGGCAGGCTTATAATTGCCCTCGGAGCATGTGCGAGTTGGGTCGTAGTTTGACGAACCGTCGGGCTTTGTTTGAGCCACCTTAGAATCCCAACCTTTATGATACTCGGTGTTGTAGTCGTCAAGACCGGAGTAGTACATCCCACCTATGGAAATAACACCCTGGACCGGTTGGTGGCTGTTAAAGTCCCAACCCTGATAATCTATTTGGCAATTGTCCAAGCACGCTGCACGGCCGCCTGTTGCAGGTCGTAATGAAGGGTCGTCGTTACCGTACCAGCGTCGAAGAGTATCAAAACCTAAATCGCTGAGGTACTTACCTTGCTGGTACTGACTGGCCATCTCCGCGAGAGTGGAAATATCGTCGCGTGGATGAGGAGCCTCGTCCGGAACGGCCAACACCTTAGCGGAGGTCACGTTTAGGGCTTCTGGCAGCCTGATGACCGGCCCACGCATAGATTGCCCATGATCAGAAGATTTTCCGTTACTGGCCTGAACTATGAAAGATACTGGGACTTCGGTATCCGCACCCGGCACATAACAGGCAGCGCCGCCGGAGACATTTAGGCCTTGCTCCAGGTGAACGTTGTCGCCCTGAAGATCACCAAAGGCAGGGTTACCCCCCCCCACCACCAAAGCAGCAATAGTCAGCCCGGCAGCAAACCCAATGGCTAACCTACGATTTACCTTTTTCATTATTTTTTGTACTCCCCCGAGGAAAGTTCCCCCGTAAAACCTCGACTTGATGAATACATTAGCCCCACCACAAGCCGTTCGCAAACAATGACACCGAGTTGCTTTGGGGGAATTTTGAGCCGACACGGACTCGACTCACCGCCCCCGATCATCGCCCCATGCCAGACAAGGCCATTCACCCCGCCCCCAGGAAATCTAACCCGAGCGCTTTCATAGTTTTCGTCACGGCATGAGAGAGTTAGCTATCCCCAACTAGCTCGCGGAAGTACTGAACATTTGTGAGACAATTAACTAACTAAAGCGCTTATAAAATGGCACGAGGAGGGCGACATGCTTAAACCGTTCCCAGAGCTGGAAAGGACTAAGCTGCGTAGCTTGCTCTTGCACACCGCGATAGCCGAGAAAATTGAGCACTTCGACGAGGACTCGTGGGCGAAGATGAACCGCAACCTCGCCAGGGTGCGCGCCAATACTCGCGGCAACTACCATCAAAAGAACATCCGCCGGTGGCAAGAAATAATTGATAACCACGACATTGTTGGCCTGCGGACAGCCCTCACCGACCCCACCGACACCGGCATAGGAATGCGCGAAACGTCACCCATGTCCGGATTCATCAGCAATCCCCAGCGCCTGACCATATTGAAGGCTGCCAGGCAATCTTGCCACCAGGCGCCCATTCACGGCGTAGTGGCACACCACTAAGCAGTTTGCGGGGCTAACGTAATTTTCAACCCGAGCGCTTTCATTATTTTCGTGATGGTCGCAAAGGACGGGTTGCCATCTTTGGATAAAGATTTGTAGAGAGACTCGCGGTTAAGGTCAGCGGCCTTGGCTAGTTGGCTCATACCGCGTGCCCGAGCAATATCGCGCAGTACCACCTGAACAGTCTTCGTATCACCATCCTCTAACGCAATAGCCAGATAATCGTTCATCGCTTCCTGACTATCCAAGTATTTACTGGCGTCAAAAGCCGAAAACTTTGCGTCACTCATAACCGCCCCTCCCTCTCCGCATATTCTAGGCGCGAAATGCAGCTTAGACGCTGCCACCGACTAAGACAACGCCGCGCTTATACTTATCTACCTGGATTCAAATTATCAGTCAGAAGACCAAAAGCGTGTGAAGTAGAATAAGCGCGAATTAAAGGGGGACGCATGGCAACAGTAAACATTGAACTAACTGACGAGGAACTTAGCGTGCTCAAGCATTACGCTAACGCCCGCAATTTGAGCTTGGCCGCAGCCATTCGGAAGAAAGCCATAGAAAGCCTTGACGACGAGCACGACTTAGAACTCATTGCCCGGTATGAACAGCAAAAGCTGCTCGGCAATCTGGAACTGAACTCTCACAAGGATGTTTGGGCAGAAATAGGGGTATAAACCGGCTTTCGCGCTAAAAAAGATAGAAACCAAACATTTGGGGCGCCGACGTTACCGCCGACGCCCCAAATATAATTAGTTAATTATTCGATGGTCACCAGTGGGTCGCCACCCTGGACGGCCTGGCGAATATCGCACAACAGCGCGGTGACAGTGCCTGCCTTAGGCGCAGCAATCTCAGTCTCCATCTTCATGGCTTCCAAGACCGCAACCACCTGGCCAGCCTCCACCTTGTCACCAACAGCCACCTCATAGCGGGCAACTGAGCCAGCAAGCGGAGCAGTGACATCATTGGGGCCAGCCTTGCCGCCAGCAGCCGGAGTGGCCACCGGCGCCGGGCCGGAGCCGCTGCCAATCACTATCGGGGCCGGCACCTGGACGGTTTCCGGCTCGGCTTGAACGTCAACGACATATTCATTGCCGTTAACAGTCATCTTGAGTCGCATAATTTTCCTCTCTCAAACCTGTTTACGCCGAAGCCAGCGACGTGGTGCCGGAACGGCCAGCGAACTGGATGGCCTTGACCCTACCCTTAATGCCGAGATAGGCGGCTGCCGTAGCAGCAATAACCACCAAATCTTCCTCGGGCAGCGGCTGAGCCGCCACCTTATCTTGTAGGGAATCTATCTTGTGCTGAAGTTGGTCAACAAGAGCTACCAGCTCGTCAACCTCTAATTGCTTCTTACTCATCTACACTCCTAAACCGGCATAATGCCGTGCTTCTTGGTAGGCCGCTGAATCTTCTTCTTCGCGAGCAACTCCAAAGCCACCAAAATATGACGACGAGTATCAGCCGGATCAATAATGTCATCAACATAGCCATGAGCAGCAGACGCGAACGGGGTCGCGAACTGATCTCGATAGGCTTGCACAACCTCGGCACGCTTAGCGTCCGGATCCTCAGCCCCGGCAATCTCCTTGCGGAACACCACGGCAGCAGCACCATCAGCACCCATAACCGCAATCTCTGCGCTCGGCCAAGCAAACACCTTGTCAGCGCCCAATTCTTTAGAGCACATGGCCAGGTATGAACCGCCGTAAGCCTTACGCAAGACCACGGTAATCTTCGGGACAGTAGCCTCCGAGTAGGCGTAAAGCATCTTCGCGCCGTGACGGATAATGCCGCCATGCTCTTGGGCGACACCAGGCAAGAAGCCAGGCACGTCAACCAAGTTGACCACCGGAATATTGAAGGCATTACAGATATTGATGAATCTGGCACCCTTATCGGAAGCATTAATGTCTAGCACGCCAGACATAACCTTCGGCTGGTTGCAGATGAAACCAACCGAGCGGCCACCAACTCGTCCGAAAGCAGTCACGATATTGGCTGCGTAACCGGCTTTCACCTCAAGGAAATCGCCGTAATCGACGATTGCCCGAATAACGTCACGCACGTCATAGCCCTTATTGCCCTCAACTGGGACAATGTCACGCAGTTTTTCGTCAGGCTCAGCCGAATAATCCGGCTTATAGATAGGGGCTTGCTCGCGGTTATTATTCGGCAAGAAGCTCAACAACTTCTGGGCAATCAGAATGGCTTGCTCATCAGTATCAGCCACAAAATCATTAACACCCGAAATCTGCTGGTGCGCGTCAGCGCCACCCAACTGATCTTGAGTAACCTCCTCGCCCGTCACCTGCTTAATGACGCCCGGACCCGTAATGAACATGTGAGCCTTGCGGGTCTGGATGATGAAGTCCGTCAACGCCGGGGAATAGACCGCGCCGCCAGCACACGGGCCAGCAATAATCGAAATCTGCGGAACTACCCCAGAAAGTTTGACGTTAGCGTAAAACACCTTGCCATAACCGGAAAGCGAGTCAATACCCTCCTGCACACGGGCACCACCGGAGTCGTTGATGAAGACAAACGGTGCGCCCGCCTCCAAAGCGTTCTCCATAGTCTCGGTGACCTTGATGTTATGCGTCTCGCCAGCGGAACCGCCAACAACAGTGAAATCTTGTGAAGCCAAGAACACTGGACGCCCCATCAAAGACGCATAACCGGTAACCACACCGTCAGCCGGCATATCAGCTTTATCCATGCCGAAAGCAGTAGTGCGGTTCTTACGGAAAGCGCCCGTCTCGTAGAACGAGCCTGGATCAACAAATTGGTCAATGCGCTCGCGGGCAGTCAGCTTGCCTTTGTCATGTTGCTTAGCGATACGTTTCTCGCCACCGCCAGCCTGAACGCGAGCACGCTCATTAGCTAGGTGGTCGATACGCTCGCCCATACTCTTTTCTTTAGCCATTTACTTCGCCTCTTAAGCTGGCTCGACGGTAACGGAATGCTCGTTGCCGCCAACTTTGACGTTGTAGGTGACAGGGCCAGACAGCGCGCTCTTTTGACCTTCCTCGGCAGCCTTAAGCTGACCCTCGGTCAACGCAACAGACTTCGGCCCCTCGGCGCGGTGCTCGAAGAAAGTGGGTGCCACACCTGGGAACATCGCGTAAGTCAGCACGTCCTCTTCAGTGCCATCGAAGCCCTCAAGCTTGGCAGCTTCCTCTTCCAGCTTGTGCCATTCCGGCTCCAACAAATCGGCTGGACGGCAAGTAATCGGATCCTTATGAGTGGATTCGTTAGCCTGCTTGGCGATCTCTTGATTACGCTCAGCCGGGGAAGCGCCGTAGTAGCCGAGCATCATGTCAGCAAACTCGGCGGTCAGCGTCTTGTACTTACCCATTAGCACGTTGAACACGGCCTGCGTGCCAACAATCTGGGACGACGGGGTGACCAGCGGCGGGTAGCCAGCGTCCTTACGCACTACCGGCACCATTTCCATAACCTCATCGAGACGATCCTCAGCACCCTGGGCACGCAACTGAGACTCCATATTCGACAACATGCCGCCCGGAATCTGCGAGCTAAAAATGTTGGTGTTAACTAGGGTCTTTGACTCGAACTTCTGGTACTTCGGACGAATCTTGCGGAAGTGGTCACGCACCTTCTTGACCCGAGCAATATCTAGGCCAGTGGTGTAGCCCGTGCCCTCAAGCATTTCAGCAACAGACTCGGTTGGGTTGTGGCCAGGGCCAAGCGCCATCGACGAAACTGCCGTGTCAACAACGTCAGCGCCAGCCTCGATAGCCTTCATCAACGAAACCTGGGTAACACCCGTGGTGGAGTGGCAGTGGACGTTAATTTGGACGTCCTCGCCGTAGGTTTCTTTAATGCCCTTAATAATGTCGTAAGCCGGCTGCGGCTTCAGCAAGGCAGCCATATCTTTCAAAGCGATGGAATCAGCACCCATGTCGAGCAGCTGGCCAGCTAACTTCACATAACCCTCGACGGTGTGAACCGGCGAAATGGTGTAGCAGATAGTGCCCTGAGCGTGCTTGCCAGCCTTCTTAACGGCGGCCATCGCGTGCTCAAGGTTGCGGGGGTCGTTCATCGCGTCGAATACGCGGAATACGTCCATGCCGTTCTCGGCAGACTTATCAACGAACCGGTCTACAACCTCATCGTTATAGTGGCGGTAGCCAAGCAAGTTCTGGCCGCGCAACAACATTTGCAGACGCGAATTTGGCAGCAACTTGCGGAACAGGCGTAGCCGCTCCCACGGATCTTCATTCAAAAAGCGGATGCAAGAGTCATAAGTTGCCCCGCCCCAACATTCAACTGACCAGTAACCTGCCGCGTCAATGTCGGCACATGCATCGACCATGTCTTCCATGGCCATTCGGGTTGCCATTAGGCTCTGGTGGGCGTCGCGCAGCACTAGCTCGGTGATTCCCACCTGCCGTGGCTTGGCGATCTCAATTTCTCGGTAGCTCATGACTCAATTGTTCCACGAATCTAGTTTGGCCGTTACACCCGGTGGTAGATGGACACCGTAAAGAGTTGATTTTACGGGTGAATACGCTAGTCAGAGCGCTAAAATGGCACAGTAAAGCCTGTGGATAAGTCCCTATTCGTCTCATTTTCGACTACTAAAGCCCCACTCGCCTACTGGACGTTAAACCTAGATAGGCGGGCAAGAGTTAATCTTTTATCGCGAAGCCAAGGAGGAAACATGGGGAAATTGCGTTCAATAACCACCATGGAAGGACGCCGAATGGCGGGTGCACGCGCATTGTGGCGAGCCACCGGCTTAAAAGACGAAGATTTTGGCAAGCCGATTGTGGCTATCGCTAACTCGTTTACCCAATTCGTCCCTGGCCATGTTGGGCTACGTGACGTCGGGAAAATCGTTGCGGACGCCGTCTACGAGGCTGGTGGCGTGGCTCGGGAATTCAACACCATCGCGATAGACGACGGTATCGCAATGGGTCACGACGGGATGTTGTATTCGTTGCCGAGCCGTGAAATCATCGCTGACAGCGTCGAATACATGGTGAACGCCCACAAAGCGGACGCCCTAGTTTGTATTTCTAACTGCGACAAAATCACTCCCGGCATGTTGATTGCTGCCATGCGGTTGAATATCCCCACAATTTTCGTCTCCGGCGGAGCGATGGAATCCGGCAACCCGTACACCAAGGACGACGGCACCACCAGCGCACGACTCGACTTGATTGACCCGATGATGGCGTCCGTCTCGCACGAGGTATCAGATGACGAATTAGCGCGCATGGAAGAACTAGCCTGCCCCACTTGCGGGTCATGCTCGGGCATGTTTACCGCTAATTCAATGAACTGTTTAACCGAAGCACTAGGGCTTTCACTACCAGCCAACGGCACCCTGCTAGCAACTCATGCCTGGCGTAAAAACCTGTTCATTGATGCCGGGCACAAAATCGTCGAGCTGGCTAAACGTTTCTATTTCGACGACGACGAATCCGTCCTGCCGCGAGCAATCGCCACCTACCCCGCTTTTTGCAATGCGATGACGATGGATATTGCGATGGGCGGGTCAACGAATACCATCTTGCATTTGCTGGCGGTCGCTCAAGAAGCTGAGGTTGATTTCACCCAAGACGACATTGACCAGTTATCGCGCAGAGTGCCATGCCTGTGCAAGGTAGCGCCGAACTCGAAACGGTATTGGATAGAAAACGTGCACCGCGCCGGCGGGATACCGGCGATTCTTGGCGAGCTAAATCGCGCCGGACTGCTGAGCGGCGAGGTGCATTCGGTACACCACGCTAGCTTGCAAGCATTCCTCGACGAATGGGATATTCGCGGCGGAAAAGCCGACGACAAGGCTAAACGGGTGTTTCATGCGGCACCAGGCGGGGTACGCACAACCCAAATGTTCTCGCAATCGGCCACTTGGGAATCCCTCGACTTGGACGCCGAGAATGGCTGTATCCGCTCAATCGAGCACGCCTACACCACAGACGGCGGGCTAGCAGTTTTGAAAGGCAATATCGCCGCCGATGGGTGCGTGGTGAAAAGCGCGGGCGTACCCGAAGATCAGTGGGTGTTCAGTGGGCCGGCCAAGGTCACCGAATCCCAGGAAGAGGCTTGTGAAGCGATTATTAACGGGCGCATTCAGGCTGGCGACGTTGTTGTCGTCCGATATGAGGGGCCGAAAGGCGGGCCGGGTATGCAAGAAATGCTCTACCCGACCAGTTATTTGAAAGGTGTAGGGCTTGGCCCCAAATGCGCACTGATCACTGACGGGCGGTTCTCTGGCGGCTCATCTGGGCTTTCACTAGGGCATATCAGCCCGGAGGCGGCCTCTAAGGGGGCTATCGGCCTGGTACGTGACGGCGACATCATCTCGATAAACATCCCCGAGCGCAGTATCAACGTCGAATTATCGGACGAGGAATTGGCGCGCCGCCGCGCCGAACAGGATGAGGTTGGCTGGCACCCCGCCCACCGCGACCGCCAAGTTTCCACCGCGCTAAAAGTGTTCGCCACCCTCGCCCAATCCGCCGACAAGGGTGCCGCCCGCCGCCGGCTGGACTAGGGGTATGGGGATAACGCCAAGCCGATAGTGAAAGGCGCTCAAGGAGCCTTTCGAGAAGATAGCTCTGTAGCATGGCCTGCGCTGGAATCCCAGCCTCTTTGGCGCTGTTGTTTATACGCGCCTTAAGTTGCATGGCGTTGTTAGTTTTCACAACAGCACCTCCAGATAGGTTCGAATTTTGCGTTCGACATTCAACCGACGCGCATAATCCACGAGCTTCGTCGGGTTGCGTTCTGGACTTTTCATGTACGTTCGCATGGCTGGCGTAAATACTTGACTATCAACCACCCGTTGACCGCGCACAAGGTCACACAGCGTTCTCTCCAGGTTGTAGGCCTTAACAGTGTTGCCATACACGGTGACAGCCTCACTTAAGCCGAGATCAAGGACGTCATCAGCACAGGAGCGGCACACGATTTGCGCAGCCCTGGCAGCAGTAGCGTTGTAGCTTCGCGGGAAGGTCATAGTGAACGAAAACGGTGCCCGATCTGTCATACCATGCAAAAAAAGAGCGGAATCGTCAGAAAAAACCCCGCGCGAAAACCTATGTTGCGCCACATAGAAGGGGTCTTCCCATGTTTCCGGAAGTGCATAAAGGCCACGATCAACTTGCATAAGCTGCCCAGCGTTAATTGCCTCAGCTAGTTTTCGTCTGGGAATACCGGCAGCAGTAACCTGAGCCGACGTGACGTAGCCGTTATCGCCCGTCGCGAGATTCACTAGAGTCTGCATAACACCCCCTGTACTTCTATGCTTAATATTTTCACATATTAAGCATGAATGTACAAGATGACTGCCGCGTAAGTGCGGGGGTTTGGGGTGGAAGAGCCGGATTAAAACGCAAAGGCGACAGCGCAAAACGAATCATGTTAACCAGGTAAATCGGCTTGTCGCGGGGATTCCTGTCAACAGTTATCGCAATGAACTAAAAGCGGACAAAACTCAAAAACTTAAGAGAATCCTTGGGTGGATAGCCTGTTTCGCGACGATGGTAACCGCTAGACTAAGGAAAATAAAACCGTAATTTACGTCATTTGTGACACATCGCAGTGTCGCCAATTTTGCATTTCCAACATGGGAATGCGGCTGAAAGGAACTCACTATGTCAGGTGAGAAGACAGCTTTAGAAAGCTCACGTGCCAACGGCTTAGTGATCCGAAGCGCCATTGTGGCGTCCATCGGTGGCTTGATTTTCGGATTCGACACCGCCGTCATTTCTGGCACAACAAAATCATTAACCGAAGTGTTCTCGCTCTCACCGCAGTCGCTCGGCTTCACCGTTGCCTCAGCAACAATCGGCACCATCGCCGGCGCGTTGGCAGGCGGCGGCCTAGCCGATAAATACGGGCGAAAGAAATTGTTATTCGTTATCGGCTTACTGTTCTTAGTTGGCGGTCTTGGTACCGCTCTAGCGCCGGCCTCGGCCTACTGGCTATTCCTCGGCTCGCGATTCCTTGGCGGGGTCGGCGTTGGCATGGCCAGCGTGTGCGCACCTATTTATATCGCGGAAATTGCTCCGGCACGACAACGCGGGCGTCTTGTCGGTTTAGTGCAATTTAATATCGTGTTAGGTATTTTGGTGGCCTACGCCTCGAACGCCATCATTCGCGCAATCGTCCACGGGGATACCGCTTGGCGATGGATGCTCGGCGTCATGGCAGTGCCGTCAATTGTGTTCTTGCTGTTGCTGTTTACCGTGCCGGAAACTCCGCGCTGGCTAATGGCTCAAGGACGCGAAGACGAGGCTGAACATATCAGCCTTAAGCTGTGTTCAACCACAGAGGAATCCGACCTGGAGCTGGCGGAAATCAGAAGTCAGATTGAGCGTGACCGAGCCCAATCTAAGACGAAAGTGCGTTTCTTCTCCAAGCGCTATCGCAAGGTGATTCTGATGGCTATTGCGATAGCCGCTTTCAACCAGCTATCGGGCATTAATGCGATTCTTTACTACGCGCCGATGGTTATGCAGGAAGCGGGCGCGGGTGAGAATGCGTCCTATCTCATGTCTATCGCGGTTGGTTTCATGAATCTTGTCGCAACAATGACCGCGCTAACTGTTATCGACAAGCTCGGACGCCGCACTCTAATGCTCGTCGGCTCTATCGGATACCTAGTCAGCTTGGGTTTCTTAACTTTCGTAATGTTCAGGTTTGAGGGCAACTTCACCTCCGGCTCGTCCATCATGGTGCTGGTCGGGTTGCTGGTGTTCATTGCGGCGCACGCATTCGGCCAAGGCTCAGTTATTTGGGTGTTCATCTCGGAAATCTTCCCGAATAAGGTGCGCGGCGCCGGTCAGTCCGTCGGCTCAGCAACCCACTGGACTTTCGCGGCCATCACTTCCGGCATTTTCCCCTCGATGATTGCGTTCCTGGGCGGCGGTTGGTCGTTCCTAGTGTTCTTCCTGTGCATGTGCGGTCAGCTAATCTGGGTGCTTAGAATCATGCCGGAAACCAAGGGAATCCCGCTAGAGGAAATGGCCGAGAAGCTAGGTGTGGAGTAAGTCATGACAGAAATTAAAACGTTAGGGCGTCCAGTGCTATGCCTGGGCGAGGCGCTCATTGACGTCATTAACCGCGACGGGACAATCGAAGAAAAGGTTGGCGGCTCGCCGCTCAATGTGGCTTGTGGGCTAGCTCAACTCGACCACCCCACGCTAATGGGGTCTTGGTGGGGTAACGACCAACGCGGCCAACTCATCGAGGAACACTTAACAGCCGCCGGCGTTGGGGTTGTGCCCGGCAGCGGCCAAGCAGATAAGACGTCGATAGCCAACGCCATGATCGACGAGTTAGGCCAAGCCAGCTACACATTCGAGATGGATTGGCAACTGCCGCCCCTGCCCGACGCCTCAGAGATTAGTCACCTACACACTGGCAGTTTCGCCGCGACCTTGGAGCCGGGCGCGTCGTCCGTACTGGCGGCAGTAAAGTCGATGGCCATTCGAGGGACGGTCAGTTACGATCCGAATGCGCGCCCATCGCTAATGGGCAGCCCCGAGGACGTGCGTCCTCGAATCGAGGAGCTAATCGGCCTATCAGACCTTGTCAAAGCCAGTGATGAGGACATCGCTTGGCTCTACGGGGAAGATACCCCCGTAGAAGCTGTACTGCGCAAATGGAAGAGCCTAGGGCCGGGGCTAGTCATAGCTACGCGCGGACCTTGGGGCGCCTATGCGCTATGCGCCGGAGACCGGGACATGCTAGTTGTAGACCCACTAAACGTCGAAGTCGCGGACACCGTCGGCGCTGGGGACTCATTCATGGCTGGGCTAATTTCGGGCTTATTAGACGCTGGGCTACTCGGCTCAACCGAAGCCAAACGCCGATTGCGACAAGCACGACTGGGAGATGTTCGCGAGGCTTTACACCGTGCAGTCATCACCTCTGGGCTGACAGTTAGCCACGTCGGCGCCTACTCGCCTGACCGCGTCGAAGTTAAGAGCGTAAAAATCGCCGACCCGACACTTTAAGCAATGTTTATTACTATTTATTAAGGTGACAATTTTGGAGCAAATGCCAATAGAAGATAATTGGACATAGCATTTGCATAATTATCGGCTACCATTGCAGCCGTAAATAACAGTTTGTGGTGCAATAAAAGGCGGCAGAAATAAATGACAACGGATTCCAATTTTTCGGCATCCAGACGGCTAATTCTGCTAATTGGGAGCATTGCGGCAGCTATTTCATTAATAATAATCGGAATAAACGGCAGCCTCGCGGCGCGCGAGGCGGAGGAAACCGTCCCATATGCGCCAAGAGTAGACGAATCTTCCTCGGCCACGCCTGCCCCAACATCTAACTTAGTGAAGGCCTGCGACGGCACCCCGCTAGCGAAACCGACTGGTGACGTTGCTGAAAAGATCCAAAAAACTGCTGATGAATACGGGGTTCACGTTGAGGCAGCGTGGGTTGACCCGACGTCCGGCGTCCAGCGCGTCGGTGGAACAGCGGGGCTAGAGGCCTGGTCAACCGCTAAAGTTCCGATAGCTTTAGCGGTTGTAGGTCAAGGACGCGGCGAAGAGTTTAGGCACGAGATAGCCGAATCCTTGCGAATCTCAGATAACGACGACGCCGTAACCTTGTGGGAATCGCTGGGGCCTGACGAAATGACTCGCGCCGAAGCAGTAGACAGCGTATTGCGCAATGCTGGAGACAACAACACCCTATTCAGTAAAACTGACAGCTCACAACAAGAATTCGGGCTGACCATTTGGGACGTTAGCGACCAGGTTATCTTCTTAGAAAATATGCCCTGCCTAACGGGAGCCGACCAAATAATCAACGATTTATCTAATATTGATGAATCCCAAAAGTGGGGCATAGGTATATTGCCAGGCACGGTTTTCAAAGGCGGGTGGGGGCCTAGCCAACACGGGTTCGTGTCGCGGCAATTTGGCTGGTTCATCAATAAAGAAAACGCGCGAGTAATAGTGGCAATTGCGGTGCTCGCTGACGATGAGGACAGTGCCCACGACACTTTGACAGCCATCGCAAAAGCTCTAGCCGAATAGTGCAAAGGCGCTCAAGAGGGGCGGGCGACCGACTAAGGAAAATCTGGCTGGAGCCCCGGTAAAACCCGCATTCAGCTAAGGAAGAATCTCGCGGACGACCGGAATTTTGCGAATCACCCAGGCGCCAAACACGGCGATAATCACAATCCCAAAAGGTGCTAGCAGCCGGTAGGTCAATGAATAGCCAATACCGTCGAAAAGTCTGGCTAGCGTACGTACCACGTAGATGTGCAGTAAATAGATACTCAGCGTGTAGGTGCGCAGCGTGTTTGTTAGCCAAGCGAGTGGCTTGTGTTTCATTATGTGTGGGGTGGCGTACCTGATAAAGACGAAAACCGCTATGGAGTAAAGGACACACGGCACATTTTGATACCCCTTGAATACGCCAGATATCTCGCCCGCTGGACGCGAGTAGATGAACGTGCCGAACATGTGCATAGCCAGGCCAAACACGCCCAAAACGTAGATAACTATCCTGGCTTTAGGGGCGATCTCGTAGCGGCTAATCAGATAACCAACCGGAACATAAAAGAGGTAGCCCGCAACAACTCCCACGGACAGCCCGGTAGCAAGCTCCTTGCCGGTAACCCCAAGCAGGAAAGGCGGAAGGATATTCAGCAAAAATCCGGCAACCGCCAAATAGGTAAATAAAGTTTTGCGTTTTTCGTCCGGAACAGCGGCGAAGAGCGGAAGAGATAGGTAAATGCAAAACAACGGAATAAAGAACCAATAAATATCAACCAAACTACCGTTTAATAGGCCAGAGATAATGAACTTTGGAGTTATGTCTTGAGGGGAAACATATCTTAGAGGATAAATTTTGTAAGCAAGACCAATGAGACTCCAGGCGATAAAAGGCACTACAGCTCTTCTGAAACGCTTTATAAAATACGTTTTGATACCGTACCGTTTATTGAAATCCATTAATGTAGCGGCAGAAATCATGAAAAATACCGGCACCGCAAAATAACAGACAGTCTCTATCACATTCGCGCTTTTCCAAAATAGAGTATCCGGTTGGTAGTCCCAAAAAACATAATTAGTGTGCAACATAACGACGGCAAATGCTGAAATGACGCTAGCAACATTTATGTAATCCAGTTTTTCACGCTGCTTTGTTTCAACACTCATTAGTCACCTATCTCACTCTTATCTGGCATTTTTTCTAACGACCATTGCACGATGAACGCTAAGAATCATAACGGCGCAAGACACCACCACAAACCCCGCCACGTCAGGCACACGAAAATTCGCGTCTAACACTTGGCTGACGCAGAGCTAGGGTTGCTGAGTGTGTCCGTCCACTGCGAAAAACAATGTCCAGGGATCGGGATAATAGGCCAACCCTCAACTGAACCCTCAACTCAACCCTCAATAGTGGTGTGTTGTGTTGAGGGTTCAGTTGAGGGTCCATATGATAAGAATATGCAAATGCCATCGACGGAGGCAGAACTAAAGCAACTTATAGAACTTCTAAAAGTTCAAGGGCAAGACAGCCAGCAGATTGAGGTTAAATCTGCGGCCGGAGGGTTGCCGAAAACTGTTGCGGAAACCTTGTCGGCATTCAGCAATGGCCTTGGCGGGTTACTGATACTGGGGTTGGACGAAGAGAACGGCTTTCTACCGGCAAGAAAGTTTAAGGCAAAGAACATATCCGATGCGCTAGCTGGAGTGTGCAGCGACAATCTAGTGCCGCCGGTTAGGGCAGATATTGAAATTATCAATCATGACGGTTCGCAATTAGTCATGGCACAAGTCCCGCCACTTCAGCCCAAAGACAAACCGTGCTACATAAAGACGAAGAACGTTTATGGCGGCTCTTTTATCCGAACAGGCGATGGCGACCGTAAACTATCGGCCTACGAAATTGATCGGCTAAAAGAAAATGAAAGACAGCCAAACTGGGATGTTGAACTCGTTGAAGAGGCCGGCCTAGACGCGCTCGACGATGATTTGGTGAGCGCCGTCCTAGACAGAGAGCGACAAAATCATCCTCGATTATTCGCTAAGCTGCCAGACGAAACTGCGATGATGAAACTTCGCATAATAGGAAAATCTGCCAATGGCATTCTTCACCCCACCTTGGCAGGATTGTTATGCCTAGGCGAATACCCGCAAGAGTTTTTCCCGCGCCTGACAATAACTTATGCGGTATTTCCCGGCTCAACTAAAGCGTCAGCAATCACTGGGCAACGTTATTTAGATTCGGGGACGCTGGTCGGGCCAATACCTTCCTTAGTAGAGGACGGGGTAAATGTTGTTATGAAAAATATGCGGATTGGTGGTGTTGTCCGCGGGGCTTTCAGACATGATTTATTTGATTACCCTCCCGCAGCAATACGTGAGGCACTAACCAACGCCTTAATGCACAGAGACTATTCACCGGCTGCACGCGGCACTCAAGTACAACTCAATATGTACGCTGACCGACTAGAAATAATCAATCCTGGCGGACTATTCGGCACAGTAACCATTGAATCCCTTGGCACGACCGGGCTGTCGTCATCCAGAAACCAGTTCCTATCACATCTACTAGAAATGACCCCCTATGGCGAAGGCGGATTTGTGGCAGAAAACCGTGGAACCGGTTACCAAGAAATAATGACCCAACTGGAGCGAGAAATGCTCCCGCCAGCTATACCTGTTGACCGCCTAGACAGTTTCAGCTTGACTTTCGAGAGGCGACGCATGACTTTGGCAGAGCAGGGTGCTGCCGCTGGGATGTCCTCCCGCGAAAAAATTCTTGAGTATTTACGTTCGCACTCAAGTGCAACTAGCCGCGAGTTAGCGGGTGCAGCCGGAATAGGAGTGGGTGGGGCACGAGCCGTTCTCAATAAACTATTAAAAGAAGGCTTAATCTATCGGACAGAGCCTAGTAGCAGCCCTAAACAGCGATACAAGATGAGCTAAGTAAGCTTCTGGCAACTCTGCGCAAAAGCATTTGTTAGGCGCGTTAGAAAGCCATCAATAGCCAACCCTCAACTCAACCCTCAACTCAACCCTCAACAGTGGTGTGTTGTGTTGAGGGTTGAGTTGTGGGTTAACCGTTCCTTACCCCGCGCCGATAGCGACAACTGTCACCGACCCTCTTCACTAGCCAATTCAGCAGGTGACATGATGACGACCAAACCCCTAACGCTTAAGCGTGCAGTACCTCTTCGTGGCGGTGCGAGTACCCCTCTGGTTCAAGCTGGAGTGTGGTGTGCAGCAGTGCCACCTGGTGATGTTCACTCAGGCAAGTTTCGGCGTCTCGCAGCACTTCAATACTGTGGCCGTCCTCGAAACAGTCCTTAGGCAGTACGATATGGGCACTGAAGACTGGCAAACCTGTCCCAACAGTAGAGGCATGCACGTCGTGGACGTCCATGACATGAGGAAGGCTCAATAAGTGAGTGCGAACTTCCTCCAAATCAAGGCCTTTCGGGGAAAACTCCATCAAAATCCTGCCAGCAGACTTAAGAATCATTATCGCCCTAGGCACGATCAACGCAGCGATCACCAAGCTTGCTATCGCATCAGCTGCAAACCACCCAGTGGTAGAAACGACGATTGCGGAAACAATCACCGCCAGCGAGCCGAGTGCATCGTTTAACACTTCAAGAAATGCTGCCTTGAGGTTTAGATTCTTATCCCTAGCCCCGGACAACACAACTAGGCTCGCGATATTTCCCGCCAACCCGACGATACCGACGAACAATAGGCCGCGCCCGTCGATAGTGGGTGGGTCGGTTAAGCGTCGCACCGCTTCAACAACCGCGTAAGTGCCCACCCCAATCAGCACCATCGCCTGACAAGCGGCCGCGATCACCTCAGCCCGCGTCCAACCCCAGGTGCGGCTAGCAGTGGTTGGCTTTGCGGCTAATTTGGCAGCTATCAGAGCCATCGCTAACCCCGCTAAATCGGTAAGGACGTGCCCCAAATCAACAACAACCGCCAGACTAGACGTCAAAGCAGCGCCGATAATCTCAACAACAAATACGGTGAAGGTCACGATAAGCGCGAACCAAAGTCTGCCAGTCACGGCCGGATAAGAATGCTGATGCTGATGCGACATGAACTTTCTCCTCGCGAACGATACCGGCGAAC